>JAZKCX010000232.1:0-6213 GCA_040387875.1 Pseudomonadota bacterium | reverse complement strand
ATGCGCAAGATCTCGGAAGAAGGCGTGAAGTTCGCCAGCCCCGTGAACGGCGACAAGCTTTTCCTCACGCCCGAGGTCAGCATGCAGATCCAGACCGTGCTGAACAGCGACATCCTGATGCAGTTCGACGAGTGCACCCCCTACGACACCAAGGGCCACATCACCACCGAGGCCGAAGCGCGCGTGTCGATGGAACTGAGCCTGCGCTGGGCCAAACGCTGCGAAGGCGAGGTGGTGCGGCTGGAGAACCCGAACGCGCTGTTCGGCATCGTGCAGGGCGGCATGTTTGAAGGCCTGCGCGACGAATCATTGGCGGGGCTGGAGGCGCTCGATTTGCCTGGCGTGGCCATCGGTGGCCTGAGCGTGGGTGAGCCGAAAGAGGACATGCTGCGGGTGCTGCAGCACATTGGCCCCAAGCTGCCCGCACACAAGCCGCACTATTTGATGGGCGTGGGCACCCCCGAAGACCTGATCGAAGGCGTGAGCAACGGCATCGACATGTTCGACTGCGTCATGCCCACCCGCAACGCCCGCAACGGCCATTTGTTCACCCGCTTCGGCGACCTGAAAATCCGTAACGCCCGCCACAAAACCGACGAGCGGCCGCTGGACGAAACCTGCACCTGCTACACCTGCAAGGGTTTTGGCGCGGCCTATGCCAACGACGACACCGTGCCGTCAGGCCAGGGCGGTTTCAGCCGCGCCTACCTGCACCACCTGGACCGCTGCGGCGAGATGCTGGGGCCCATGCTGGCCAGCATCCACAACCTGCACTACTTTCTGAATTTGATGCGCGAGGTGCGCGCGGCGCTTGATGTGGGCCGTTTTGCCGAATTTGTAAAACAATTCCACGCCGACCGGGCCCGTGGCGTCTGAGCTGGCCGCTTGCATTTGGCGGTGCCGGCCCCAATTGCTGTCCATGAACGACACCAGCACCACCCCGGCAGCCACCAGTCTTACGGTTGTTTACATGCTGGCCGCCTTGCTGGAGCGGCTGGAGGCAAGCCGCATGCCGGTAGACGCAGCCCAGCACCAGCTGGTGGCCGCGCGGCTGGCCCAGGCGCTGGCCGACGTGCCAACCGGGCCCCAATTAACGGCCATTTTGGAAACCCACCCGGCGGCGGCCGAAGTGTACGAAAATACGCATTACCACCACGCGGGCCTGTGCCGCTCGCCGCTGGACGCTGCACTGGCCGCCGAACTCGGCGCCAGCGCAGCCATAGCGCAGGCACGGCAGCGCCCCACAGAAGGCACCACCCATGGCAAGAACTGATACCAAAACCGCCGTCGTCGCCGACGGCCTGCGCTACAAATCCAAGGCTTCGGGCTCGCCGTTTGGCGCGACCTCGTCCTTTGGCGCAGCCACCATGTCGTGTTTTCTGTGTGGCAAACACCGGGCGCGCTCGCAGATGGGCACGAAAAAAGTGGCCGGCAAGTCGCAAACCGTCTGCTCGCCCACCTGCAAGGAACTGGACGCAGCAGCCGGCTGAGACTCCGGCAAGGGCCTCTGTGGCCTAATACTGCCTTCGCTTATTTTTTACCAGAGTTAGCCATGCCCCAGAAAATCCGAACCGAAGCCGACCGCCTGCGCACCCCTGCGCCCATCCCTGCGCCCGGCCAGACCCGCACTGCAGGTCGTGGCCAGAAGATCAGCCTGGAGCGTGGCAGCTGGACCCGCAGCAAAAAGAACCCCGGCAAGCGCCCGCACAAAGGCGGCTGAAGCCACTGCGGGCGCGGGCATTTTCTGCCTGCCGTCCGCTGCCGTTTTACCTCTGGGCCACCAGCCGGTAACCGACCCCTGTTTCCGTCAACAGATGCCGTGGCTGGGCAGGCTCGGCTTCGAGCTTTTGCCGCAGATTGCCCATGTAAATGCGCAAATAGTGGCTTTGGTCGGCATGCGACGGGCCCCAGACTTCGCGCAGCAGCTGCCGGTGCGTCAGCACCCGGCCGGCATGGGCCACCAGCACCAGCAGCAGCCGGTATTCAATCGGCGTGAGGTGCACCTCCGTTCCGGCGCGCCGCACAATGCGCGCCTGCCGGTCTACCTCCACCTCGCCAAAACTGAAGACGGCATCGCTTTCTTCTGCCGCACCGGCCGCCAGCCGGGGCCGGCGCAGGTTGGCCCGCACCCGGGCCAGCAGCTCGCCCACACCAAAGGGCTTGGTCAGGTAGTCGTCGGCACCGGCGTCCAGCGCGGCAATCTTGTCGGACTCGTCGCTGCGCGCCGACAGCACAATGATGGGCACCGCCGACCAGCCCCGCACGTCGCGGATCACGTCCAGCCCATCGCCGTCGGGCAGGCCGAGGTCGAGCACCAGCAGATCGGGTTTGCGGGTGCCGGCTTCTGCCAGGCCGCGCTGCGCGGTGTCGGCCTCGAACACCTGCCAGCCTTCGGCCTCGAGCGCGCCGCGCACAAAGCGGCGGATCTGCGGCTCGTCTTCGATGACAACAACAACCGGGCTGGACATGCTTATTCGACAGAGGTGGGTGGCGGCCGGCGCGGCAGCGTTATGCTGAATTCTGCACCGCCGCCCACGGCGTTGGCGGCGCCGATTTCACCCCGGTGCGCCAGCACCACCGCCTTGCAAATGGCCAGCCCCAGGCCCACACCGGGCGTGGCCGACTCCACCGCGCCCCGGGTGAACTTGTCGAACAGTGACTGCGCATTACCCTGCAGTGCGGCCGGCAGACCCGGCCCATGATCGCGCACCGACAGCAGCAGGCTTTGCGCCGTGGCGCGGGCGCTCACCACAATGGGCAGCGCGCCGTATTTGGCAGCGTTCTCCAGCAAATTCACCAGCACCCGCTCCATCAGCACCGCATCGCATTCGACCAGCGGCAGATCGGCCGGCACGTCGGTTTGCACTGGCTTGCCGGTCAGTGCCGGCTGGGCCGCGCGGATGGCAGTGCCCACCAGTTCTTCCACCGATTGCCAGTCGCTGCGCAACTGCACAGCGCCGCTTTGTAGCCGGGCCATGTCGAGCAGGTTATTCACCAGCGCACTGAGCGACCGGGCCTGTTGCGAAATTGCCTGCGCCATATCGATGGCTGCACCCGGTGTACCGGCGAGCGCCCGCTGCAAGGTCTCGGCAAGGCCTATCAACGCCGTGAGCGGCGTGCGCACATCGTGCGAAATCGCGGCCAGCAAGGCGTTGCGCAGCCGCTCGGACTCCATCTCCACCACCGCCTGCTGCGCCACCTCGACGTAGTGCACCCGCTCCAGCGCAATGGCAATCTGGCGCGCCAGCGTGTCGAGCTGCTGCAACTGCTCGGGAATCAGCAGCCAGCGCGGCTGTGCCGGCTGCAGCGCCAGCACACCGCGCAGCCGCATGGGTGCCTTCAGTGGCACGTAGTGCCAGGTTTGCGCCGAGAGCGTGGTGGTAGCCAGGCCGGCGGGCTGGCCCTGGCGGAAGGCCCAGTCGGCCACCTCCATGTCAAAGCCGGCGGGGTTGCTGGCGGGCCGGGCAAGCCTGTCGTTGGCGTCCGTCACCAGCACCAGCGCCTGCCCGCCAAAGTTGCGCTGCACTGCAGCCGCGCCCAGCTCGGCCACCTGCGTATCCAGCAACGCACCGGAGAGGTCGCGCGCCAGCTCGAACAGCGACTGCGCCCGACGCTCGCGGCTGGCGGCAATGCGGGCCTGAAAACGCAGGCCGGCAGTGAGCTGGCCGATCAGCAGGCCCACGCCCAGCATGACGGCGAAAGTCACGACGTACTGCACGTCACTCACTGCGAACGAGAGCCGTGGATCGACGAAAAAGAAGTCAAAGGCAGCCACATTGAGACATGCCGCCAGCGCCGCCGGGCCGCGGCCCAGCCTGACGGCGACCAGCACCACGCCCAGCAAAAACAGCATGACGATGTTGGCCAGTGCCAGCAGGTCGTGCAGCGGCGTGGCCAACACGGTCACCACCACGCTGCTGGCGGCGGCCCAGGCATAGCGCGGCAGGTGGTCTGCCCAGATGGCGGGCGCATCGTCTTCCAGCGTCCGGGGAACGGCCTGCGCCAGTCTGCGGGTGCTGCTGGCATGGCCGGCTTCGACGATGTCGAGCCCTGGCGCCCGCGTGCCCAGCTGCCGCGCAAGGCCAGCGCGGCGCCACCGCCACGGGCCCGCGGCTGACGGACGTCCCAGCACCAGCGTGGCGCAGTTGAGCAGCTGCGCCTGCGCCACAATTTCCGCAGCCACATCGTTGCCAGCCAGCACGGCGGTGGCCGCACCCAGTTCTTCGGCCAGCTGCACCACCGCCAGAATACGATCGCGCTCGGCCGTCGGCAACCGCTGCAGGCGCGGCGTTTCCACATACACCGCATGCCAGCGCACATTGAGCTGGCCAGCTATCCGCGCTGCGGTGCGCACGGTTTGTGCAGCGCCTTCGCCAGGGCCTATGCAGGCCAGAATGGCGCCGGAGGTATTCCATACCGGCAGGCCGTCAGAGCTGCCGCCGGGCCCGCCAGCGTGGGACTGCTCCACCCGGTAGCTGCGCACGTCGTCTTCCACATGCTCGGCGGTGCGGCGCAGCGCAATTTCGCGCAGCGCGATCAGGTTGCCTTTGCGGAAGAAGTTCTGCGCGGCGCGCTCGGCCTGGGGTGGCAGATAGACCTTGCCGGCTTTCAGGCGGCCCAGCAGCTCGTCGGGCGTCACATCGACCAGCACCAGCTCGTCGGCGCTGTCGATCACCGTGTCGGGTACGGTCTCGTGGACCCGCACGCCAGTGATGGCGCCCACCGTGCCGTTCAGGCTTTCCAGATGCTGCACGTTGACCGCCGACCAGACGTCGATGCCGGCTTCGAGCAGCTCCTGTACGTCCTGCCAGCGCTTGGGATGGCGCGAACCGTCCACGTTGGAATGCGCCAGTTCATCGACCAACAGCACCGCAGGTTTGTGGGCCAGCGCGGCGTCGAGGTCGAACTCCTTGAGTACGCGGCCGCGGTAGGGAATCTCGCGCAGAGGCAATTGCGGCAGGCCGGCCAGCAGGTCGGCGGTTTCGCTGCGGCCATGGGTTTCGACCACGCCCACCAGAACATTGCGTCCGGCTTTCAGTTCGCGCTGCGCCGCGCTGAGCATGGCGTAGGTTTTGCCCACGCCGGCACTGGCACCAAAGTAGATGCGCAAACGGCCGCGCTGGGCCTGGGCCGTCTGCTCGCGCATTTGCGCCAGCAGCAGGTCGGGGTCCGGACGGGTGTCAGCGGTGCTCGCCATGGGACGAATGTACGCGTTCTGCGGTCCAGCGGCGGGTCCGCCTGCTGCGCCGGCGATCCTGCCATTCGAGGCAGGCCCAACCCGAGGCTATGGGCACTGCAAAGGCCGCCAGCGCGCACAGGGCGTGCAACAGGTTGCTCAGCATGACAGCGTTCAGCCCGCGTTGCCGATCAACGCGGCGTGGCTGCGTCCAGCGCCAGATTCAGGCGCAACACGTTGACCTGCGCTTCACCCAAAACCCCTAGCAAGGGCTTTTCCACCAGGCCATCGACCACCGCCTGCACGCGCTCGGCCGGCAGTTGGCGTTCGCGGGCCACGCGGGCTACCTGGTAGTGGGCGGCCGCAGGGCTGATGTGCGGGTCCAATCCGCTGGCCGAGGCAGTGACCAGATCGACCGGTACCGGCGCGGTGTTGCCAGGGTCGGCAGCACGCAGGGCCTTGATGCGGCCTTTGACGGCATCGGTCAGCGCCGGGTTCAACGGCCCTTGGTTGGAGCCGCTGGAAGCCGATGCGTTGTAGGGCATCGGACTGGTGGCGGAAGGGCGGCCCCAGAAGTGCTTGGGCTCGGAAAAGCTCTGGCCGATCAGCGCCGAGCCCACCGGCTTGCCGTCGCGCAGCACCAGGCTGCCGGCAGCCTGCGCCGGGAAGAGCGCCTGCGCTGCGCCAGTGACGGCGAAGGGGTAAACCAATCCAGTCAAAATTGATAGCAAACTAAATAGGAGCAGCGCCGGCCTGAGGGTGTTTTTCATATAAATTTCCTCGAAAATGGGTTAAACAAGGCCTGTAGCAGCCAATACAAGGTCAATCGCCTTGATGCCGATGAAAGGAACGACCAGGCCGCCCAGCCCGTAGATGAGCAGGTTGCGGCGCAGCAGCGCGGCGGCACCCACAGCGCGGTATTTCACGCCCTTGAGCGCCAGCGGAATCAGCACCACGATGATGAGCGCGTTGAAGACCACTGCCGACAAAATCGCCGACGACGGGCTGGCCAGTTGCATCACGTTGAGCGCGCCGAG
>JAZKCX010000231.1:0-3716 GCA_040387875.1 Pseudomonadota bacterium | reverse complement strand
GTGCTGCTGTTGATGGCGCCCTGGGTGGTGAAGTGGCCGCCCGTGCCGCTGGTCAGCACAATGCGCGAGCCGCGCCCGCCGCCGCCCGCACCACCCACGCTGGCCGGGGCCTCGCCCACCCGCAGCGTGTGGCGCTGGCCGGCAATCTCCACCACCGCCTGGTCGCCGCTGGTGGATAACACCTTCACCCCGTTGTGCGATTCGCCCGGTGCCACGCCGCGCGGCGCGCCGCCATCAACGATCAGCAGGGCCTTGCTGCCAAGCATGCCTTGTAATGCGACCGAGGTCGCATGGGCCGCGCTGGCCAGTGCAAACAGCGCCACCAGGGCAAGCAGCTTCAAGATCAGTCCCTGAAGTTGTTAAAACTCAACGGAATATCCGAAATTTCTTTCCGTATTACCGCCATTGCCGCCTGCAGATCGTCGCGCTTGGCGCCGGTCACACGCACTGCGTCGCCCTGAATCGCGCCCTGCACCTTGAGTTTGCTTTCCTTGAGGATTTTGGTGATCTTCTTGGCCTGCTCGGTCTCGATGCCGTTACGTACCTTGAAGACCTGCTTGACCTTGTCGCCGCCGATCTTCTGCACATCGCCAATGTCCAGAAAACGCACGTCCACCTCGCGTTTGGTGAGCTTGGCGCGCAAAATATCCTCCACCTGGCGCAGCTGAAAATCGGCATCGCCGAACAGCGTGATGTCCTTGTCTTTCAGCTCCACTGCGGCAGAGCTGCCCTTGAAATCAAAACGCGTGTTGATTTCTTTCGCGGTGTTTTCCACCGCGTTTTTGACTTCTACCAGATTGGCTTCGCAGACGGTATCGAATGACGGCATGACGGGGCTCCCTGTATCCCCGACAATTCTCCCATGTTCACCGAATCGAATGTTCCGCTGCAGCCCTACAACACCTTTGGCATCGTTGCCAAGGCGCAAACGCTGGTGCGCATTACCTGCGAGGCCGACGCGCTGGCGGTAGCGGCCGACCCGGCGCTGGCCAGCCGGCCCAAATTCGTACTGGGCGGCGGCAGCAACCTGGTGCTGACCGGCGACGTCAAGCCGCTGGTGCTCAAGGTCGAGGTCATGGGCAAGCGCTTGCTGGAAGAAACGCCCAAGGCGTGGGTGATAGAAGCCGGCGCCGGCGAAAACTGGCACGCGGTCGTGGCCTGGACGCTGGCCCAGGGCTACCCCGGCCTGGAAAACCTGGCGCTGATTCCCGGCACCGTGGGCGCGTCGCCGGTGCAAAACATCGGCGCTTACGGCGTGGAATTGCAGGACCGCTTTGAGTCGCTCGACGCCATCGACCTGGCCACCGGTCAGAGCTTCACGCTCAATGCCGCCCAGTGCGCTTTTGGCTACCGCGACTCGGTTTTCAAACGCACCAGCGTGCGCCCGGGCGACTTCGGTCTGGCCGGCAAGGCGCTGATTACCCGCGTGCGCATGCGCCTGCCCAAGCCCTGGAAGCCGGTGCTGGGCTATGCCGACATCGAGAAAAAAATGACCGAAACCGGCATCACCGCGCCCAGCGCGCAGCAGGTATTTGACTGGGTCTGCGCCATCCGCGCCGCCAAGCTGCCTGACCCGCGGGTGGTGGGCAACGCCGGCAGCTTTTTCAAGAACCCCACCGTCACGCCCGACCAGTGCGCCGACATCATCGCGCGCGAACCCAAGGTGGTGCACTACCCCATGCTGGACGGCAACATCAAGCTCGCCGCTGGCTGGCTGATCGACGCCTGTGGCTGGCGCGGCAAGTCGGTGGGCCAGGCGGGGGTGTACGAAAAACAGGCGCTGGTGCTGGTGAACCGGGGCGGCGCCACCGGCGGCGAAGTGATGACGCTGGCCAAGGCCATCCAGACCAGCGTCTACGAGCGTTTTGGCATCCGGCTGGAGCCGGAGCCGGTGGTGCTGTAACGCAGGGGAGGGCAGGGTATGCCGGCATGGAAACGCATTGTTCTGCGCCACTACCGCGAGGCGCTGATTGCGCTGGTGCTCTGCTGGCTGGTGCTGGTACTCGGTGCCGTCGTGGGCTGGTGGGCGCCGCGCGGCTTCTGGACGGGCTACCTGGTGGCGTCGATTTTTCTCACGGTGCTGCTCAATGCCTGGGCCCGCTGGCAGCGCGAAAAAGTGGTGCGCGAGGCGCCGCTGCCGCAGTTTCTTAAGCGCAAGCTGCGCGACACCTACCCCGGCATGAGCACCAAAGACTGCGAGCTGGTGGAGCGCGGCCTGCGCCAGTTTTTTCTGGCTTGCCTGCGCAGCAACAAACAGTTTGTGGCCATGCCCTCGCGCGCGGTCGATGTGCTGTGGCACGAATTCATTCTGCACACCAAGGCCTACAGCGACTGGTGCGAACTGGCGCTGGGCTGGTTTTTGCACCACACCCCGGCCGAGGCGCTGGGCCCCAAAGCGAGCAGCAACGACGGCCTGCGCCGCGCCTGGTACTGGGCCTGCCGCGACGAAGCCATCCAGCCCCGCGACCCCAGCCGCCTGCCGCTCTTGTTTGCGCTTGACGCCAAACTGGCCATACCCGCCGGCTTTATCTACCTGGCCAACTGCAGCCAGTTTGCCACCCTGGGCCGCCCCGCCGACAGCACCACTGGCAACCCGCACTGCGCTACCGACTTTGCCGATGGCAGCTACAGCGGCAACTCCGACAGCTTTGGCGGCGCCGAGTCGTCGAGCAGCGACAGCACCTCCAGCAGCAGCGACGGAGGTGGGGATGGCGGCGGGTGTGGCGGGGGCGGGGATTAGGGCTGAATTTTTAATAAAAATGGCATGGGGCCGGCGTGGATGCTTGATTTAGTGCTATTGAATTAAAAGCATTTTCTGGTGCACTTATGGCCCAAATTGATGCAGAAACAACAAAGGCGCCCCAGGGCGCCTTTGTGTTGAATAAAGGTTAATGCGGCCAAAACCGGCCGCGCGTACTCAGCCCTTCTTGGCCCAGGCCGAGCAGATACCTTTGGCTGCAACCTGTTTGCCCGGGAAAATGCCGCAGCCGCCGGCTGCGTCGCCGGCCTTGCCGGAGTACAGCGCGCAGTTGGCGCAGTTGCTGCCAGCGGGGGCCTTGACCTTGGCTTTGTCGGCCTTGGCGGCGTCGGCCACATAGGCCAGTCCCACGGCAGTGGGGTCTTTTTCGTCAAGCATGGCGGCGCCGGCATGGCCGGCGGCAAAGGCCTGGCTGGCGCCCAGCAGGGCAACTCCGGCGATGGGCATGATGGCTATGAAACGGCGGCGCGTAGTGTGTGCGTTCATTGGCTGGTCTCTTCAGTGGTGGATGGTTGTGCATTAACGCCAGCCGGGGAGCGCCGGATGACTGCGCCAGTGTGGCAGAGTCTCTATGTCCGACGGGGATTGTGTGGCAATCTGCGGCCCGACCTGCCCTTTCCGGCGGCTTTTCCCAATGAGGCACCCACCATGCACCCCACCCAGCCCGGCGTGACCGCCAAACGGCAGATTTTCAAACAGTTACATCAATCGGACTGTTTTGTCATTCCCAACCCCTGGGACGCCGGCAGCGCCCGCTACCTGCAAAGCCTGGGTTTTGCGGCGCTGGCCACCACCAGCTCGGGTTTTGCCTGGTCACACGCGCAGGCCGACGGTGCCATGAATCGTGAGCAAGTCCTGGCCCACCTGCGCGAGATGGTGCAAGCCACCGACCTGCCAGTAAACGCCGATTTTGAAAACGGCTTTGGCAGCAGCCCCGAAGCCGTGGCCCAGAGCGTGC
>JAZKCX010000230.1:3493-11122 GCA_040387875.1 Pseudomonadota bacterium | reverse complement strand
ACGGGCCGAGCCAGCCACCATCTCGAACTTGAACAAGCGGCACTCAATCGGGCCGTTCCACATCGGCACCCGGCGCGACTCTTTCAGCCGCATGCGGCTGGGCAGCTTGAGGTCGGGCGTCAGCACCCAGGCCGTCCAGCCGGCGTAGTTTTTCTTCCAGTGGGTGGCGAGCTGCGGAAAGAAATCGCCGCCGTCGTCGGTCTGCGCACTTTCACGCCCTTGTCCCTGCGCCTGCGGCGCCGCAGTGGGGTCGGCATAACGCGGACCGCCGCGCCCTTGTGCTGTACCCGCCACACCGGCCACGTCAATCCGTTCGCCATAGGGCGGGTTCACCAGCATCACGCCCGTCTCTGCCGGCGGCATGCGCTGCAAGGCGTCGCCGCCGCGGAACTGCACCACTTCATCGACCCCCGCGCGCTCGGCATTGCGCTCGGCAAAATCGACCATGCGAAAGGCCACGTCGCTGCCGAAAATCGGTGCTACCGGGTCATGCACCGCCGTGTTCGCAGCGTCCAAAAGCGACGACCACACATGCGACTGAAAGGGCAGAAACTTCTCGAAGGCAAAGCGCCGCGCAATGCCAGGCGCGATGTTGCAGGCGATCTGCGCCGCCTCAATGGCGATGGTGCCGCTGCCGCAGCAGGGGTCATAAAACGGCTGGCTGCCGTCGTAGCCGCTGGCGGCCAGCATGGCGGCGGCCAGGGTTTCTTTCAGCGGCGCTTCGCCCTTGTCTTCACGCCAGCCGCGCTTGAACAGCGGCTCGCCCGAAGTGTCGATGTACAGCGACACCGTGTCGGTGGTCAGGTGCGCATAGATACGCACATCGGGCCAGGTGGTGTTGACGTCGGGCCGCACGCCGTTGGCCTTGGCGCGAAAGCGGTCGCAGACGGCGTCCTTGATTTTCAGCGCGGCAAAGTTCAGTGAGGTGAGCGGGCTGTGCTGCGCGGTGACCTCGACCTTGATGCTTTGTTTGGGTGTGAACCAGATCTCCCAGGCCACGGCCGATGCGGCGGCATACAGGTCGTTCTCGCTGCGGTAGGGCTCGAATGCAAGCTGCACCAGCACCCGCTGCGCCAGACGGCTGTGCAGGTTGAGCAGCATCGCGTCGCGCCAGGAACCCGTGACCCGCACGCCGCCACGCATCTTGTCGGTATGGCCGCTGCAAATGCGCCGCACCTCGGCTTCGAGATAGTCCTCGACGCCGGCGGCGCAGGGCAGGAACAGATGCAATTGGTTCATAGTGCTTTGCGCAAGTTGGCAGGAGCGATGCGCAGCGCCTCGCGGTACTTTGCAACGGTGCGGCGCGCGCACTCGATGCCCTGCTCTTTCAGCATCTCGGAAATCTGGTTGTCACTCAATGGCTTTTTCAGGCTTTCGGCCGCGACAAACTGCTTGATGAGCGCCCGCACCGCCGTGCTCGATGCATTGCCGCCGGTCTCGGTGCCCAGCGCAGAACCAAAGAAATACTTCAACTCGAAGGTACCGTAGGGCGTGGCCATGTATTTGGCGGTGGTCACGCGCGAAATGGTGGATTCGTGCAGGCCCAGCTCGTCGGCAATTTCGCGCAGCACCAGCGGACGCATCGCCAACTCGCCGTGCACGAAGAAGTTTTTCTGCCGCTCCACAATCGCACTGCTGACGCGCAATATCGTGTCAAAGCGCTGCTGGATGTTCTTGATGAACCAGCGTGCCTCCTGCAGCCGCTGCTGCAGGGCCTGCGCGCTGCCGCCCTTGTTGGCCTTGAGTGCGCCAGCGTAGATATCGTGAACCCGCAGCCGGGGCATCACGTCGGCATTGAGGGTGGCCTTGAAGCGGGAATGGATGCCGCGGCCAACCTTGACCACAATCACGTCGGGTACCACGATGTTGCGTTCTACATCAATAAAGCGCCGGCCCGGTTTGGGCTCCAGCCCCTGGATCAGCGCAATCGCTTTGCGCACCCGCGCCTCGTTTTCGTGGCACAGCTGCACCAGCCGCTTGATGTCGCGGCGCGCCAGCAGCTCCATGGGCTGCGCGCAGATGGCCAGCGCGGCAGTGACTATTTCGTCGGCAGGCAGGGCACGCAGTTGCAGCGTCAGGCATTCGGCCAGCGTACGCGCGCCCACGCCGGTGGGCTCCAGGCTTTGCAGCAGGCGCAGCGCCACTTCAAAGCGGTGGGTCAGTTCTTCGACCTGCTCCAGATCGTCGCCGGCCAGGCCCTCGGCCAGCGACTGCAGCGTGTCTTCCAGATAACCGTCGTCGCTCAGCGATTCGATCAGAAAACGCAGCGCGGCACGGTCCACCTCACTCAACCGCAGCGACAGCGCCTGCCGGTGCAAAAAGGCCGTCATCGACTCTTGGTTGCGCGCCAGCTCGACCGCGTCGAGGTTGCCGTCGTCGTCGTTGTTCTTGCGGGCAGGGGCGTCACCGCCCCACTCGCTGTCGTCGGGCGCGATGTCGCTGGAGCCGTCGCCGTCCCAGCTGTCCTGCAATGCGCTGTCCAGCTCGGGCGCGTCGCCGGAACTGCTGTCATCGGTAACGCTGGTGGTGGATGAAGATTCCGGCGCCGCGCTGAATTCGGGCGCGTCGTCGGTGGCGCGCACATCGGCCTGCGCCAGGCCAAATTCCTCGCGCGGCGCGGCGTCTTCGGCGACCTCCAGAAAAGGGTTGTCGTCGAGCATCTGCTCGACCTCCTGGCTCAACTCCAGCGTCGACAACTGCAGCAGCCGGATCGACTGTTGCAGTTGCGGCGTTAACGCCAGGTGCTGTGAGACACGGAGTGAGAGGCCCTGTTTCACAGGACCCCCACGCTCGTCACTGCGTGTACTTCGCTGCCCCCCGAGGGGGCCTTCGCGCCTTGGGGCGGCCCGGCGGCGCTCATGTCCATTCTCACCAGTTGCCCTACATCCGGAAATGTTCGCCCAGATACACACGGCGAACGTCAGCGTTGTTGACGATCTCCGACGGCGTACCTTCGGCCAGCACATGGCCGTCGCTGATGATGTAGGCGTGGTCGCAGATGCCCAGGGTTTCGCGCACGTTGTGGTCGGTGATCAGCACACCGATGCCGCGCGATTTGAGGAAACCAATGATGCGCTGGATCTCGATCACCGCAATTGGGTCGATGCCGGCAAACGGCTCGTCGAGCAGGATGAACTGCGGCTGGGTGGCCAGCGCGCGGGCAATCTCTACCCGGCGGCGCTCACCACCCGACAGCGCCGGTGCGGGCGAGTCGCGCAGGTGGTCTACCCGCAGGTCTTGCAGCAATGCATCGACCCGCTGGTCGGTCACTGCGTTGGTCAGCGGGCGGCCTTGTTCATCGCGCTGCAGCTCCAGCACGGCGCGGATGTTTTCCTCCACGGTGAGCTTGCGGAAAATCGACGCCTCTTGTGGCAGGTAGCTCAGGCCCAGCCGCGAGCGGCGGTGAATGGGCATGTGCTCCACCGACTGGCCGCCGATGGTGATGACGCCGGCATCGGCCCGCACCAGGCCCACGATCATGTAGAACGAGGTGGTCTTGCCGGCACCGTTGGGGCCGAGCAGGCCAACCACTTCGCCTTTTTGTACGCCCAGCGAAACATCTTTCACCACCTTGCGGCTGCCGTAGGACTTTTGCAGGCCGCGTGCTTCCAGCCGGCTGCCGGCATCTGCCCCAGGCACGGCGCTCACTTCTTGTCCTCGGTCAGCTTGCCGCTGGGACGCAGGCTGGCGGGCGGCGCCACGGGTACCGATGCCGGAGTGCTGGGCGACAACACCGCCCGGATGCGACCGCCCGGGTTGCCGGTAGAGCCGTTGGCCGGGCCCCCATTGACGGTAAATACGTCGGTGGTGTTGTCGTAATTGATGACGTCGCCGGTGGTCTCGTCGGCCAGCACGCCGCCGCGGTAACGGCGCAGCACCGCATTGCGGATGAACTTCACTTTGTCGGCCTTGCCATCGTATTCAATGACATCGGCTTCGCCTTCAATGGTCTCGTCCACCCCGTCGCGCTTCTGCCGGAAATAGGCCAGCTTGCCACTGCCGCCGGTGGCCACACCAAACTGGGCACCTTGCGCGTCCTGGCGCACGTCGATGCGGTTGGCGCGCAATACCAGCGTGCCTTTGGTAATGACCACGTTGCCGGTGAACAGGCTGGTCTGGCGCAGATCGTCGTAACGCAGCGCGTCGGCCTCTACGTTCATGGGCTTGTTTTTGTCGGCTTTTTCGGCATGTGCAACACCCCCGAATACAGTGCACAGCAAGAGCGGCAACAGGAGAAAACGAAGGGTCGACAAAGGCTTTTTCATAGGGGCATGAATCTTGCTGTGATTGTAGCGGCCTGTTGCGGCCAGAAACAAACAGGCCCGCATCAGCGGGCCTGTTTTACGCAACTAAACAAAGAAAAAAGCTACTTTGCCTTGCGCGACTGCGCAATCAGTGCGTCGGCGACCTTGAGCGCGCCGTCCATGCTGCCACCGCCCAGCGTGCCGTCGGTGTAGTAGCGACCGGCAATGCCCAGCGAGGGCACGCCCTGGATCTTGAAGGCATCCTGCAATTGCGCTGCCTTGCGGGCCTTGGTGGCCACACCAAAGGAGTTGAACTGCTCGGTGAACTTGGCCTTGTCCAGGCCGTTTTTCTCGGCCCAGGCAGTGATGGCCGGTTCCGCCGACAGGTTTTGTTTTTCCACGTGGATGGCGTAGAAAACCTTGCGGTGCAGCTCTTCCACCTTGCCCATGGCTTCCAGGGTGTAGAACAGCCGCTGCTGGGGCACAAAGTCGGCGCGGAAAGCCACCGGCACCCGGCGCACCGCCACGTCTTTGGGCAGGCCCTTGATCCAGGCTTCCAGCCGGGGCTCGAAGGCATTGCAATGGCCGCAGCTGTACCAGAAGAACTCGATCACCTCGACCTTGCCGGCCGGCGCGTCGACCGCCACGGGTGCGTCCAGTTTGATGTATTCCTTGCCCTCGCGGGGCTTGTCGTCCTGGGCGCAGGCCGGCAGAGCCAAGCCGAGCGCACCGGCCGCTGCAACCACCGAAAATTCACGACGTTTCATAAGTTCAAGACTCCTTTGCTTGTGTGAATGGGCGAGGCTGTGAAAGTTCAGCGCTGCACCCGCACCAGTGCGGTCTCCAGACCACTGGCATCGAGCTTTTCCTTGCTCCGGTCTGCATCTTCCTTGCGTTCGAAAGGCCCTACGCGCACCCGGAACACCGTGCGGCCCGACTGCTCGCGTTCCGTCACGCGGGCTTCGGCCCCCAGCAGCGACAGCTTGGCCCGCTGCGCCTCGGCATCTTCGGCAGAGCGGAAAGCGCCCGCCTGTACAAAATAGGTAAACGGATCAGCCGGCTGTCCCGCCGACACGCGGGGCGCCACGCTGGGATTTGCCGCCGCAGTACCCGCCGATGCGCGCACCCGGGCCAGATCGCCCAGCGGGTCGGCTGGAGCGGCCGCTGCGGCGGGCGGGCCCGGCACGACCTTCATCTCGGAACGCACCTCGCGGCCGGTGGGAGCCACCGCAGCCTGGGGCGTTTTGGCCGGCGGCACAGCAGCGCTGGCGGCCGGGGCATTGCCCAGCGCAATCGGCGGACGCACCGGGTTCTTGCCTTGCAGCGCAGCGTTGGGGTCCCAGTCCTTGTTTTTCTGGGTTTCTACCGCTTCCTGCGTGACCGAGCGGCTGTGGCTCTTGTTCATGAAGGGAATCGGCACCTTGGTCACAAAAACCGCCACGGCCAGCGCGGCGCCCAGGCCCACCAGCACCCCAATGATGAAGCCGATCATGGCTTCGCTGCGTCGTTGCATCATGTTCACTCTTTCACATCTTGCGCGGGGCGCTCACGCCCAGCACCGCCAGGCCATTGTGCAGCACCTGCGCGGTAGCAGCCACCAGCGCCAGCCGCGCCCGCTTTACGGCCTCATCGTCCACCAGAATGCGCTCGGCATCGTAGTAGCTGTGGTAGCTGGCGGCGAGTTCGCGCAGGTAAAAGGTCACGTCGTGCGGCGCAAAGTCTTTGGCGGCATTGGCCAGCATGTCGGGGTATTTGGCCATCAGCAGCATCAGGGCCTGGGCCTGCGGGCTGTCGAGTGCCGACAGGTCGGCGTCTTTCAGCGTGGCCACATCGCCGCCCCAGCTTGCCAGCACCGAGCAGATACGGGCATGGGCGTACTGCACGTAATACACCGGGTTGTCGTTGTTTTGCGCCAGCGCGAGGTCGATGTCGAAGATGTATTCGGTGTCGGGTTTGCGGCTGAGCAAAAAGAAACGCACGGCGTCGGTGCTGGTCCACTCGATCAGGTCGCGCAACGTGACGTAGCTGCCAGCGCGCTTGGAGATTTTCACCTCTTCGCCGCCGCGCATCACCCGCACCATGGTGTGCAGCACGTAGTCGGGGTAGCCCTGGGGAATGCCTTCGCCCACGGCCTGCAAACCGGCCCGCACCCGGGCAATGGTGCCGTGGTGGTCGGTGCCCTGGATGTTGACTACTTTGGTGAAGCCGCGCTCAAATTTGGCCAGGTGGTAGGCCACGTCGGGCACGAAGTAGGTGTAGCGACCGTCCGTGGTTCGCATTACGCGATCCTTGTCGTCACCGTAGTCAGTCGTCCGCAGCCACAGGGCGCCGTCTTTCTCGTAGGTCTTGCCGGCGGCTACGAGTTTGTTCACTGTGGCCTCGACCCGGCCGCTGGTGTACAGGCTGGACTCCAGGTAATAGTGGTCAAAACGCACCTGAAAGGCCTTGAGGTCCAGATCCTGCTCGCGCCGCAGGTAGGCCACCGCGAACTGGCGAATGCCGTCGAGGTCGTTCACATCGCCGCTGGCGGTGAATTCGCGGTCGTCGCTTTTCACCGTCTTGCGCGCCAGAAACTCGGCGGCGATATCGGCGATGTAGTCGCCGTTGTAGGCCTGTTCGGGCCAGCCGGCGTCGCCGGGGTTTACGCCCTGGGCGCGCAACTGGGTGGAAGTGGCCAGCGTGGCAATCTGCACGCCGGCGTCGTTGTAATAAAACTCGCGCCAGACAGCCTTGCCCTGGGTGGCCAGCAGGTTACAGATGGCGTCGCCCAGCGCGGCCTGGCGGCCGTGGCCCACATGCAGCGGGCCGGTGGGGTTGGCCGAGACAAACTCCACCAGCACACGCTCGCCGGTGTCAGCCTGCACACCAAAGGCGGCGCCCGCGCCCAACGCTTCCCGCACCACCTGCTGGTGCGCGGCGGGCTTGAGCCGGATGTTGATAAAGCCAGGGCCGGCAATTTCTATGGCACTGACCCACTGCGCAAACGCCGGCGCCTGCTCCAGCGCGGCTTTCAGGGTTTCGGCGAGCTGGCGCGGATTGAGCTTGAGCGGCTTGGCCAGTTGCATGGCAGCGGTGCAGGCAAAGTCGCCATGGGCGGCTACCTTGGGCGATTCAAAGAGCGCACGCGCACCAGCGCCGGGAACGGTTTTTTCGAGCACGTCGGCCAGCGCCGCGAGCAGTTGTTGTTTGACGGAAAGCATCCAGCGATTCTACGGAGCGCGGGCAACACCTTGAACCCGCGCGATTCAGTGACACTTTGCACACCGTGCGTGTAACGGCTGGTGACAATCGGGCCAGCGGTCATCTGTCTTGCAATCCCCCACGTTCTATGCTGGAATCCTTTTCGGGATTTACAACCATTCACACCAACGGAGAAGACCATGAA
>JAZKCX010000230.1:0-3393 GCA_040387875.1 Pseudomonadota bacterium | reverse complement strand
CGCTCAGGCGGGTTTTTTCATGGCCAGCGGCCCTGCAGGAAATCGGGCTGGCTGTAGCGGTCTTTCAAAAAGTCTATCCACAGCCGTACCCGCAAGGGCAGGTGCCGGCGCTGTGGAAACACGGCGTAGATGCCGTTGGGCGGCGCGGCAAATTCGGCCAGCACCTCCACCAGCGCGCCCGAGGCAATTTCGGCCTCAACCTCCCAGGTGCTGCGCCAGGCAATGCCGTAGCCGGCCACACACCAGTCGTGCAAAACCTGGCCGTCGGAGCAGTTCAGCGGGCCGCCGGGTTTGAGGTGCACCACCTCGTTGTCGTCTTCGGCGGCGCCGGGAAGACGAAAAGTCCATCCACGCGTCTGCGAGGCGTCACTCGACAGCGTGAGGCAGTCAAACTGCGCCAGGTCGCTGGGATGCTGCGGCACGCCGCGCTGCTGCAGGTAGCCGGGGGTGGCCACACACAGCCGCCGGTTGTCGGCCAGCCGCACGCTGACCAGCGAGGAATCGGGCAAATCGCCGACCCGCACCGCGCAGTCAAAACCTTCGCCGGCCAGATCAACCACCCGGTCGCCCAGGTTCAGCGAGATCGTCACCTCGGGGTGCAGTTCGCGGAAACGGGGCACCAGCGGCGCCACGTGGCGACGGCCAAAACCGGCCGGCGCGGTAATGCGCAGGTGGCCACTGGCCTTCACACCGCCGGCAGAAACACTGGCCTCGGCATTGGCCACGTCGGCCAGGAGGCGCTGGCAGTCTTCCAGAAAGGCGCTGCCTTCGTGGGTGAGCGAAATGCGCCGGGTGGTGCGCACCAGCAGCTTCACGCCCAGCCGCTCTTCCAGCGCGTCGAGCCGGCGGCCCATGATGGCGGGCGCCACGCCCTCGGCATTGGCTGCGGCCGTCAGGCTGCCGCGGGTGGCAACCGAGACGAAGGACTCGAGCTGCTTGAATTTGTCCATGGCTGCGGATTTTGCCTATTTGCGAGAGATACGAAGTTGCAAGCCGCCTCAATTCCACCCGTGTACGAAAGACTATGGGCCGCTCACGGCACAGGTTTGAAGGCAGTACTGGCGTCTATTGGATACTTTTAATCAG
Organism: Pseudomonadota bacterium; assembly: GCA_040387875.1. Lineage (GTDB taxonomy): Bacteria > Pseudomonadota > Gammaproteobacteria > Burkholderiales > Burkholderiaceae_C > PCRC01. The sequence goes on along the minus strand of JAZKCX010000230.1, from coordinate 2,307 downwards.
TGATTAGTCTACTTTTTTGTAATTAATGGCATTTAAAGTATCAAATACATTATTGGGATGACACACACTGCCACCCCACCCCGCGCCGTACTGTTCGACGCCTATGGCACCCTGTTCGACGTCTACAGCGTGGGCCAGCTCGGCGAGCAGCTTTTTCCCGGCCACGGCCAGGCGCTGGGCGTGTTGTGGCGCGACAAGCAGGTCGAATACACCCGGCTGGTGACCACCAGCAACCACGGTGCGCACTACCGGCCGTTCTGGGACCTCACCCGCGCTGGCCTGCGATTTGCATGCAAGAAGCTGGCGCTGGACCTCACGCCCGATCGCGAAGAACAACTGATGAACCAGTACCGCCATCTGGGCCCCTTCCCCGAAAACCGCGAAGTGCTGCTGGGCCTGAAGGCGCGCGGTGTGGTCACCGGCATTCTGTCCAACGGCGACCCCGCCATGCTGGAGGCCGTGGTGCAGAGCGCCGGGCTGGCCGACGCACTCGACCATGTTTTGAGTGTGGACAGTCTGCGAAAATACAAAACCCATCCGGACGCCTATGCGCTGGGACCGCAGGCGACCGGCCTTGCGGCAGAGCAGATAGGTTTTGTGAGCTGCAACAGCTGGGACGCGCTGGCCGCGACCTGGTACGGCTACCGGACGCTGTGGGTGAACCGCTACCAGTTGCCGTTTGAGGAGCTGGGCACCCAGCCGGCTTACACCGGTAGCTCGCTGCGCGATGTGTCCCGCTTTTTTGAATCTGCCTGATTTTTTTATTTCACTTGACCGCTACGCCATGACAACACGCACCCCTGTTCACAACCTCCAGGTTGCCTCCGAATTGCACCAGTTCATTGAAAACGATGTACTGCCCGGTACCGGTATTGACGCCGCCAAATTCTGGGCTGGCTTTGACGCCATCGTGGCCGACTTGGCACCCAAAAACATTGCGCTGCTGGCCGAGCGTGACCGCCTGCAGACCGAGATTGACGGCTGGCACAAGGCCAACCCCGGCCCCATCAAGGGCATGAAGGGCTACCGCAAGTTTCTCGAAAAAATCGGCTACCTGGTGCCGGTGCCCGGGAAGGTCAAGGCCACCACCAAAAACGTGGACGACGAGCTGGCGGTGCAGGCCGGCCCGCAGCTGGTGGTGCCCATCCTGAACGCCCGCTATGCGCTGAACGCGGCCAACGCCCGCTGGGGCAGCCTGTACGACGCGCTGTACGGTACCGACGCGATCTCCGAGGCCGATGGCTGCGAGAAAAGCGGTGGCTACAACCCCAAGCGCGGCGCCAAAGTCATCGACTACGCCCGCAACGTGCTGGACCGCACCGCACCCCTCAAGAAAGGCTCGCATGTGGGCTCCACCGGGTATGCGGTGGTGGACGGCAAGCTGGTGGTCACGCTGGCCAATGGCAAGACCGCCGAGCTGAAAAGCGCCAAGCAGTTTCTGGGCTACCAGGGCAGCGCAGCGGCGCCGTCGTCGGTGCTGCTGCAGCACAACGGCCTGCACCTGGATCTGCAGATCAATCGCAGCCACGCCATTGGCGCAACCGACCCGGCCGGTGTGAGTGACCTGGTGCTGGAATCGGCCCTGTCCACCATTCTGGATCTGGAAGACTCGGTTGCGGTGGTCGATGCTGCCGACAAGGTGGTGGCGTACAGCAACTGGCTGGGCATTCTGAAGGGCACGCTGACCGAAAGCGTGACCAAGGGAGACAAAACCTTTACCCGCGGCCTGAACGCCGACCGCGTCTACACCGCAGCCGATGGCAAGGGCGAAGTCAAGCTGCACGGCCGCTCGCTGATGTTCCTGCGCAATGTGGGCCATCTGATGACCAACCCGGCGATTTTGTACACCGCCGCCGATGGCAGCACGAAGGAAATTCCGGAAGGCATTCTCGATGCGGTAGTCACCACCACCATTGCGCTGCACGACCTGCAGGGCCACGGGAAAGACGGAATCCGCAACTCGCGCAAGGGCAGCGTCTACATCGTCAAGCCCAAAATGCACGGCCCCGACGAGGTGGCGTTTGCCAGCGAACTGTTCAGCCGTGTTGAAAAGCTGCTGGGCCTGCCGGCCAGCACGGTGAAGCTGGGCATCATGGACGAAGAGCGCCGCACCAGCGTCAACCTGAAAGCCTGTATTGCCGCTGCTGCGTCGCGTGTGGCATTCATCAACACCGGTTTCCTGGACCGCACCGGCGACGAAATGCACACCTGCATGCATGCCGGCCCGGTGTTCCGCAAGGGCGACATGAAAACCAGCGCCTGGATTGCCGCCTACGAGCGCAACAACGTGCTGGTGGGCCTGAGCTG
>JAZKCX010000229.1:25578-28071 GCA_040387875.1 Pseudomonadota bacterium | reverse complement strand
GCCACCTTCGCCATAGGCCCAGCCGTAGGTGAGCACCTCGTCGAGCCAGAGTTTCAGCAGCGCCGGCATGGAATACCACTGCACCGGGTGCAGCAACACCAGCAGTTGCGCGCTGGCCAGCCTGGCCTGCTCGGCGGGTACGTCCAGGTGGTAGTCGGGGTAGCTGCCGTACAGGTCCAGCGTCTGCACTTGGGGCAACTCGGCGGCGGTGGCAAACAGGCGGCGGTTCACACGCGACTGCTGCCAGTTGGGGTGCGCGCCTATCAGGTAGACGCCGGGTGGAGCGGTGTTTGGGGGGGCTGTCGGTTCGGGGGCCATGCCGCTAACATAGCAGGAAGCACGCAGGTCCACTGCGTCAACCCGTTCACGCCTGAGGAGAAGCCATGCCGGTCGTCGTTGTTGCCAATCCGAAAGGCGGGGTCGGAAAGTCGACGCTGTCGACCAATATCGCCGGCTATTACGCCGCACGCGGCCATGCGGTGATGCTGGGCGATGTCGACCGCCAGCAGTCGTCGGACCTCTGGCTGGGGCTGCGGCCCCCTGCAGCGCGGCCGGTGGCGCGCTGGGACGTGACGCCCGACCTCATCGTCAAGCCGCCCAAGGGCACGACCCATGTGGTGCTTGATACGCCGGGCGGCCTGCACGGCTGGCGCTTTAACGACGTGATGAAGCTGGCCAACAAACTCATCGTGCCGCTGCAGCCCAGTGTGTTCGACATTTTTGCCACCCGCGCCTTTCTGGACAAGCTGGCCGAGAACCGCAAATCGTCGAATGTAGAGGTCGGTATTGTCGGCATGCGGGTCGATTCCCGAACCATTGCGGCCGACAAGCTGCGCGAGTTTGTGGAGAGCCTGGGCCTGCCGGTGCTGGGCTACCTTCGCGATACGCAAAACTACATCCATCTGGCGGCGCGCGGACTCACGGTGTTTGATGTGGCGCCCACCCGCGTGCAGAAGGATCTGGAGCAGTGGCAGGGCATCTGCGACTGGCTCGACAAATAAAAAAGCCCCGGCGCAAGGCCGGGGCTGGGGTAGGCCCGTCAGGCGCGCGGCCTGACTGCAGCAATCAACCAGGGTAGAAGGTGTTGATCGGCTTGCGGGCGGCCTGCACTGCGCCGGCACGCACTTCGGCAGCGGTCACGGCCGAGGGCGTGGCGCGGTTGTCGAACGAGAAAGTCTCGTTGTCCTGCAGGCTGCCGTTCTTGCGGGCCTCAATCGCCTGGGCGCGCACTTCTTCACGGGTGGTGGCGCTGGCCGTGATCGGCAGCAGGGTCGAGCACTGCTCGAATGCCACACATTCGGCTTGGGCTGCAGAAGCTGCACCCAGAACGATCAGACCGGCAAGAATAATTTTCGATTTCATGGTGGTTTCCTTCAACAAAGTGGATTGACAAATTTCCGGGCATGGCGGGCTTGAAAATCCCCGTCCTGTCCAGCCTCGGTGAGTCGTCTTTCGGTTCTGGCTCATCGATGGAGTAACTGTAGTTGTTGCTTCCAGAGAGAAAAATAGCCCCCTTGGCAATGTTTTATTGCTGAATATGGAACAATCGGGGCCTTGTAATTTCCTAGGGTTTACCCATGGACCGGCTGCTGTCGATGCGTGTGTTCCAGAAAGTCATCGACGAAGGCGGCTTTGCGGCGGCGGGGCGGTCGCTGGACATGTCGGCCGCTGGCGTGACCCGGCTGATTTCCGATCTGGAGCGGCACCTCAATGCCCGCCTGATCCAGCGCACCACCCGCAAGCTCTCGCTGACCGAGGCCGGCGAAACCTATCTGGCGCGGGTGCGCGCCATCCTGAGCGACATCGACGACGCCGAAGCTGTCACGCTGGCCCACACCCAGGAACTGAGCGGCGTGCTCCGGGTGCAGGCGCCGCCGGCCCTGGCGGTGCACCACCTGGCGCCGCTGATTGGCGCGTTTCGCCAGCGCTATCCGCGGCTGGTGCTGGATTTGCACATTGATTCGCCGCTGGAGCCGCCGGTGGAAAACTTCGACATCACGCTGATTGCGGCCGACGCAGCGTTTGACGGCAATGTGGTGGCCCGCCCCATCACCTCTACCCTGGCGGTGCTCTGTGCGTCGCCCGCTTACCTTCAGCGCAAGGGCACTCCGCAAATCCCGGCCGAGCTGGTGGGGCACGACTGCCTCAAGCTCAAAAGCCTGCAGCGGCTGCGCTCCTGGCGGCTGTTCCGGGCCGATGACAGCAGCCAGCATGTCGAGGTTGCCATCAACCCGGTGGTCTTTGCCAACCACACCGACACGCTGTTGCAGGCCACACTGGCCGGTGCCGGCATCAGCAGCCAGCCGGTGGTGCTGGTCGCGCCCTACTTTGAGAGCGGTGCGCTGCGGCCGCTGCTGCCGCAGTGGACCACCGGCGAGTTCACCATTTACGCCGCCTTGCCCACCCGCAAACACATTCCGGCGCGCACCCGGGTGTTTCTGGAATTTCTCACCGAGCAGGCGCAGCTGGCGGCGCGGGCCGCTACAGTGGCGC
>JAZKCX010000229.1:6517-25478 GCA_040387875.1 Pseudomonadota bacterium | reverse complement strand
AAATTCAGGCTGCGCTGGCCTTCGCGCATGGGCAGCCGCAGCCGCTGCGCCGGTGCGAAAGATTCACGCAATTCCGGCGCCAGACCACGGGTTTCCGAGCCAAACACCAGCCAGTCGCCGGGCATGAAGCGGGTGGCGTGGGCAGCGCTGCTGCCGCGGGTGGTCAATGCAAACAACCGCAGCGGGTCGGGTTTTTCGGTGGCCAAAAAAGCCGCCCAGTTGGCATGGCGGCGCAGCGTGGCGTACTCGTGGTAATCCAGCCCGGCGCGCTTCATCTGCCGGTCTTCCATCGAAAAACCCAGCGGCTCCACCAGATGCAGCGTGCAGCCGGTGTTGGCCGCCAGCCGGATAACGTTGCCGGTGTTCGGCGGAATTTCGGGTTCGACCAGGACGATGTGGAACATGGGGCGCTATTGTCGTGGCGTAGGCGTGCGCGCAACGACCAAGGCCGAGATGTGGCGGGCCCCTGCCTCGCGCAGCACGCTGGCGGCAGCCGATAGCGAGGCACCGCTGGTCATCACGTCATCGACCAGCACCACGGTGGCGCCGCGCAAACGCCCGGCCTGCAAGGGATCGACCGCAAACACCCCCGCGACGTTGCGCAACCGCTCGGCCCGGGCCAGCGCGCTTTGGGGTGGGCGGTGCAGCGGCCGCAAAAGCAGCGTACTGTGCAGGTGCGCAGCGCCGAGCCTGCGCGCGAGTTCCAGCGACTGGTTAAAGCCGCGTTCGCGCAGGCGTTCGTCGGCCAGTGGCATGGGCAGCACCAGCGTGGCGTTGGCCAGCGCGTGGGACACACCCGGTGCCGCACACAGCAGCCCGGCCAGCACGCCGGCCAGGCCAGGCTCGCTGGCGAACTTGTAGCGCGCCAGCAGCATGGACCACGGGTAGGCGTAATCGACCGCCGCAAAGCAGGCATCGAATGCTGGTGGCTGGCGCAGGCAGACACCGCACTGCACCACCCCCGGCGCCACCGGCAGGGCGCATCGCGTGCAGCGCGCCACCGGCTGGCCAAAGCGGCTCCGGCAGGGCAGGCACAGCGACTGCGCTGGCCAGCGCCGGCAGACCAGGCACTGGCTGGGAATGCGGGCAAACAGCTGGCGGAACATCGGGTCAATATACTCGGCGCACCGTGAGCAGCAACCGCCCCCCCAGCCTCGATCCGCTTGCCGCCGCGCGCTGGGGCAGGGCGGTCCTGCCCGCATCGCCCTGGTTGCACGAAGAGGTGGGTCGGCGCATGGAAGAGCGGCTGGAGTGGATCAAGCTGCAGCCTACAACCTGGCTCGACTGGCAGCCGCTTACCGGTGGCCTGCAGGCACACACCAAGCTGGCGCTGCGCTACCCCGCTGCTGCCCGGTTTCTGGCCGAGCCCACCGCAGCCCGCACGTCCGCTGTGCGCACTACGCTGGCCAAACCCTGGTGGCATGCAGCCCGCTGGCGCGGCCCGGCGCCGCAGTTTGGCCAGCCCGACACTGGCACGGCCGACATGGTCTGGGCCAACATGGCGCTGCACGCCAGTGCCGAGCCACAGGCACTGATAACGCAATGGCACAGGGCACTTTCTACCGACGGTTTTCTGATGCTCTCGTGCCTCGGGCCGGACAGCCTGCGCGAGCTGCGGCAGGTGTACGCAGAGCTTGGCTGGGCGCCGCCCTGCCACGAATTCACCGACATGCACGACTGGGGCGACATGCTGGTGGGCGCAGGTTTTGCCGAGCCGGTGATGGACATGGAGCGCATCACGCTGACCTATTCCAGTGCCGAGCGCTTGCTGGCCGATTTGCGTGGCCTGGGCCGCAACCTGCACCTGCAGCGCGATGCGCGTACCCACGGTCGGGGCTGGCACAAACGGCTATGCGATGCACTGGAGCAGCACCTGCCGCGTAGCCAGGGCAGCGGCCAGCTTGCGCTGACTTTCGAGATCATCTATGGCCATGCGCTCAAGCCGGTGCCCCGTGTGGCATTGGGGCAACAGACAGCGGTGCCGCTGGAAGACATGCGCACACTGTTGCGCCAGCCCCGCAAGCCGGGTTGAACTGCACGCGCGTGCTACCAGCAGGGTCAAAATCAGGATTAACCCGCGCTACAATGCGTGCTTGCAGGTTGTATGGGTATTTTCCCAAAAGTGCCGACCGCCCCGGACTTGGTTTGAGGTGGTCTTTTTTGAGTGCATTTTGTGTCGAACCCCGTTTTTCGCTTCGCCACGGTCTCCGCACAGGGGATGCAGTGGTACCTGAAGCGCAATTGCTCGGTGACACCGGCCCAACTGGCCGGTTTGTTTGCATCCCTGTGTCTGATTTCGCTCGGCATCGCCGGGTACTTCTGGGCGCAGGGACTGGTTCTTGTGATGCCATTCGCACTGGCCGAGCTGCTGATGGTAGGCACGGCTTTCGTTGTGTACGGACGGCATGCCACCGACGGGGAAAAGATTTTTTTGCGGGGCGCGCAACTGGTGGTCGAGCTGGAGAATGCTGGGCGGCTGGAGCGGGCAGAGTTCAACCGCGAATGGGTACGGATCGAGCCCAAAAGCGGTGACCGGTCGCTGATCCAGGTGTCAGGCAACGGCCGGCGCATCGAGGTCGGGCGGTTTCTGCGGCCTGAGCTGCGCCCTGTGCTGGCGCGGGAGTTGCGGCTGGCCTTGCGCGGTACCTGAGGGGCGCGCAGTACGGATTTGTGTTTTGAAAAGGCGATTTTGAAGTGAATACGATGAGCAGCATCCAGACACGAGGGTTTTCAATCGGCGACAAATTGGCGCGCGCGTTCGCGTTTGTTGCTGCCTGGGGCAGTACGGCCGCCTATGCAGTCAACGACTTTGTGGTCAACGACCTGCCGGGCGGCCCAGCCCGTTACCAGCTCAACCTGCACCCGCCGGTCACCAAGATCGCCGAAGAACAGGCCTGGCTGCACTGGTTCATGCTGATCATCTGTACCGTCATTTTTGTGGCGGTGTTCGGTGTGATGTTCTATTCCATCTGGAAGCACCGCAAGTCGGTTGGCCACAAAGCCGCCAATTTCCATGAGTCGGTCTCGGTGGAAATTGCCTGGACCGTAGTGCCCTTCATCATCGTGATTCTGATGGCGCTGCCCGCCACCAAGGTGCTGGTTGCGTCCAAGGACACCACCAACGCCGACCTGACCATCAAGGCCACCGGTTACCAGTGGAAATGGGGCTACGACTACCTCAAGGGCGAGGGCGAAGGCCTGGGCTTTATCTCCACCCTGGACTCGTCGCACCGCGCGCTGTCCGATGCGGGTGGCCCCAAGGCCGGCCAGACGCTGGACAACTACCTGCTCAAGGTAGACAACCCGCTGGTGGTGCCGGTGGGCAAAAAAATCCGCATCATCACCACCGCCAACGACGTGATCCACGCCTTCATGGTGCCGGCCTTCGGCATCAAGCAGGATGCCATTCCCGGCTTTGTGCGCGACACCTGGTTCCGCGCCGAGAAAACCGGCGACTTCTATGGCCAGTGCGCCGAGCTGTGTGGCAAGGAACACGCCTACATGCCCATCCACGTGAAAGTGCTTTCGGCTGCCGATTACACCGCCTGGGTGGATGGCGAGAAGAAAAAAGTCGCAGCACTGGCTGACGACCCGTCCAAGGTCTGGACGCTGGACGATATTTCCAAGCGCGGCGAGAAGGTCTATTCCGCCAACTGCGCGGTCTGCCACCAGGCCAACGGCAAGGGCGCGGGCCCGTTCAAGCCGCTGGATGGCGCTGCCGTGGTGCTGGACGCCGACAAGGGCAAACAGATTGCCATCCTGCTTAACGGCGCCGGCGGCGGTGCCATGCCTGCCTGGAAGCAGCTGAGCGACACCGACATCGCGGCCGTGATCACCTATACCAAAAACAGCTGGTCGAACAAGACCGGCCAGGTGGTGCAGCCATCCGAAGTCAAGGCCGCGCGCTGAATCGCCGGTAACCCAGTTCAGAAGTATTGAAAAGGAAACAAGATGAGTGCAGTTCTTGACCATCATGACCACGCGCATGACGATCACCACGACCATCATGCGCCCACCGGCTGGCGGCGCTGGGTGTTTGCCACCAACCACAAGGACATCGGTACGCTGTACCTGCTGTTCAGCTTCACGATGTTCATGTTCGGCGGTGTGCTGGCCCTGGGCATCCGTGCCGAGCTGTTCCAGCCTGGCCTGCAACTGATCAACCCGGAGCTGTTCAACCAGTTCACCACCATGCACGGCCTGATCATGGTGTTCGGCGCCATCATGCCGGCCTTTGTGGGTTTTGCGAACTGGATGATTCCGCTGCAGATTGGCGCCAGCGACATGGCCTTTGCGCGGATGAACAACTTCAGCTTCTGGCTGCTGATTCCTGCTGCGCTGATGCTGGCCGGCTCGTTTTTCATGCCTGGCGGCGCCCCCGCTGGCGGCTGGACGATCTACGCACCGCTGTCGCTGCAGATGGGCCCGTCGATGGACGCCGGCATTTTTGCGCTGCACATCCTGGGCGCCAGCTCCATCATGGGTTCGATCAACATCATCGTCACCATCCTGAACATGCGCGCTCCCGGCATGACGCTGATGAAGATGCCCATGTTCACCTGGACCTGGCTGATTACCGCCTACCTGCTGATCGCCGTGATGCCCGTGCTCGCCGGCGCCATCACCATGACGCTGACTGACCGCCACTTCGGCACCACCTTCTTCAACCCTGCCGGCGGCGGCGACCCGGTGATGTTCCAGCACATCTTCTGGTTCTTCGGCCACCCCGAGGTCTACATCATGATCTTGCCGGCCTTCGGCATCATCAGCCAGATCGTGCCCGCGTTCTCGCGCAAGCGCCTGTTCGGCTACGCCTCGATGGTGTACGCCACCGCGTCGATTGCCATCCTGTCCTTCGTCGTGTGGGCGCACCACATGTACACCACCGGCATGCCAGTGACCGGCCAGCTGTTCTTCATGTACGCCACCATGCTGATTTCCGTGCCCACCGGCGTGAAGGTCTTCAACTGGATCGCCACCATGTGGAAGGGTTCGATGACGTTTGAGACCCCGATGCTGTTTGCCGTGGGCTTTATCTTTGTGTTCACGCTCGGTGGCTTCACCGGCCTGATTTTGTCGATGGCGCCGATTGACCTGCAGCTGCAGGACACCTACTACGTGGTGGCCCACTTCCACTATGTGCTGGTGGCCGGCTCGCTGTTCGCCATGTTCGCCGGTTTTTACTACTGGGCTCCCAAGTGGACCGGTGTGATGTACAACGAAGCGCGCGGCAAGATCCACTTCTGGGCGTCGCTGATTTTCTTCAACATCACCTTCTTCCCGATGCACTTCCTGGGTCTGGCCGGCATGCCCCGCCGTTATGCCGACTACCCGCTGCAGTTCGCCGACTTCAACGTGGTGGCCTCCATTGGTGCCTTCGGTTTCGGTCTGTCGCAGGTGTACTTCTTCTTCTTCGTTATCCTGCCGTGCATGCGCGGCAAGGGTGAGAAAGCGCCCCAGTCGCCCTGGGAAGGTGCAGAAGGCCTGGAGTGGGAAGTGGCATCGCCCGCACCCTTCCACACCTTCGAGAACCCGCCCAAGCTCAACGCTGCGGCCACCAAGATCATTGCCTGATCCATGGTGCCCACTGTGACCCCCGAGCAGAAGAAAAACAACCTGCGGCTGGCACTGATTCTGGTGTCGGTGGCCGCAGTGTTTTTCGCCGGCTTTTTTGCCCGTATCGTTTTCTTTGGCCGCTGAGCGGCAGGTAACCATGGGATTGCGGCTGGAAAATCTGAAGATGGTGCGCAAGCTGGTGGTAGTTACCGCCGGCATGTTCGCCTTCGGCTATGCGCTGGTGCCCTTGTACAAGGCCATCTGCGAAATCACCGGCATCAACGTGCTTGCGCTGGCTGAGCAAGAGGTGCCCGGCGTGCGTGGCAAGATGGCGGCCAACACCCAGGTGGATACCAGCCGCACCATTACGGTGGAGTTCGACGCCAATGCCCGGGGCCCCTGGGAGTTCAAGCCGGCGGTGCGCACGCTGCAGGTTCATCCCGGTGAACTGACTACGGTGATGTACGAGTTCCAGAACGTGCAAAACCGCCGCATGGCCGCGCAGGCCATTCCCAGCTACGCACCCCGCCAGGCCATGGCGCATTTCAACAAGCTGGAATGCTTCTGTTTTACCCAGTACACGCTGGAGCCGGGCGAGAAAAAGCAGTGGCCGGTGGCCTTTGTGATCGATCCCAAGCTGTCGAAAGACGTGCAGACCATCACACTGTCGTACACCTTTTTTGAGGTCGGCGGAAAAACCCCGCCGGCGCCGGTAGCGGCGGCGGTTCCCGCACTGCCCGCAGCCAAGGCTGGTGTATGAGCCACGAGCCGCAAGTTCCACCACACAAGCGCAAGGGCTCGATCCTGCGCACGGTGCAGGCCGTGGCCTGGTCGTTTGTGGGTCTGCGCCGGGGCGATGATTACCGCGAAGACATCAGCAAGCTCAATCCGCTGCACATCCTTGCTGTGGGTTTTGTGGGCTGTGTGCTGTTCGTATTGGCCCTGATCGGGCTGGTTAATTGGGTGGTTCCCAATTAACCGTGATTGATTTGTTTTAAAGAAGATTTGGAAACCCAGGAGCTGACATGAGTTCGACATCCCACGCAGGCCAGGCGCCGTACTATTTCGTCCCCGGCCCGTCCCGCCATCCGGTGATGGCTTCGATTGGCCTGTTCTTTGTTTTTGTCGGTGCCGGCCAATGGATCAACGGCCAGGACGTGTTCAAGTACGCGGTGCTGTTCGGCCTGCTGTGGCTGTTTGTCGTTCTTTTCCAGTGGTTCCGTGATGCGATTGGCGAAAGCGAAAGCGGTTTGTACGGCCGCAAGGTGGGCCTGTCGTTCCGCTGGAGCATGAGCTGGTTCATCTTTTCCGAAGTGATGTTCTTCGGCGCGTTTTTCTCGGCCCTGTGGTGGATGCGTGCGCATTCGGTACCGGCGCTGGGCAGCCTCGACAACGCCCTGCTGTGGCCCGAATTCAAAGCCCTGTGGCCTTCCGTGGCTGCGGGCGTGACCGCAGCGCCTGCCGGCATCATTGAGCCGTTCGAAACCATGAAGCCGCTGGCCAGCAACCCCTCGGGCATCTGGCAGGCCATCACCGGCTCGCTGCCCACCGTCAACACCGCGCTGCTGCTGACTTCGGGCGTGACCATCACCATCGCCCACCACGCCCTGATTGCCAACAACCGCAGCAAGACCATTGCCTTCATGTGGCTCACCGTGCTGCTGGGTATCGTTTTTCTGTTTGTGCAGGGCTACGAGTACTACCATGCCTACGCCGAGTTGAACCTCAAGCTCACCTCGGGTGCCTATGGCTCGACCTTCTTCATGCTGACCGGCTTTCACGGCTTTCACGTGCTGATCGGCATGCTGATGCTGTTCTTTGTTACGCTGCGGCTGCAAAAGGGCCACTTCACCCCCGAAGAGCATTTCGGCTTTGAAGGCGCAGCCTGGTACTGGCACTTTGTGGACGTGGTCTGGCTCGGCCTGTATGTCCTGGTGTACTGGCTCTGATCTGCCTTGCTCCCATGAAAAAAGCGCCGGCAGGCGCTTTTTTCATGGCAAAGACAATAAAACCTCAGCGCAACGGAATTCCCGTGGGCTGCAGGTATCCCAGTTTCCAGGCCACCAGCAGGCAGATGAACAACAGCACCGACAAACCGATGCGCACCGCCAGGGCTTTGGCCATGTTGCTGGTCTTGGCTTTGCCGTCGCTGCCGTCCTTGAGCATGAAAAACAGGGCAGTGCCTAAACTGCCAATGATGGCTACCAGAGCCAGAACAACCAGATACGTCATGTCGTGAATTATCCCGTGCCGGCAAAAAAAGGTTTTTGGTGGGTTACTGTGGCTGCTGCAGTCATGGTGGTGCTGACCGCGCTGATGGGCAACTGGCAACTGGGCCGCGCTGCCGAAAAAATTGCGTTGCAGGCCGCCATTGACCAGAAGCAAAAGCTGCCGCCGCTGGCCAATGCCGATGTGGTGGCCGCTGCCGGCCCTGCCGATCTGGTGCACCACACCGCCGTGCTGCGGGGTGTCTGGCGCCCCGAGCACACCGTGTTTCTGGACAACCGCCAGATGGCTGGCAAGGTGGGCCTGTTTGTCATGACGCCGCTGCAACTGGCCGGCAGCACGACCAGCGTGGTGGTGCAGCGCGGCTGGGTGCCGCGCAACTTCCTGGAGCGCGAAAAACTGCCCCAGGTGGCCACACCCGGCGGCGAAGTGGCCGTGCAGGTACGCATGGCACTGCCGCCGTCCAAACTGTTCGACTTCCAGGGCGGGGATAATGGGGCCCTGCGGCAAAATCTCGACCTGGTGGACTTTGCCCGCAGCACCGGTCTTGCACTGCGCAGCGATGTTGCTGCCATCGAGACCGAAGCCCGGCCCGATGGCCTGGCCCGTAACTGGCCGGCGTTCAATACCGGCGTCGACAAGCACTATGGTTATGCATTTCAATGGTTTGGGCTAAGCGCCCTGTTGTTCATCCTCTATGTCTGGTTCCAGTTCATCCAACCCCGCCGAGCGCGCCGCCGTGGCTGACCAGCCGCTGGGCCTGACGGTGCATTCCCTGCCCACACCGGGCCAGGGCGACGTTGCTGCGGCCCGCACGGTTTCCGGCCGCTGGAAGATGCTGGCCGTGCTGCTGGTCTGCGCCGCACCGGTGCTGGCCTCGTATTTCACCTACTACGTGGTACGTCCCAGCAGCGTGCGCGCCTTTGGCACGCTGATTGACCCGCAGCGCCCGCTGCCCGACCTGGCCGTGCAATTGCCTGATGGTTCGGCCAGCAAGCTGCGTGCGCTCAAGGGCCAGTGGCTGCTGGTCAGTGTGGCACCGGCTGCCTGCGACGAGATGTGCCAGCGCAACCTGTACTGGCAGCGCCAGTTGCGCGAAACCCTGGGCCGCGAAAAGACCCGGGTCGACCGCGTCTGGCTGGTGTCCGATGCCGCGCCTATTCCAACCACGGCGCAAACCACTGCAGCCGATTTCACCGTACTGCGCGTGCCCGCCGCAGAGCTGTCCAAATGGCTGGCCGCTGAGCCCGGCCAGCAGCTTTCTGACCATCTGTACGTGGTTGACCCCATGGGCAACTGGATGATGCGTTTCCCCGCCGCACTCGACCTCACCGGCGCTGGCAAGGCCAAACGCGACCTCGACCGGCTGCTGCGGGCGTCGAATTCCTGGGACAAGCCGGGGCGATGAGCATGGACTCCCAACCCCTGTACGACCTCACGCCGCTGGCCTCGCTGCTGCTGATTGGCGCGCTGGTAGCGCTCGGCCCGCTGTTGTGGGTGCTGCTGCGCCAGCGCCGCGCGGGCGCCTCGCAGCGGCTGCGCGCGCTGACGCTGGTCACGCTGTTTCTCACTTTTGATCTGGTGCTGTTCGGCGCCTTCACCCGCCTGACTGATTCCGGCCTGGGCTGCCCCGACTGGCCCGGCTGCTACGGCAGCGCCAGCCCGGTGGGCGCGGTGGCGCAGATCAGCGCGGCGCAGGCCGCCATGCCCACCGGCCCTGTGACCCATGGCAAGGCCTGGGTCGAGATGGTGCACCGCTATCTGGCCAGCGGCGTGGGCGCGCTCATTCTGGTCGCGGCAGGCCTCGCCTGGTGGGCCCATTTTCGCCAGCGCGACAAGGGCCAGCCCAGCCCCTGGTGGGCCACTTTGACGCTGCTCTGGGTCTGTGTGCAGGGCGCGTTTGGCGCGCTCACTGTGACCATGAAACTCTTTCCCGCCATCGTCACGCTGCACCTCTTGGGCGGCATGGTGCTGCTGGCCCTGCTGGCGGCGCAGGTGGTGTGGCAAAAACAAGGTGGCTATGCCGCACCGCACCTGCCGGCGGGTCTGCGCGGCGTGCTGCTGGCGGGTTTCGCGCTGCTGTGGCTGCAGATTGCGCTGGGCGGCTGGGTCAGCACCAACTATGCGGTGCTGGCGTGCACCGAGTTTCCGGCCTGCCAGGGCAGTCTGTGGCCAGCCATGGACTTCCGCCAGGGGTTTGAAGTCTGGCGTGCGCTGGGCCAAACCGGCGCCGGCACGCCCATCCATTTTGAGGCGCTCACCGCCATCCATTACGTGCACCGGCTGATGGCCTATCTGGTTTTTGCCGTGCTGGGCCTTTTGGCCTGGCGGTTGCACCGCGCGGGTGTTTTGCAGGCGCAGGCCCGCTGGATCGCATTTTTGCTGCTGTGGCAGCTTGCCAGTGGCCTGAGCAATGTGGTGCTGGGCTGGCCGCTGGTGGCCGCCGTGGCGCATACCGGTGGTGCGGCGGGCCTGGTAATTGTGCTGGCGCAGACGCTGGCGGCCAGCCGCGGTGCCCGTACCGCCGTTGCACACCGCCGCCGAGCCGGCGCAGGAGCACTCGCATGAGCGCCGCCGAAACCACCATGACTTACAGCCTGCCCTCGCGCTGGAAGCAGTTCAATGCGCTGACCAAACCGCGCGTGATCCAGCTCATCGTATTTTGCGCACTTATCGGCATGGTGCTGGCGGTGCCGGGCGTGCCGTCGTGGCCGCATGTGCAGCGGGCGCTGATTGCCTGCCTGGGCATCTGGCTGGTGGCGGGCGCGGCGGCAGCTTTCAACTGCCTGGTCGAAAAAGGCATTGACGCCAAGATGAAGCGCACCTCCTGGCGGCCCACCGCCAAGGGCCAGCTCAGCGACATGCAGACCCTGATTTTTTCGGCGCTGCTGGGCGTGGCCGGCTCGGTGGTGCTGTATGTCTGGGTCAATCCGCTCACCATGTGGCTGACCTTTGCCACCTTTGTGGGTTATGCGGTGATCTACACCCTCATACTCAAGCCGCTGACGCCGCAGAACATTGTGATTGGCGGCGCCTCGGGCGCAATGCCACCGGTGCTGGGCTGGGCTGCCATGACCGGTGAAGTCGGCCCCGAATCGCTGATTCTGTTCCTCATCATCTTCCTGTGGACGCCGCCCCATTTCTGGGCGCTGGCGCTGTACCGGGTGGAGGACTACCGCAAGTCGGGCCTGCCCATGCTGCCGGTGACGCATGGCAACGAATTCACCCGCCTGCAGGTGTTTCTGTACACGCTGATTCTGCTGGCGGCCTGCCTGCTGCCCTTCATTTACGGCATGAGCGGCTGGCTGTACCTGGTGGCTGCGGTGCTGCTGAGCCTGGGTTTTTGTGGCTATGGCTGGGCGCTTTGGCGCAACTATTCCGATGCGCTGGCCCGCAAGACCTTCCGTTTTTCGCTGATCCACCTGTCGCTGCTGTTTGCCGCGCTGCTGCTGGACCACTACCTGACCTGACACCGGAGCTGAACCATGCAACGCCGTGCCTTCTCCACCTTGGCGGTCGCTTCCACCCTGGGCCTGCTGGGCGCCTGCACGCCACAAAAACCGTCGTTCAACGCCATCGACATCACCGGTGCCAACTACGCGCAAGACTTTGCGCTGCCCGACGTGAACGGCCAAACCCGCAACATCAAGGACTTCGCTGGCAAGGTGGTGGTGGTGTTTTTTGGTTTTACCCAGTGCCCCGATGTCTGCCCCGGCACCATGAACGAGCTGGCCGAGATCAAGCGCCAGTTGGGGGCTGATGGTGAAAAGCTGCAGGCAGTATTCATCAGCGTCGATCCCGAGCGCGACACACCCGAGGTGCTGAAGGCTTACATGGGCAATTTCGACCCCAGCTTTGTGGCGCTGACCGCCTCGCCAGAAAAACTGGCGGCGGTGGCCAAGGACTACAAGGTCTATTACAAAAAGGCCGAAGGCAAAACGCCCACCAGCTACAGCATGGACCATTCGGCCGGCAGCTATGTCTACGACACCCAGGGCCGGATTCGCCTGTACACCCGCTACGGCACCGGCCCGCAGGCGTTGCTGGCCGACGTGCGGGCGCTGCTGAAGAATGCCTGAATTTCTGCGTTATCAAAATCAATAGCAAACTATTGATATTCTGCGACGGCTACATGCCAATTTGATTATAAAAATAGCCCCAAAATGACAAAACCCGCCGGTTTGCGAGACCCGGCGGGTTTTTTATGGAGTTTTCAGATTCAGGCGTAGGCCGCCAGCGTCTTTTTCATTTTTTTCATCGCTGCCATTTCAATCTGGCGAATGCGCTCGGCACTCACACCGTATTCGGCGGCGAGTTCGTGCAGCGTCATGCCGCCCGAGCCGTTGTCGTTGACCTTGAGCCAGCGCTCCTCAACAATGCGGCGCTCGCGCGGCTGCAGGCCTTCCAGCGCGGTGGCAATGCCGTCCGAAGCCAGCACATCGCGCTGGTGCGACTCGATCATGGCGGTGGGCTCGTGCTGGGTGTCGGCCAGGTAGGCAATGGGGCCAAAGGCCTCTTCGCCGTCGTCTGACGGACTCGGGTCGAGCAGCACATCGCCGCCGGACATACGGGTCTGCATTTCCAGAACGTCTTCGCGCTTCACATTCAGCCGCTCGGCCATCTGGCCCACCTGCTCTTCGCTCAGGGTTTCGCGGTGCGAGGCGCCGTCGGCATCGGCCATCGCGTCCTGCTTCATGCCCTGCTTCATCGAGCGCAGGTTGAAGAACAGCTTGCGCTGGGCCTTGGTCGTGGCGACCTTGACCATGCGCCAGTTTTTCAGGATGTATTCGTGGATCTCGGCCTTTATCCAGTGCAGCGCGTAGCTCACCAGCCGCACGCCCTGGTCGGGATCAAAACGCTTGACGGCCTTCATCAGGCCGACGTTGCCTTCCTGAATCAGGTCGCCGTGCGGCAGCCCGTAGCCCAGGTACTGGCGCGACACCGACACCACCAGCCGCAGATGCGACAGCACCAGCTTTCCGGCGGCCTCGAGGTTGTTTTCGTCTTTCAGCTCGCGCGCGAACTGCTGTTCCTGCTCCAGCGTCAGCATAGGCAGGCGGTTCACCGCAGAGATATAGGCGTCCAGATGACCCAGCGGCGGAATAACGGCCCAGGGGTTGGCCACGGCCAAGCCGGTGGACGCAGCGCCCGTTGCGCCAGCGATCAAATGTGTCATGGAAAGACTCCTTTCATCGAGACCTGATTTTAGCACTCGGTTGGAGAGAGTGCTAAGACGCAAGTTCCGTGGGGCTACCCGGCCTGTCCCAATTTGCAGTAGCACTACAGAAATTAAACATTGGTTTTATTTCGTATTTTTAGGTTACTGGGACAAACCCGTATTCTGCAAGCCATTTATTTTGAATTAAATGCAGGGATATTAAAAAATGACTACGATCCTGCCCGAATCTGCTATAAATTTTGAGGTCTCCATGCTGAAATTTCTCTCTTCTCCTGCCCAGATGCGTTTCAAGGAATTGCAGGAGAAATTAGCCCGTTTTTCGATTTCCAACGAAGAGCAACTCGAATTGGCCGATCTGGTGGCCAAAGCCCAAAAGGTATTTCAGGAACGTGATTCGGTGATTGCCCGGCTGAAAGCGGAAATTGCTGAAAACGTCCTGACGGTCACCGATTTGTTCAGCGCCGGAGAAATTCGCGCCGCAGGCCGCCAGCCCACAGCCAAAAACGAAAAAACCACACCCGCCGGGCGCAAGGCCAAGGCCGGGGGTCGGGCGGGTATTCCGGTACTCATTCATGCCAAGGTAGGCAAGGGGGCTGGCGCCCCCAGCAAATATTACAAAGGCCAGAAATTGCCGCCGGTGGTGCCCAAAAATTTCAAGGCGCTGGACGAGGGTGGCGCACTCTCGGCCAATCTGGCCCGTTACCACACCGCAGAGGGCAAGCTGTATTTCGCCACGCCCGAAGGCAAGGCCGAACTGGCAACGCTGGAAAATTACATCCGCACCGGCAAGTCCGTACGCCGCTAGATTATTTTTTCAAGTGTTTTCGTGGCTCCGCGCTGTAATACTTGGGGATTATTTGCCAATATTGCGGTATTTCCGGACAAACCGTTGATCCCTGCGGTCTTTCCAGCGCCAGACCCAGGCCCCTTGGGCTGACCAACGGCCCCAGCTTGCAATGGCGGTTTGCGACCCGCAGGACAGCAGGGTGAGGGTTTTTTCGGGCGGCCGGTGGATCTTGAGTTTGCCTCCCACAGCCGCAGCCAGCAGGTTGCCGGCCAGCACCTGGGCGGCCTCCAGCGCATAAACGCCGCTTTTCGGGTGCCGAATATCGGCCCGGCTGGTCACGTCCCCTGCACCAAACACCTCGGGATGCGACAGGCTCTGTTGCCAGGGATTCACCGCCAGAAAGCCCTCACCGTCCAGCGTCAGCCCCGAGCGGGCCAGCCAGGCCGGCGCCTGCGCGCCCAGCGCCAGCAGTGGCACATCGCAGGCCAGCGTGCTGCCGTCGTCCAGCGTGAGCTGGTCGGCCGCAATGCTGCTGCAGGTTTTCTGCAGCACCACAATGCCTGCCGCGTGCAGCGCCCGCAAGGCTTTTTTCCGCGGACCTGCCGGGTAGGCCGCTGCGGGCGGTTGCGGACCACTGAGCAAGCTGACGCTGGCCTGCGGCAGCCGGTGTTTCAGCGCCAGCGCCAGCTCCACGCCGCTGGCGCCACCGCCCACCACCACCATGCGCTGGGCGGCGCTGGCGGGCAGGGTGCACAGGCGCTCCCACTGCGCCGCAAAATTCTCCAGCGGCCGCAGAAACAGTGCGTGTTCGCGCGCGCCGGGCAGGACCTGCTCCACGCGGTTGCGGTCCAGCACGGCGCCAGTGTCCAGGCTCAGTACATCGTAGGAGATGCTGTGAAGGTTGCTGTGCAGCACCATTTCCACCTTGCGGGCGGCGGCGTCTACACGGGTTGCCCGGCACTGCAAAAACTCCACGCCGCTGGCGGCAATGAGAGAGTTCAGGTTGATGGTGCAGTCGGCCAGCGTGTAGTGCCCGGCCACAAATCCCGGCAGCATGCTGGCATAGAGCTGCAGCGGGTAGGGCGAGACCAGCGTGACCCGCAACTGGGCACGGCGCGCGCGCGACAGGCGCGCTAGCCGCACCAGCACCTGCAGGTGGGCATGGCCAGCGCCAAGCAGCACCAGGTGTCGCGGCGCGTCAGTCGCCATGGAAGCGAGGATGTAACAGTAGCAGGCCTGCCATGTTACGTATTGTCGCTGCGCCCAGGGCCCGGCACTAGCGGCCAGTGTCGTTCAGCGACCAGTCGTAGTCCAGATAGCCGATGGCCACACTTTTGGCGCGCAAGCGGGCCTGGTCCTGCGGTGTGGTGGCCAATTGGGCGGCGTAGCGGGCAAACACATCCTCGACCTGCACAAAGTTCTGGTGGCCCTTCTCGAAATCTTCGCGGAACCACTTGAAAATCTGGCTCACTTCGAGTTTGCCGTCGCGCAAACGGTTGCGTGTGGGATCGCCCAGAAAACGGGCCATGCCGTCTTCGAGCTGGGCTTCCAGCCGGGTGGCGGTAAACGCCTCGGGCCTGAGCGCCGGGCAACCAATGCTGGCACACACAATGGCGGCATGGATGCGGGGCTCGGCATAACGCGGACGCAGTTGCTCGTGCTCTATCCAGTCCAGGTTCCGGCTCTGGCCGAACAGCGTGAAAAAGTTCTTTTTCCAGGCCGACTGGAACACCGAGCCGAGGTCCTTGATGGATTTCAGGCGGGGGTAGGCAGTGAGCACCAGTTCAATGGTGAAGGCGTTGTAGGTATTGATGAGAAAGGCCATCTGCTGCGCGCGGCTCCAGCGGTCGAACTCGGTGCGCGGTACGGCAGACATGCCCTCCAGCACGGCCTTGAGCGCGGCGCGGTCGGCCAGCATGCCGGCGTAGTTGACGCGGCTTTGTTTGCCGTCAGGCAGCCAGCGCACGTGTTTTTTCAGCAGCGCCTCCCAGGCTGCCCAGTTCTGGTCAAAAGCCACAGAATTCTGGGAAAAAACCAGGCTGGCCGGCGTGTATATTGCCCCAGTAGCTATAAAAAGAAGAGCGTTTCGGCGTGTTGCCATGGTCATCCCCGCTTCCAGTCGTGGTACTTTTTCACCCAGGCCAGGAGCTTGTGCGGCGCGTGGGCGCGCTTCCATTCACCCGCCGCGTATTTGTTGGCTTCGGCCAGCGTGGGGTAGGTGTGGATGGTGCCCAGAATCTTGTTCAACCCCAGGCCATGCTTCATTGCCAGCACGTATTCGGCCAGCAGGTCGCCCGCGTGGGTGCCCACAATCGTGACACCCAGAATCTTGTCCTTGCCCGGCACGGTGAGTACTTTCACAAAGCCGTGCGCCTCGCTGTCGGCAATCGCACGGTCGAGGTCGTCAATACCGTATTGGGTGACCTCGTAGGCGATGTTCTGCTCTTTCGCTTCCTGC
Source organism: Pseudomonadota bacterium (assembly GCA_040387875.1). GTDB lineage: Bacteria > Pseudomonadota > Gammaproteobacteria > Burkholderiales > Burkholderiaceae_C > PCRC01. The sequence goes on along the minus strand of JAZKCX010000229.1, from coordinate 9,272 downwards.
TCGTTCAGGCCCACCCGTGCGACCTCGGGGTCGATGAAGGTAGCCCATGGAATCACCGAATAGTCGGCCTTGAATTTTTTGAACTCGCCGAACAGCGCATTCACCGCCGCATACCAGGCCTGGTGCGCAGCGGTGTGGGTGAACTGGAAGGGCCCGGCCACGTCACCCGCCGCGTAGATGTTGGGGTAAAGCGTCTGCAGATACTCGTTGGTCTCCACGGTCTTTTTGCTGGGGATGCCCAGCTCCTCGAGCCCGTAGCCGGTAAGCCGCGCACTGCGGCCTACGGCGCAGACCAGTGCGTCGAACTCGATGCGCTTTTCTGCGCCTTCGTGTTCCACCACCAGGGTGCGGACATCGCCGGCGCGTTCACAGCGCAGTGCCTTGTGGCCGGTGAGCACCTCCACACCGTCGGCTTCCAGCGCGCGGCGTGCCAGATCCGACACTTCTTTGTCTTCGCGCAGCATGATGCGCGGCGCCATTTCCACCTGCAGCACATGGGCGCCGAGCCGCGCAAAACTCTGCGCCAGCTCGCAGCCAATCGGACCGCCGCCCAGCACTACCATGCGCTGCGGAATTTCATACAGCTTGCCGAATTCGTCCCACAGCGTATCGCTGGTGACGTAGCCTGATTCTTCTATGCCCGGCAGCGGCGGCACAAAGGGCCGGGCGCCGGCCGCAATCACGATGCTGCGGGTGGTCAGGCTTTGCCGGGTGCCGTCGGAAAGCGTAATTTCCACCGTCCAGGGATTCACGATTTTTGCGTGGCCCTGCAGCACTTCCACACCCAGCGCGGTGTAGCGCTCCACACTGTCATGCGGCGCAATCGCAGCAATCACCGCGTGGACCCGCTGCATCACCGTCTTGAAGTTAAAGACCGGCGGCATGTCGCTCAAACCGTAGTTTTCGGCATGGCGGATCTGGTGCGCCAGCTTGGCGCTTTTGATCAGCGCCTTGCTCGGCACGCAGCCGTAGTTCAGGCAGTCGCCGCCCATCTTGTGCGCCTCCACCAGCGTGACTTTGGCCTTCACGGTGGCCGCGATATAGGCCGACACCAGCCCGCCTGCACCCGCGCCAATCACCACCAGGTTACGGTCGAATTTTTTCGGTTTGGCATGGGCCCAGCGCGCAAACACCTTGCGTCGCTGTATGCCATCGACCACCCGCCGCGCCAACAGGGGGAATATGCCCAGCAGCACAAACGAGCCGATTAGCCCGGGACTCAAAATGCCCTTGAGTGAATCGAGCTGCGCCAGTTGCGTGCCGGCGTTCACATACACCGCTGTGCCGGCCAGCATGCCCAGCTGGCTGACCCAGTAAAAAGTGCGCGCGCGCATCTTGGTCAGGCCCATTGCGAGGTTGATCACAAAGAAGGGCACCAGCGGCACCAGCCGCAACGTGAAAAGGTAGAACGGGCCTTCTTTTTCTATGCCCTTGTTGATTTCGGTCAGCCGGCTTTGAAAGCGCGCCTCGATGCTGTCGCGCAGAAAAAAGCGCGCCACCAGAAAAGCCAGCGTGGCGCCGATGGCCGAGGCGAACGACACCATCAGCAGACCCCACCAGAAACCGAAGATGGCGCCACCGGCCAGCGTCAGCACCGCAGCACCGGGGAAAGATAACGCGGTGGCGGCAATGTAGACCAGCAGAAAGCCGGCAGCCACCAGCAGCGGCTTGCGCTGGTACAGCTCGGCAAAGGCGGTCTGGCTTTTCTTCAGGTACTCCAGGCTGAGGTAGTGGCCCAGATCAAAAATGAAAAAGCAGGCTACCAGCGCAATGACGATGACCAGCAAGGCCGCTTTTTTCTTGTCCATGTGCTTTCCTTGGAATTTTGGAAGGGGCCTGGCGCCGTACGGCCCATGCCTGCGCGATTGTGGCCCGGCATGCCCCACTGTGCCTGCAGGACAAGACCGCGTGATTGCACGCGGTATGCAGGTCAGTCGCGCGGCGCGGCGCTTTCTTGCAGCCGGGGCGGCTGTTAGCTCAGCAGGGCTTGCGCAAACTCGCGTGCGCTGAAGGTTTCCAGATCTTCCAGCTTCTCGCCCACACCAATGAAATACACCGGTACCGACCGCAGGCCGGGCGCCGCGCGTTTGCGCTCAGACGCCCACAGTGCAATCGCCGCCAGCACGCCGCCCTTGGCGGTGCCGTCCAGCTTGGTGATGATGAGGCCGGTGAGCTGCAGCGCCTCGTCAAAGGCCTTGACCTGGGCCAGCGCGTTCTGGCCGGTGTTGCCGTCGATCACCAGCAGCACTTCGTGGGGGGCCGTTGCATCGGCCTTTTGCACCACGCGCTTGATCTTGCGCAGCTCTTCCATCAGATGCAGCTGGGTAGGCAGCCGGCCAGCAGTATCGACCAGCACCACATCGCGGCCACGTGCCTTGCCGGCGCTCACCGCGTCAAAACTCACCGCAGCCGGGTCGCCACCGTCCTGGCTGATGATTTCCACCGTGTTGCGGTCGGCCCAGACGCCCAACTGCTCACGCGCTGCCGCCCGAAAAGTGTCGGCTGCGGCCAGCAGCACGGTGGCGCCAGAAGTGGCGAGGTGTTTGGTAAGTTTGCCAATCGACGTGGTTTTGCCCGCACCGTTCACGCCGGTCACCATGATCACCGTGGGCTTGTGCGCGCCAATCACCAGCGCCTGCTGCAGCGGCTGCAGCAAATCGGCCAGTACATCGGTCAGCAGGCGTTTCACTTCGGAAGGCTGCGTAGCCTTGCTGTCCTTTACCCGGCGCTTGAGGTCGGCCAGAAGATAGTCGGT
>JAZKCX010000229.1:0-6417 GCA_040387875.1 Pseudomonadota bacterium | reverse complement strand
CGGGCAGGTCGGGGGAGGGCTGTTTTTTCTTGAAGAAACTGAACATTGCGAAGCTTTTTAGAATCACACCATTCTATGAAACACCTTCTGTCCGCACTTTGCGTGGTCTGGGCATTCCAGGCCACGGCCCAGACGCCTGCTCCTTCCGCTGCGCAAGCGCCCGCCGCAGCCCAGCAATTTACCCTGTCCAACGGCATGACGCTGATCGTCAAGCCCGACCGGCGCTCGCCCACGGCGGTGCACATGGTCTGGCTGCGGGTGGGCTCGATGGACGAGGTGGATGGCACCTCGGGCGTGGCCCATGTGCTGGAACACATGCTGTTCAAGGGCACGCCCACGCTGGCGCCCGGCGATTTTTCGCGCAAGGTGGCGGCTCTGGGCGGGCGCGAAAACGCCTTCACCAGCCGCGACTTCACCGGCTACCACCAGCAGATTCCCGCGAGCCGCCTGGCCGACGTGATGGCGCTGGAAGCCGACCGTTTTGCCAACAACCAGTGGGCCGACGACGAGTTCAAACGCGAGATCGAGGTCATCAAGGAAGAACGCCGGCTGCGCACCGACGACTCGCCGCGCGCGCTCATGTTCGAGCAGCTCAATGCCGCGGTCTACGTGGCCTCGCCCTACCGCCGCCCGGTGATTGGCTGGATGAACGACCTCGACGCGATGACGCCGGCCGACGTGCGTGCTTTCTACCGGCGCTGGTACACGCCGGCCAATGCCGCCGTGGTAGTGGCCGGCGATGTGGACGTAGCCCAGGTCCGTGCGCTGGCCGAAAAGACCTACGGCGGCATCGCTGCCCGTCCGGTGCCCGAGCGCAAGCCGCGGGTGGAGCCCGAGCAACTGGGCCTGCGCCGCATCTATGTCAAGGCGCCGGCCGAACAGGCCTATCTGGCGCTGGCCTTCAAGGTGCCCAAACTGGAGGGCCGCGACCTCACCACCCCCGCCGACAAGCCGTTAGACGCAGAAGCCACCGACGCACTGGCCCTTACCGTGCTGTCGGCCGTACTCGACGGCTACAGCGGCGCCCGGCTGCCACGGGCACTGACCCAGGGCAACAACCGCGTAGCCGACAGCGCCAGTGCATCCAACGGCCTGCTCGGGCGCGGCCCGCAGCTCTTCACGCTGTACGGCGTGCCAGCGGCGGGCAAAACCGCCACCGAGGTGGAGGCCGCATTGCGCGAACAGGTGGCCAAAGTCGCGCGAGACGGCATCAGCGAAGCCGAGCTGAACCGCGTCAAGACCCAGTGGGTGGCGAGCGAGGTCTACAAGCTCGACTCGGTGATGAACCAGGCCCGCGAACTCGGCAGCTACTGGGCCCAGGGCCAGCCGCTGGATGCCGGCGAGCGCCTGATTGCGCGGCTGCGCAGCATCACCGCCGCGCAAGTGCAGGCGGTGGCCGCCCGTTACTTTGGCGACGATGCGCTCACCGTGGCGCATTTGCTGCCTCAGCCGCTGGACCCGAACCGCAAACCCCGCACACCACCGGCCGGATCGCGGCATTGAAAGCGACGATGAATACTACAAAAAAAAGAGCAGTAATCGCAGCAATGGCGCTGGCCAGCGGCATTTTTTACTCCAATTTCGCGTTCGCAGGCCTGGCTATCCAGCAGTGGCGCATGGCCAATGGCGCACAGGTCTACCTGGCCGAAAGCCAGGCGATTCCCATGGTGGATGTGCAGCTCGATTTTGACGCCGGCAGCCGGCGCGACCCGGCGCCGCAGACCGGCCTGGCATCGGCCACCGCCGGCATGTTGTCCAAGGGCGTGCGCGCCAGCGGCACGCTGCCGGCGCTGGACGAAAACAGCCTGGGCGAAGCCTGGGCTGACCTGGGTGCATCGTTTGGCGCGGGCACGTCGAGCGACCGCTTCAGCCTGTCGCTGCGCTCACTCGCCTATCCCGATTTGCTGCCCAAGGCCGCTGCGCTGGCCGCGCGCCAGTTGGCCGAGCCGGCCTTCCCGGCCGCTGTCTGGCAGCGCGAACGTGAGCGCCAGATCGCTTCGCTGAAAGAGGCCGATACCCGGCCCGCCACCTTGGCCGGCCGCGCCTTCAACCAGGCTGTCTACGGCAGCCACCCCTACGGCCAGCAGACCACCGAGGCCACGCTGGGCCGCATCAGCGTGGCCGACATGCAGGCCTTTCATCGCAACTACCTGTCGGCTTGCCGGGCGCAGGTCAGCATTGTCGGCGCCGTCACCAAGGCCCAGGCCGAGGTGCTGGCGGCGACGCTGTTGTCGCGCTTGCCCGCAGGCGATTGCAAACCTTTGCCGGCGGTGCCCGAGGTGTTGCCGCTGGCCGCACCGGTGGCACAGGCCATCCCGTTCAACGCGGCGCAGGCCCATGTCTACATTGGCCAGCCCGGCTTCAAGCGCGACGACCCTGACTTCTTTCCGCTGTTCGTTGGCAACTATGTGCTGGGTGGCGGCGGCTTTGTCTCGCGGCTGGCCAACGAGGTGCGCGAGAAGCGGGGCTTGAGTTATAGCGTCTCCAGCTATTTTGCGCCGGGCCTGCATGCGGGTGCCTTCATTCTGGGCTTGCAGACCCGGCCCGACCAGTCGGCCGAGGCGGTGCGGATTTCGCGCGACGTAGTGGAGAAATTTGTCGCCCAAGGCCCGACCGAGGCCGAGCTGCAGGCTGCCAAGGACAACCTGATTGGCGGTTTTGCACTGCGCATCGACAGCAACCGCAAGCTGCTGGACAACCTGGCCAACATCGCGCTGCACGGTCTGCCGCTGGACTATCTGGACACCTGGACGCAGCAGGTGGACAAAGTCACCGTCGCCGACATCCGTGCCGCTTTCCAGCGCAAGCTGCAGCCGCAAAAAATGGTGACGGTGGTGGTGGGCGGGGCTTTGCCATGAAGGCTGCTCCCAAGTCCGTTATTCGCCGCCCGGCCGCCAGCAAACCGCCGGGCGAGGTGCGCATTATTGGCGGGCTCTGGAAGCGCACCAAACTGCCGGTGGCGGTCCTGCCGGGTCTGCGCCCCACGCCCGACCGGGTCCGCGAAACCCTGTTCAACTGGCTGGGGCAAGACCTGTCCGGCTGGCGCTGCATCGACGTGTTTGCCGGTACCGGCGCTTTGGGTTTTGAGGCCGCGTCGCGCGGGGCAGCGTCGGTGCTGCTGTGTGAGCAGGCCGTAGCCTTGCTCGAGCCGCTCAAGGCGCTGGCGACCAAATTGCAGGCCACTGCGGTCACCGTAGCGCGCGGCGACGGCCTGGCCCAGTTGCGGCGGCAGGCGCCGGCCAGCCTGGACCTGGTGTTTATCGATCCACCGTTTGAATCGGAGCTGTATTTGCCCGCACTGCAGGCTGCCAGCGAGGCGCTGGCCAGCAATGGCTTCATTTACCTGGAAGCGCCGCGCAGCTGGACCGACGAGGAACTGGTCCCCCTGCGGTTGCAGCTTCACCGCACCGGCAAGGCGGGCATGGTGCATTTCCATTTGCTCAAAAAAGCGGCAGAGGCATAATCGGCCCATGGCAGACAAGGCGCACCGCATTGCGGTTTACTCCGGTACTTTCGACCCCCTCACGCTGGGCCACGAAGACGTGGTGCGGCGGGCGGCGGGGCTGTTTGATTCGGTGATTCTGGCGGTGGCCATTGCCCACCACAAAAAAACCCGGTTTGTTCTGGACGAGCGGATGGCGCTGGCGCAGCATGCGCTGGAAAACATTGCCAACGTGCGGGTGCTGCCCTTCGATGGCCTGATCATGGACTTTTGTGCGGAACACGGTGCCTGCGCGGTGGTGCGCGGTATCCGCAACCTGACCGACTTTGACTACGAGGCGCAGATGGCGGCGATGAACCGCAAGCTGCTGCCGCAGGTGGAAACGGTGTTTCTGCTGCCCACCGCTGAGCTGCAGTGCATCAGCAGCACGCTGGTGCGCGAGATCAGCCTGCTGGGCGGTGATGTCAGCCAGATGGTCAGCTCCGGTGTGGCGCGGGCATTGCGGCCGGTGCTCACGGTGTGAGGGGACGTCCATGGCACTGATGATCACCGACGAATGCATCAACTGCGATGTCTGTGAGCCCGAGTGCCCGAACGAGGCCATCTATCTGGGCCAGGAAATCTACGAGATCGATCCGAACAAGTGCACCGAGTGTGTGGGCCATTTTGACGAGCCGCAGTGTGTGCAGGTTTGCCCGGTAGCCTGCATTCCCATCCACCCCGAGTTTGTGGAAAACCACGACAGCCTCTGGCAGAAATTCCAGCGCCTGCAGGCGCTGGCTGCAGCGCAGGCAACTCCGCCCCGCGCCTGAGTGCCTAGCGCAGGCCAGAGCCGGGCGCTGCCTTTTTCCCGTCCGGATGGGGGGCGATAAAGTATTCCGGCGGTTTTTCCTTTTTTGTCTTTTTGGGCGCTGCAGCTTTGGCGGGCTTGGGAGCGGCTGCCCGGTTGGCAGCGCGCATCTGCGCTTCTTCGCGCAGGCGGCTGCGTTCCATCACGTCGGCCGCCTTGGCGCCCCGGCGGGTGGTGGCGTCGGCCTCGGCTTTCTGGGCGGCAGAGCGCGGGTCGCTCACATCCACCGTTTTACCGTCAACGCAGGGCGTCTGGCTGTAGCTATTCCCACATTTATAGACATTTTGGCCTTGGGCCGCCGTCGCAGCTAGTGTTATAGCTATAAAAATAAAAGCAATTTGGGCAGAATAAATCATGGGGCTACTCCAGAAGAGGCGGGCTTTTCCGGCGCTTCTACCGTTGCGGTGGCTACCGGCTTGGGCGGTTTGGGCCGGGGCGGCTTGCTGGTGTGGACCAGCATCGTGGCTTTTTCCATCTCGCCCGAAACCAGGTGCGGAAGGGCTTTGAGCGACCGGGTAATACTGTCTTCAATCGCCGTACGGTGCTCGGCCATCGGCTTTTTTAAAACCCAGTTGACCACCTCGCTTTTGTCACCCGGGTGGCCCACGCCAATACGCAGCCGCCAGTAGTCGCCAGTACCGAGCTGGGCGTGGATGTCGCGCAGGCCGTTGTGGCCGGCGTGGCCGCCGCCGAACTTGAGCTTGGCTTCGCCCGGCACAATGTCCAGCTCGTCGTGGGCCACCAGAATGTCCTGCGGCGCAATTTTGAAAAAGCGCGCCAGGGCCGCCACCGATTTGCCGGAGAGGTTCATGAAGGTCTGTGGCGCCAGCAGCCAGAGCGTCTCGCTACCGACCGAAGTGCGTGCCGCCAGGCCGTAGTAGTTGCGGTCGGGCTGCAGGCTTACTTTCAGCTCGCGCGCCACCGCGTCCAGCCACCAGAAGCCGGCGTTGTGGCGGGTGGCTTCGTATTCGGGGCCGGGGTTGCCGAGGCCGACAAACAGTTTGGTCATGACAGGAATGCGTCTTTCCACAGGGCTGCAGCGGGAGTTTACTTCGGAGGCGCCAAACAAAACGGCCCACCGAAGTGGGCCGTTGTGCACAAGCCAAAAGGCTTATTTCTTGGCAGCAGGCGCCTTGGCGGCTGCGGGAGCCTTGGCAGCAGGCGCTGCCTTGCCGCCCTTGCCCTTGGGCGCGGCTTCGGCAGCAGCGGCTGCAGCAGCCACAGCGGCAGGGTCCGGCGCTTCTTCGACCGGGGCCACCACCGACACCAGTACCGGGTTGATCTTGCCGCGCAGCACGGGCTTGACGCCCTTGGGCAGCTTGATGTCCTTCAGGTGCAGCGACACGCCTTTTTTCAGCTCGCTCAGGTCCACCGCAATGAAATCGGGCAGGTCGCGTGGCAGGCAGGCGACTTCGAGTTCGGTCAGCACGTGGTTGATCAGGCAGGCGTCGGCCTTCACAGCCGGGGAGTTCTCTTCACCGCTGTAGTGCAGTGCCACTTTGGCGTGCAGCACGGTGTTGGCATCCACACGCTGGAAATCAACGTGCTGGACCTGTTGTTTGAACGGGTGCATGGTCAGGTTGCGCAACAGCACCTTGGTGACCTGGCCGGCCAGTTCCATCTCGAGCACGGAGCCATGGAAGGCTTCCTTGCGGACGGCGTGCCACAGTGCGTTGTGATCGAGTTCGATCATTTGCGGCTCGGCGGTACCGCCGTAGACGATGCCGGGCGTGCGGCCGGTAATGCGGAGACGGCGGCTCGCACCCGTGCCCTGCTTGGTACGCTCAAAAGCGACGAATTTCATAAATGCTCCAATCACTTGGGGACAGAACTTGCCGCTGCGCGACTGCGGACTGTCCCACAATGAATCAGGAGTCCACCGCGACCAGTGTGACTCCGGTTAAAAAAGACGCCGTTGCCGGCGCCCACTTTTTGTTTCAGATCAGAACAGGTTGTCCTGGTCCGAAAACAAACTCATCACCGACTCGCCCTTGGCAATGCGCTGGATCGTCTCGGCGATCAGCGGTGCCACGGAGAGCTGGCGTATCTTGTTGCAGCCCTTGGCTGCTTCGCTCAGCGGAATGGTGTTGGTCACCACCACTTCGTCGAGCATCGAACCCTTGGC
>JAZKCX010000228.1:0-24265 GCA_040387875.1 Pseudomonadota bacterium | reverse complement strand
TGTACCACGAAGGCATGCGCAGCCTGCAGGACATCCGCGAAACGCGGCCGCTGGCGGACCGGCTGGCGCAGGTCACTGCCCGCACCGCATTCACTGCCGAAGACAGCGCCTTCATTGCCAGCCGGCCCATGGTGTTTGTCTCCACCGCCGATGCCCAGGGTCAGCCCGAGTGCTCCTACAAGGGCGGCCTGCCCGGCTTTGTGCGGGTGCTGGACGACCAGACGCTGGCCTTTCCCGACTACGACGGCAACGGCATGTACCGGTCGTGGGGCAATGTGCTGGTCAACCCGTCGATTGCCCTGCTGTTTCTGGATTTCGAGACGTCCAAGCGCCTGCGCGTCAATGGTTCGGCCCAGATCAGCGCCGACGATCCGTTGATTTCCGAGTTTCCGGGCGCCGTCTTCATCGTGCGCGTTAACGCGACCCGAATCTTTCCCAACTGCCCGCGCTACATCCACAAGATGCAGGTGGTGGAGTACTCGGCCTACGCTCCCCGCCCCGAGCACACACCGCCCGTGCCGGCCTGGAAGACGTTTGATGTGTTTCGCGATGCGCTGCCTGCGCGGGACCGGGAAGGCGGCAACAAGGAGTGAGGCGTGGATTGACTTTACGTACGTTTTTACGTACGCTAAAGTATCTGAGGAAATTTTATGAGCACCCTTACCGCCAGCGAAGCCCGCGCCAATCTCTACCGCTTGATGGACGAGGCGGCCGATTCGCACCAGCCTATTCACATCACCGGCAAGCGCAACAGCGCCGTGTTGCTGGCTGCCGATGATTGGCAGGCGATTCAGGAAACGCTGTATCTGTTGGCCGTGCCTGGCATGCGCGAGTCGATCAAGGCTGGTATGGCTGAGCCTTTGGCCAAAAGCGCCAAGGCGCTCAAGTGGTGAGCTGGCAACTGGTTTTTGCCAAACACGCACTGAAGGACGCAAAGAAACTGGCTGCTGCCGGCCTGAAACCCAAGGCGCAAGAACTGCTGGACGTGTTAGCACGCGACCCATTTCAGAACCCACCGCCTTACGAGAAGCTGGTGGGCGACCTGGCAGGCGCTTATTCACGCCGCATCAATATCCAGCACCGCCTGGTCTACGAGGTTTTTGCCAAAAAACACACGGTGCGCGTGTTGCGTATGTGGACGCATTACGAATAGCAGCCCTACTGCGCCAGCACCCGCGCCAGCTCCAGCAGCTTCAAATCCACCGGCTTGGTCTGCCCGGCCACGGTGGCGAGCGGTGTGGTGTTTATGTCCAGGCCGCGCGTGCCTACCAGCACACCGCCTTCGCCGCGGGCAAGTTGCTGCACGGCTGCGGCGCCGAGCCGGGTGGCGAGCACGCGGTCGGCAGCAGTGGGTATGCCGCCGCGCACCATGTGGCCCAGCGTGGTCAGGCGCAGCTCAAAACCAATCGCGTCGCGGTGCTCGGCAAAGTGCTGCACCATGGCCTGGGCGTTGTATTTGGCGCCTTCGGCCACCACCACAATCGCGTGCGCCTTGCCGCGCTGGTAGGCGGCCTGCAGCCTTTCGGCCACCGCGTGCGGCGCCACGTCGAACTCGGGTATCGCAATCACTTCGGCGCCGCCGGCAATGCCAGCCATCAGCGCGATGTAGCCGCAATGCCGGCCCATGGTCTCGACCAGAAACGCGCGCTGGTGCGACGAACCGGTGGTGCGCAGCCGGTCGATGGCTTCCAGCGTGACGTTCACCGCGGTATCTACGCCGATGGTGGTGTCGGTGCCCACAATGTCGTTGTCGATGGTCGACGCCACGCCTACCACCGCCAGGCCGGCCTGCGCCAGCGCATAGGAGCCGGTCTGCGAGCCGTTGCCGCCAATCACCACCAGCGCGTCAATGCCGCGCTGCGCCAGGTTGCGCAGGGCCTGGGCGCGGCCGGCGTCGGTGCGGAACTCGGCGCTGCGGGCGCTGCCCAGCACGGTGCCGCCGTGCTGGATGATGCCGCCCACCTCGCGCGCGCCCAGCGGCTGCAGGGTGTCGGTAATCAGCCCGGCGTAGCCGTTGCGTACGCCAAAAATTTCCCAGCCCTGCGCCAGCGCGGCGCGGGTGGCAGCACGAATGGCGGCGTTCATGCCAGGCGCGTCGCCGCCGCTGGTGAGGATGGCTATGCGTCGCATGGTTCAGTGTACCGGGCCAGTCAGCCGCTGCCGCAGCGCCACTGCAGCCGCCGGCGCTTTCTCCTTGGCGCCGCTGATGAAGTACAGAAATACATCGCGCGCCGCAGTGGGCGCCGGCGGGGGCTCCACGCGCGGCAGGCCCGCCGGCTCCTCGCCTTGTTGCCAGACCCGGGCGCAGGCGGCAATCTGGTCCAGGGCCTGCGCTGTGCAGCCCAGCGGCAGCGCGGCATCGGTGCGCATCATGCGCGCATAGACAAAGCCGCCGGTAATGTCGGCAAACGACGGGTAGTCGTCGGAATCGGTAAAGACAGTGGCCGCGTTGTAGCGGCGCGCCAGCGCCAGGTAGGCAGGGCACTTGAAGCTGTCGTGCCGCACGTCGAGCACATGGCGCAGCGCCACACCATCCACTGTGGCCGGCAGCAGTTGCAGAAAGGCTTCAAAGTCCACCGGGTCAAAAACCTTGCTCGGCGCAAACTGCCAGACGATGGGGCCGAGCTTGTGCGCCAGCTCGGCAATGCCGCTGCGCACGAAGCGCTGCACCGTCTCACCGGCTTCAGCCAGCACGCGGCGGTTGGTGGCAAGGCGCGATGCTTTCAGCGAGAACACAAAATCGTCGGGCGTCTCGTCGCGCCATTTGGCAAAGGTGGCGGGTTTCTGCAGGCCGTAGTAGGTGCCGTTGATCTCGATCGCGCTGAGCTGGCGGCTGGCGTAGTGCAGCTCCTGGCTGTGCGGAAGGCCGGCAGGGTAGAAATTGGCGCGCCAGGGTTCGAAAGTCCAGCCGCCCACGCCGACGCGAATCTGCGCTGTAGTGACCATCCCAACACCTCCTGTGCTTGTTGCTGGCCCAGTGTCGCACCGCAAGCCGGGCCACGCCGGCGCTGCGGTTTTGCGGCCATGCGATGATTCAGGGTTAGCCATTTCCACCCGGTATTCCGCATGAGCTCCTCTGCACTGCACACCTCCACCCTCACCTCGCTCCCTTTGCTCGCGAGGGGCAAGGTGCGCGACAACTACGCGGTGGGCTCTGACCGCATCCTGATGGTGGCGAGCGACCGCATCAGCGCCTTTGACGTCATCATGGGCGAGCCGATTCCCGGCAAGGGCGAGCTGCTGACGCAGATGGCCCTGTTCTGGTTTGGCAAGCTCGGCCACCTGTGCCCCAACCATCTGACCGGCGATGCGCCCGAGAGCGTGGTCAGCGCCGCCGAAGTGCCGCAGGTGCGCGGCCGCTCCATGCTGGTAAAGCGCCTGCAGCCGGTGCCGGTAGAGGCCGTGGTGCGCGGCTACCTGGCGGGCAGCGGCTGGAAGGAATACCAGGACTCGCGCTCGGTCTGCGGCGTGGCCTTGCCAGAGGGGCTGCAAAACGCATCCAAGCTCGCCGCGCCCATCTTCACCCCGGCCGCCAAGGCCGCAGTGGGCGAGCACGACGAGAACATCACGTTTGCGCAGATGCAAGCCATGATTGGCGCCGATCTGGCCGAGCGCATCCGCGCCATCAGCATTGCCATCTACAGCGAAGCCAGCGCGATTGCCGCTACCAAAGGCATCCTGATTGCCGACACCAAGTTCGAGTTCGGGCTGGATGCCGACGGCACGCTGGTGCTGATGGACGAAGTGCTCACGCCCGATTCGTCGCGCTACTGGCCGGCCGACAGCTACGTGGAAGGCAGCAACCCGCCCAGCTACGACAAGCAGTTTCTGCGCGACTGGCTGGAGTCGGTGCGGGTGGACGGCCAGCCCTGGAACAAGGCGCCGCCGGCACCCACGCTGCCGCCCGAAGTGGCAGCGCAGACAGCGGCCAAATACCGCGAAGCGCTGCAGCGGCTGACCGCCTAGGCACCGTACGCGGCTTCAGGCCATGCTGCTGGTAATGGCCCGGCGCACGGCCGACAGCGGCGCGTCGTCGCGCAGGCTCACCGTGCGGCCCACAATGTCTACACCCAGGTCTTTCCACAGCTGCGGCAGGTCGGGCGTGACGGGTTTGTCTTTCATGTCGGCATACAGCTCGGCCAGCACGGTGCTGCCGCTGGCTTTGTCGATGCGGGCCAGGGTTTCGTCGATGCCCAGCGCCACACCGTAGTTGCTGCCGCTGGCCACCAGGCCACGCAGGCCGTCGCGCAGGCCAAAACGGTTGGCGCTGCGCTTGCGAATTTCCACATCGGCCAGCAGGCAGAACATCGCGCCGCCCCAGTAGGTGCGGCCCCACGACGGCGTGAAATCCAGCCCCCGGTCGCCCGGCTGTGGCAGGCCCTGGTGCAGGCTGCGCGGCAACTGCACCCAGACGCTGCTGGTGGTGGTCAGCCCGGCATGGGCGCGGGCAATGATTTCCACATAGGTGGCTGCCCCCTCGTGAAACCAGCTGTTGCGCCGGGGCAAATACGGAATGGCCAGGTGCACCATTTCATGCACCATCACCCAGTCGTCCAGCAACTGCGCCGGCGTGGTGGCGCGGCCCAGGTTGGCGCGCACGGTGGGCCCGGGCGCATTAAAGGTGGTTCCGCCGCTGACCCCACTGCCCTGGGCGGGCACCAGCAAAATTTCGCCATCGTTGACCGGGTAGCGGCCGAAATAGGCGGCCACCGTCTGGGCCGAGCGCAGCACCCACTGTTTGGCCAGTTCGCGCTCTGCGGCCGAAAAGCCCGGCGCAAACTGCAGCTCGATGCGCTGGGTGCCCACTTTGAGTGCCTCCACCACCGGCTGTTCGTCGCGCTGGGCGAAAGCCGGCGAGGCCAGCGCCAGCAAAGCGGTGAGGGCGAAGCGGCGGTTGGGTGCGGTCATGGGGTTCCCGGTCCGGGCGCTCAGGCTGCGGGCGCCAAACGCGCCACGCCCAACCGGCTGCACAGAGGCTGTGCGACTGGCGGGCCGGGGTTTAGTTCCGGCCGCAGTCCGTTTGGCCCTAGCTCAGGACGACGCTGCTCAAACGCCGGCGGTAGGTGGCCACAGTCGGGTCGTCCGCCGGAATCTGGCCGTCGGCCACCTTGGCTTTGGGCGGGTCGATCAGTTCCAGAATCGCGATGTAGGTGGTGCGGGCCAGGCCCTCGCTCCAGGTTTTGTCGCGCATCAAAATGTCGAGCAGCTCGTCCATGGCCTCAGTCCAGCGCTGGCTGGCCAGCAACAACTGCGCGCGGGCAAAGCGGGCGTCGAAATCACGCTTGTTGGCTGCTATTTTTGCATCAAATTTGGCGATAGCCGGCGCGCTGTCTTGCTGGGTAGCTGCGAAATCAATAGCGTTCATCCAGCGCTGCAGCGCGTCGAATTTGCGGTTCTGCGCGGTTTTGGCGATCACCGGCGCAAACGCCACCTTGGCGTCGTCGTCGCGGCCGAGCTGCAGCAACAGCTTCACGTAATCAAAACGCGCCGCCTCGTTGGCCGGATCGGTGGCCACCGCATGCTGCAGCTTCTCCAGCGCGCCTTCGGTATCGCCTTCGGCCAGGGCGTCCAGCGCTTCTTCTTCCTCTTCTTCGGCCAGCAGCTCCTCGGCGCTGGGCACATGCTTGTCGAGAAACTCGCGCACCTTGCCTTCCGGCAGCGCGCCCATGAAGCCGTCCACCGGCTTGCCGTTGATCAGCAAAATGCAGGTGGGCAGGCTGCGCACGCCAAAGGCGCCGGAGAGCTGCTGCTCGTTGTCGGCATTGACTTTCACCAGCGCAAAGCGGCCTTCGTAGTCGGCTTCGAGCTTTTCCAGAATCGGGCCCAGCGCCTTGCAGGGCGCGCACCAGTCGGCCCAGAAATCAACCAGCACGGGGACAGATTGGGAGGCGGTAATGACTTCGGCTTCGAAGTTTTGCAGGGTGGCGTCGATCATGCTGGGGTGCCCGCAGGCTAAAAAGTAAAATCAGGGCTTGCCGCTTTGCACGGATTCGCAAAGGCGGTGGTCTTCCACAGATTGGGACCTATGACTCTAATTCAAATCGGCGTGGTGATGGGCTCCAGCAGCGACTGGGACACGATGCAGCACGCGGTGCAGATTCTGCAGCAGTTCGGCATAACGCACGAGGCCAAAGTGGTCTCGGCCCACCGCATGCCCGACGAAATGTTTGCCTATGCCGAAAACGCGGCCAGCCGCGGCCTGCGCGCCATCATTGCCGGTGCCGGCGGCGCCGCGCACCTGCCGGGCATGCTGGCGGCCAAAACCACGGTGCCGGTGCTGGGCGTGCCGGTGGCCAGCAAACACCTGCAGGGCGTGGATTCGCTGCACAGCATCGTGCAGATGCCCAAGGGCATTCCGGTCGCCACCTTCGCCATTGGTGCTGCCGGCGCCGCCAACGCCGCGCTGTTTGCGGTGGCGCTGCTGGCGCATGGCAACCCGGCGCTGCTGACGCAACTGAATGCTTTCCGCGCCGAGCAGACTGCGGCGGCGCAGGCGATGGCATTGCCGCCCTCGGCATGAGTGATTCAATTATTTTGCCGGGTGCAACGCTGGGGGTCATGGGTGGTGGTCAGCTCGGCCGCATGTTCGTCCACGCGGCGCAGGCCATGGGTTACTCCACCGCCGTGCTCGACCCCGACGCCACCAGCCCCGCTGGCCTGGTAAGCCACCACCACATAAAAACCGCCTACCTCGATCCCGACGGCCTGGCCCAACTGGCGGCCTGCAGCGCGGCCATCACCACCGAATTCGAGAATGTGCCGGCTCCGGCACTGGCCCAGCTTGCGCTGCAACGCCCTGTAGCTCCCGCCGCTGAGTCCGTGGCCGTGGCGCAAGACCGGGCGCTGGAAAAAGCCCACTTTCAACGCTGCGGCGTGCCGGTGGCGCCGCATGCGGTGCTGACCACGGCTGCCGATCTGGCGAATGTGTCCGATGATCTTTTGCCCGGCATTCTGAAAACCGCGCGCATGGGTTACGACGGCAAGGGCCAGATCCGCGTACGCAGCCACGCAGAACTCGCCGCTGGCTGGCAGCAGCTGGGCGGCGTGGTCTGCGTGCTGGAAAAAATGCTGCCGCTGCGGGCCGAGTGCTCGGTCATCGTGGCGCGCGGCCGCGATGGCGCCATGGTGCACCTGCCACCCCAGCGCAACCTGCACCGCGACGGAATTCTCGCGGTAACCGAGGTTTTTGAAGGAAATATGCCGCTGGCCGGCACCCATGCTGCAATTAATGCTGCAAAATCAGTAGCAGAAGGCCTCCGGTATGTTGGCGTGCTGTGCGTCGAATTTTTTGTGGTCGAAGGCCCGGACGGCACCGATACGCTGGTGGTCAACGAAATCGCGCCGCGCCCGCACAACAGCGGCCACTACAGCATCGACGCTTGCGACATTTCGCAGTTCGGCCTGCAGGTGCGCACCCTGGCCGGCCTGCCGCTGGTACAGCCGCGCCTGCACAGCCCCGCCACCATGCTCAATATCCTGGGCGACCTGTGGGCCAAGGGCACACCGCCGTGGGACGCGCTGCTGGCATTGCCCGGCATGCACCTGCACCTGTACGGCAAGACCGACGCCCGGCCCGGCCGCAAGATGGGCCACCTGACGGTGACCGGCCCTACGCCGGCCGAGGTGAAAAGCCGCGCGCTGCAGGCGGCGGCGCTGCTTGGCATTGCCGCGTTTTGAGCGTCTGCTGGTGAAAGCTGCCGCATGATCGCGCCCGGCGCGGCTTCAGAATCAATAGCGCAAGCCGCAGAGCTGCTGCTGGCCGGCGGCTTGGTGGGCATGCCCACCGAAACCGTCTACGGCCTCGCCGCCAATGCCAGCAGTGCCGAGGCGGTGGCCAAAATCTTTGCGGCCAAAGGCCGGCCCAGCGACCATCCGCTGATCGTCCATGTGGCCAACGCTTCGGGCGTGGCCGCTTTTGCATCCAGCGTGCCGGCCTTCGCCGAAAAGCTCATCGCCGCGTTCTGGCCCGGCCCGCTCACGCTGATTTTGCCGCGCCGGCCCGAGGTAGCCGCTGCTGCTGCCGGCGGCCAGAATTCGGTCGGCCTGCGCTGCCCGGCGCACCCGGTGGCGCAGGCGCTGCTGGCGGCCTGCGCGGCGCGCGGTGTGGCCGGGCTGGCGGCGCCCAGCGCCAACAAATTCGGCCGGGTCAGCCCGACCACCGCCGCCCATGTATTGGCGGAATTCGGCAGCGAGCTGCTGGTGCTCGACGGCGGCCCCTGCGCGGTGGGCATCGAGTCGGCCATTGTGGACTGCACCCGCGGCGTGCCGGTGCTGCTGCGCCCCGGCGTTTTGACCGCCGCGCAGATCGAGGCCGCCTGTGGCCAGCGCCTGCGCAGCGCCGACGAAATGGATGCCGCGCCCCGCGCCTCCGGCACGCTGGAAGCGCATTACGCGCCCACAGCCAAGGTCCGGCTGATGGACGCTGGCGCGCTGCAAACCGCGCTGGACGTCCTGGCTTCCACCCAGACCCAGGGCCCGCCGGCGATTGCGGTGTGGTCGCGCGCTGCGCTCAAGGTGCGCAGCGCAACCGTGCTGGCGCGGCGCATGCCAGACGACGCGGCCAGCGTGGCGCAGTTGCTGTTTGGGGTTTTGCGTGAGTTTGATGGCCAGGGCGTCAAGCTGGTCTGGGTGGAGACCCCGCCCCCATTGCCCGAATGGGCGGGTGTGCTGGACCGGCTGCAGCGCGCGGCTGCAAGTTAAGATAGTGGCATCGCCCGCTGCGCAGCGGGCCCTTTTTTTGGGAGTACGCGAATGAAAAACCCCGGCATGCGCCGCCTCTTGGTGGCAGTGGCCGCCGCCGCCAGCGTGGTGCTGGCCAGTTGCGGCGGTGGCGACGTGGTGGGCGCCATCACGCCTTCGCGCATCGTGGCTTTTGGCGATGCGTTCAGCGATGTGGGCCAGAGCGGCAACAAATACACCGTCAACGACGGCAGCATCAACAACTGGACCCAACAGGTCGCACAGCGCTACGGCGTGCCACTGGCATCGCAGGCTTCGGGCGGCAACAGCCTGGCCCAGGGCAATGTGCGCGTGCTGGTCGAGCCCGACGCCACCGGCAGCAGCACCACCCGCACGGTGAAAGAACAGGTAGACGCCTTCCTGGGCGCCGGCAGCTTTGCCGCCGGCGACCTGGTGTTCATCGGCGGCGGATTCAGCGACATCATTGCCGAGACCGTCAACACCGCCCTGACCGACGCCCAGCGCGAGGCCAACGTACAGCAGGCCGGGCGCGACCTGGCCGCGCAGGTGCGCCGGCTGGTGGCGGCCAACGCCAAACAAATCATCCTGACCGGTGTCTACGACCTGGGCCGCACGCCCTGGGCCCGAAGCATGAGCAGTGCCCAGCAAAGCGCCATCAGCAACCTGTCGTCGCGCTTCAACGAGGCGCTGATTGTGGCGCTGGTCGACCTGGGCAGCAGCGTGCTGTATATCGACTCGGCCAACTACTTCAACCTGCTGACCAACCAGCCCACCAGCTTCAACCTCGACACCTCCAACGTGGTGGCCTGCACCGCCACGGCCAGTGGCAGCGACGGCATTGGCATCAGCACCGGCCCCCACGTCAGCTCCAAAGTCTGCACCGGCGGCACCATCACCGCCGGCGTGGATTTCAACCGCACGGTGTATGCCGATTCGGTCTACCCCACGCCGATTGCGCACCGCCTGTTTGGCGACGTGGCGTTTGACCGCATCCGCACCCGTTTCTGACGCGGCCTTGCCCCCGAAAAGGCCGGCCTAGTGCCGGCTTTTTTGCGCGCCGTAGCGCAGCTTCATGCCCAGAATGAACAGCGCCAGCACCAGTGTGATGCCGTTGGCCAGCATCAGCGGCCAGGCGCCCAGCAGCACGCCATACACCAGCCACAGCGCCACACCTGCGGTGAACACGCTGTACATGCCCAGCGAGATACCACGCACGTCGCGGCTGCGCCAGGTCATCCAGGCCTGCGGCACAAAAGCGAGGGTGGTCAGGCTGGCGGCGAGGTAGCCAATCAGGTCGGTGGCCGCCATCACTGGTCTTTCGCAGCCCATTCCACCAGCGCATCGAGCACCGGCCGGGCCTGGTTGGCGTCGGTATGGTTGACGATGGCCACCAGCACCTGGCGCCGGCCGCTGGCGGCATCGACATAGCCTGCAATCGCCATCACGTCGCGCAGGCTGCCGCTTTTCAGGTGGGCGCTGCCTGGCAGCCGCGCCTTGCTGCGGCGCAGGGTGCCATCCACGCCACTGATGGGCAGCGAGGCCAGCAGCTCGGGCATCACCGGCGAAGCCCAGGCTGCCTGCAGCATGCGACCCAGCGCCTGCGCAGTGATGCGCTCATTGCGCGACAGGCCCGAGCCGTTGTCCAGAAGTGGCGCGCCGGCTTCGCCAAAGCGGTCTTTCCACCAGCCCTGTACCAGTGCGCGCGAGCCCTCCAGCGTGCCGGTGCCGCGCTGCTGTTGGCTGAGCGTGAGAAAAAGCTGCTGCGCCATCACGTTGTTGCTGAACTTGTTGATGTCGCGCACCACCTCGGGCAAGGTGGGCGACACCGAGGTGAAGCTGGGCTGCAGGCCGGCCGGCACCTTGCCCTCGCGCACCTTGCCCACCAGCTGCCCGCCCATTTCGCGCCACAGGCCTTCTACCGCGCGGCGGGCATGGCTGGCCGGATCGGCATAGGCCACCGGCCAGGTTTTTTCGCCGCAGGACGTGGCAAAGCTGCCGAGAAAACGCACCCGGCTGGCGTCACTGAAATCGGCCTTGAGGGCGCCGCGCCAGTCGCCGCAAGGGCCTGCGGACAGCGGCACCGTGGCGGGAATTTGTACACCGGCCAGCCGCAATTCGGTGCTCACGCTGGCCACGCCGGCGGCGCGGTCGGGCACAAAGTTCAGCACCTGCGACTTGAAGTTGAGCAGCAGCGCGTCGGGGCTGGCGTTGTAGGGCCGCAGCCGCTCGCCGTCGAATTCGCCGGGGTCCTGTTCGGCCACCTCAAAGGCGCTGCGGTCCAGCACAATGTCGCCGGCAATCGTACGTATGCCCATGCCCTGCACACGTTTGAGCAGCAACCAGAGCCGCTCGACCACCAGCTTGGGATCGCCTTGGCCCTTGATGTAGACGTTGCCATTCAACGTGCTGTCGCGCACCGTGCCGTCCACGTAGACCGGCGTGGCCCAGCTGAACACCGGGCCGAGCTGGTCCAGCGCCACATAGGTGGTCACCAGCTTCATGACCGACGCCGGATTCATGGGCACCTGGCTGTTGAAAGCCAGCCGGGGCGCGGCCTTGCCTTCGGCATCGACCACCAGCACCGCCAGTGCCTCGCGCGGCAGTTTGGCGCGGGCCAGCGCGGCTTCGACCTCGGGCGGCAGCGGGCCGGGCGGCGTCTGGGCCGCCGCGCTGAAAACGGTGCACAGGCAAAGCAAAAGGGCGCGGAAAAAGTACATGCAGGGCAGACGCTGGAGAGGACGAAATTTGAGTCTAAGCGCAAAGCGTGATGGATATCGATAATGCAGCGATGCGTCTTGCGTTTCACTGGTCGCCCCGCGCTGTGGGCATTGCTGCGGCCGTGGTGACGGTACTGGTCTGGACGGCGTTCATCGTCATTGCCCGGGCCTCGGCCCAGCGCACCCTGAGCCCCTTCGACATCGGTTTTTGCCGCATCGTGGGCGCCAGCATGGTGCTGCTGCCCTGGGGCTGGTGGCTGGCCCGCCAGCAGCGCCTGGCGGGCGACAGCGCTGGATGGCTTGGTCTCTCACCGCTCGGATTAAAGGTGACTGCCACCGCCGGCGTGTTTGGCGGCCTGGGCTACGCCATGCTGGCCTACACCGGCTTTTTCTTTGCGCCCGCCGCCCATGCTTCGGTGCTGATGCCCGGCAGCCTGCCGTTGTGGACAGCGCTGCTGGCGGCCATCATTCTGCGTGATCACATCACGCCTTTCCGTGCGCTGGGGCTGGCGCTGATTGTGGTGGGCGATCTGCTGGTGGGCGGCGCCAGCCTGCTGCGCGCCTTTGACGGTGGCGAGGTCTGGAAAGGCGATCTGCTTTTCATGAGTGCTGCCGCCTGCTGGGCGGTCTACAGTGTGCTGGCGCGCAAGTTCCAGCTCGACGCGGTGCGCGGCACCATTGCCATCACCGTATTTGCTTTTGTCACCTATGTCCCGGCCTATGCGCTTTTGGGCTGGCTGGGCGCGGTGCCAAGCCGGTTAGGTGTGGCGCCGGTGGGCGAAATCGTTTTCCAGATGGCGTTTCAGGGCCTGGGCTCGGTGGTGATCTCGGGCATTGCCTTCACCCGCATGATTGGCTACTTTGGCCCGGTACGCACCACCATGATTACCGCACTGGTGCCGGTGCTGTCGGCGCTGGCGGCGGTGGTGTTTCTGGGCGAGCCACTGTCGTGGAACCTCTGGGTGGGTCTGGCGCTGGTCACTGGCGGCATACTCTTTGGTGTGCAGGCCGTGCGGCGCAGTTTGCCCTCGCTGCCGGTTGCTCCTGAAAACATAGCTAAATCGGCAGCAGATACGACGGCTCCAGCCCAATTTGATGTAAAAACAGCTCCCAGATGAAGATTCTGGCCTTTGACACCAGCACCGAGACCCTGTCCATTGCCGTTGGCACTGGCCTGGGCGGCGCGGCGCCGCGCCTGTGGCAGCACAGCGGCCCCGGCGGCGCGCAGGCCTCGGCCACGCTGATACCGGCCATCCTGGCACTGCTGGCCGAGGCCGGCGTCACGCTGGCGCAGCTTGACGCGATTGCCTTTGGCCGCGGCCCCGGCTCGTTCACCGGCCTGCGCACTGCCTGCGCCGTGGCCCAGGGCCTGGCCTTTGGCGCCAACCGCCCGCTGCTGCCCATCGACACCCTGCTGGCGGTGGCAGAAGAAGCCCGCCACAGCCACGGCGTGCAGCAGGTGGTGGCCGCGCTCGATGCCCGCATGGACGAGGTCTACAGCGCCCGCTACGACTTTGCCGCCCATGCCATTGGCGCGCCGGGCGACTATGCGCTGCTGTCGCCCGACCAGCTGCAGGTGCAGGCGCCCTGGGTGCTGGCCGGTAACGTGTTTGCCGCCTACGGCCCGCGCTTGCCGGCCGATGTGCAGCACATAACAGCCCTGCCCACCGCCAGCGCCATGCTGCGCCTGGCTCTCGCGCTGCTGGCCGCTGGCCATGCCGTGGCCGCGCAGGATGCCTTGCCGCTGTATTTGCGCGACAAAGTCGCGTTCACCACGCAGGAGCGGGCCGACAAGGCAAAGGCACCGGCATGAGCGTTTCCCTACCTTTCGCAGGACACATGGACGCCGCCGCGCGGGGCCGCCCCAAGCAAGGCAGCGCCCCCTCGGGGGGCAGCGACGACACAACGTGCGGAGCGTGGGGGCCACGTCCAGCCGCGCCGGGCCGCCCCAAGCAAGGCACGGCCCCGGACACCGGGATACCCGGGGGCCTTGCCCCGGCTGGGGGCAGCGAGGACACGCCAGTGCCGAGCGTGGGGGCCATACCATGAGCGCGGTGCCCAAGGCAGAGGCGTGGTTCAAGCCACTCACCGAGGCCTGTCTCGATGCGGTGCTGCCGGTAGAGCGCGCCTGCTACGAGCATCCCTGGAGCCGCACCAATTTCACCGATTCGCTGCGCAGCGGCTACGAGGCCCAACTGCTGGTGGCCGGCGAGGAAGTCATTGGCTACTTTGTGGCCATGCAGGGTGTGGACGAAGTGCATCTGCTCAACATTACCGTGGCGCCGCAATACCAGCGCCAGGGTTGGGCCCGCATCATTCTGGACGCACTGGCCATCTGGTCGCGCGGGCAGGGCACCCAATGGCTCTGGCTGGAAGTGCGCGCCAGCAACCACCGCGCCTACCACCTGTACGAACGCTACGGCTTTCGCCGCATTGGCGAGCGCAAAGACTACTACCCAGCCGGTCTGGGCCAGCGCGAGCACGCCATCGTGATGAGCATGAAGCTGTGAGCGGCACCCCACGATGAACCTGGATCTGGACAATCGGCAAAGGGCGATGCTCGCCGAGATGGGCGTGCGTGTCTGGTGGCCCAAAACGCCGCCGCCAGTGCAGCAAGATGCAACGCCCGTGCAGGTACCTGCGGCGCCCGTTCACAGCGCGCCAGTATCCGTCGTTGCGCGCGTGGCTGAACCTGGCGCCCCGCTGGGCGAGCGCCCCGCTGGCATCGCCAGCATGGGGTGGGAAGCATTGCAAACCGCCGTTTCTGGCTGCCAGGCCTGCCCGCTGTCCCGCACCCGTACCCACACCGTTTTTGGCGTCGGCCCCGCCACCGATGGCGCGCCGCCGCAGGTCGACTGGCTGATCGTGGGCGAAGCCCCCGGCGAAAACGAAGACCTGGCCGGCGAGCCCTTCGTGGGTCAGGCCGGCAAGCTGCTCGACAACATGCTCAAGGCCGTGGGCCTGAGCCGCCACGCTGCCAATGGCCTGCAGGGCGCCTACATTGCCAACGTGCTCAAGTGCCGCCCGCCCGGCAACCGCAACCCGGCGCCTGAAGAGGTGGCGCAGTGCCTGCCCTACCTGGAGCGGCAAGTGGCATTGCTGCAACCCAAAATCATTCTGGCCGCCGGCCGGTTTGCGGTACAGGCCCTTTTGCAGGACAGCGTGCCCGACGTGGCCACCACCCCTCTGGGCAAGCTGCGCGGCCAGGTGCACCAGTACCGCGGCGTGCCGGTGGTGGTGACCTACCACCCGGCCTATCTGCTGCGCGCGCTGCCCGAGAAAGCCAAGGCCTGGGCCGATTTGTGTCTGGCGCTGGACGTTCTGCACAAGGCCGGTGCGAACCCATCTGCTGGTTGACCCCGCTCTTTACAATCGCAGCATGACTTTCCTCGACATGCTGCGCACGGCCGAAACGCAGAACGGCTCGCTGCTGTGCGTGGGCCTGGACCCCGAGCCGGCCAAATTTCCCGCCGGCCTGAAGGGCGACGCCGGCAGGATCTACGACTTCTGCGCCGCCATCGTCGATGCCACGGCGGATCTGGCCATCGCCTTCAAGCCGCAGATTGCCTACTTCGCCGCGCACCGCGCCGAGGCGCAGCTGGAGCAGCTCATCGCCCACATCCGCCGCGCCGCGCCGCAGGTGCCCATCATTCTGGACGCCAAGCGCGGCGACATCGGCTCCACCGCCGAGCAGTATGCTATCGAGGCCTTCGAGCGCTACGGTGCCGACGCGGTCACGCTGTCGCCCTTCATGGGGTTTGACTCGGTGCAGCCGTATTTGAAGCACCACGGCAAGGGCGCGTTTTTGCTGTGCCGTACTTCCAACCCCGGCGGCGACGACCTGCAGGCGCAGCGTCTGGCGTCGGTCGAAGGCCAGCCGCTGCTGTACGAACATGTAGCGCGGCTGGCACAGGGGCCGTGGAACCTGAACGGCCAGCTCGGGCTGGTGGTGGGCGCCACCTACCCGGCAGAGATCGAGCGGGTGCGCGCGGTGGCGCCGACCTTGCCGCTGCTGATTCCCGGCGTGGGTGCGCAGGGCGGTGACGCGGCGGCCACCGTGAAGGCCGGCTGGCGGGCCGACGCGCCTATTGTGGTGAACTCGTCGCGCGCCATCCTTTACGCCTCTTCTGGTGCCGATTTTGCAGCCGCCGCCCGGCGCGAAGCGCAAAAAACACGGGATGTGCTGCACGCGGCAAAATAGCGGCATGAACGCGCTGAACCTCACCGAGACGATGTTGGCCATTGGTTTGCAGGCAAAACAGGCCTCGGCCGGCATGGCCAAAGCGTCGACTGCTACCAAAAACAAAGCGCTGACTACGCTTTCGGCGCTGCTGCGGGCCAATTTTGTGGCGCTGGAAGAAGCCAACGCCAAAGACATCGCCCGCGCCGAAGCCGCGGGCCTTGCCGCGCCGCTGGTCGACCGGCTCCGGCTCACGCCCAAAATCATCGAGACCGTGGCCCAGGGCTGCGACCAGCTTGCCGCCATGCCCGACGTGATTGGCGAAATCATCGGCATGAAGCAGCAGCCCAGCGGCATTCGTGTGGGCCAGATGCGGGTGCCGATTGGTGTGTTCGGCATGATTTTCGAGAGCCGGCCGAATGTCACCATCGAAGCTGCGTCACTGAGCATCAAGAGCGGCAACGCTTGCATATTGCGCGGCGGCTCGGAGGCGATTGAATCGAACAAGGCGCTGGCGCTGCTGGTGCAGCAGGCGCTGCTTGAGAGCGGCCTGCCGGCCGAGGCGGTGCAACTGCTGCAGACCACCGACCGCGAGGCCGTGACCCAGCTCATCACCATGCCGCAGTATGTGGACGTGGTGATTCCGCGCGGCGGCAAGGGGCTGATCGAGCGTATCAGCCGCGACGCCAAGGTGCCGGTGATCAAGCACCTCGACGGCAACTGCCACGTGTATGTGGACGACCCCTGCGACATTGCGATGGCCGTCAAGGTGGCCGACAACGCCAAAACCAACAAGTACAGCCCCTGCAACGCCAGCGAGGGCCTGCTGGTGGCGCGCGGCGTGGCCGCAGAATTTCTGCCGAAGATAGGCGCCATCTACGCCGCCAAGGGCGTGGAGATGCGCTGCGACGCCGAGGCCAAAACCCTGCTGGCCAGCGTGTCCGGCGCGCAGCTTGCCGACGCCACCGAGCAGGACTGGTTCGAGGAATACCTTGCGCCCATCATCAGCATCCGGGTGGTCGAGGGCCTGGATGCCGCGATTGACCATATCAACCACTATTCCAGCCACCACACCGACGCGATTCTCACCACCAACCACGTCCATGCCCAGCGCTTTCTGCGAGAGGTCGATTCAGCCAGCGTGATGGTGAATGCGAGCACCCGCTTCGCCGATGGGTTCGAGTACGGGCTGGGTGCCGAAATCGGCATTTCCACCGACAAGTTCCATGCCCGCGGCCCGGTTGGCATCGAAGGCCTGACCTCCTTGAAATACGTGGTTCTGGGCCAAGGTGAAGTCAGAACGTAAACAACCACAACCCACTGCAAAAACCAAAGCCCATTTCCAAGATGCGTGGGTCCGGCTCCGCCGGTCCACTGCATCGCCCCCCAGTGGGGGGAGGCGGCCGCAGGCCGCTTCGGGGGGCGTCTAACACTTATGGTTCCCCACCTCGTCACGGCCCTGAATGGCCCCATCAACGAACTCGAGCAGCGCGTGCTCGACTCCATGCCGGCCATCGAGCGCTGGTTCCGGCTGGAGTGGATGGAGCACACGCCGCCGTTCTACACCTCGGTCGATGTGCGCAATGCCGGCTTCAAGCTGGCGCCGGTGGATACCAACCTTTACCCCGGTGGCTGGAACAACCTGACGCCCGAAATGCTGCCCCTGGCAGTGCAGGCGGCGATGGCGGCCATCGAAAAAATCTGCCCGGAAGCGCGCAATCTGCTGCTGATTCCCGAGAACCACACCCGCAACACCTTCTATCTGAGCAACGTGGTGCAGTTGCAGCGCATCTTCCACATGGCCGGGCTGAACGTGCGCATTGGCTCCATCAACCCGGAGATCAAGGAGCCCACCGTTATCAACCTGCCGAACGGTGAGAGCGTGACGCTGGAGCCGGTGATTCGCGGCAAGCGCCGGCTGGGGCTGAAGAATTTCGACCCCTGTACGATTTTGATGAACAACGACCTGAGTTCCGGCATTCCCGGCATTCTGGAAGAGATTCACGAGCAGTACCTGCTGCCGCCGTTGCACGGCGGCTGGAGCGTGCGCCGCAAAAGCAACCATTTCCAGAGCTACGAGGAAGTCGCCAAGCGGCTGGGCAAGCTTCTGGGCATCGACCCCTGGCTCATCAACCCCATGTTCAACAAGTGCGGCGAGGTCAATTTTGCTGAAGGCACCGGCATGGACTGCCTGACCAGCAATGTCGATGCGCTCCTGACCAAGATCCGCCGCAAGTACAAGGAATACGGCATCAACGAGAAGCCGTTCGTGGTGGTCAAGGCCGACAACGGCACCTACGGCATGGGCATCATGACGGTGCGCGATGTGAAGGAGCTGGAGGGCCTGAACCGCAAGACCAAAAACAAGATGGCCGTCATCAAGGACGGCCAGACGGTGAACGAGGTCATCATCCAGGAAGGCGTGCTCACCAACGAACGCATGAACGACGCCGTGGCCGAGCCGGTGGTCTACATGATGGACCGTTACGTGGTGGGCGGTTTCTATCGCATCCATGCCGAGCGCGGCGTGGACGAAAACCTCAACGCGCCTGGCTCCAGCTTTGTGCCTCTGGCTTTTGCGCAATCGACCCATCTGCCGCAACCCGGCATCAAGCCCGGCGCCAGCGCGCCCAACCGCTTTTACATGTATGGCGTGATTGGCCGCCTGGCCATGCTGGCAGCCAGCTACGAGCTGGAAGCTACCGACCCCGACGCCGAAGTCTACGAATGAAGATGTAGCCCCCACGCTTGCCCACTGCGTGTGGCCGCTGCCCCCCGAGGGGGCCGTGCCTTGCTTGGGGCAGCCCGGCGCTGCGGTGGCGTTTCATTTTGCGACGAAGTTGCTGCATTGCAACAAAACCACGGAATGGCGTAGTTTTTTGGGTCGTTTTCCCTACATCTGGCAATCGCGCAGGCGCACAATGGCAATCCCCAGGTAATGCAACCCTGCAGCCTGCGCGCCGGCATCTGACGGAGTGCGGCAGCCATGACAGGGTCTCAAGTGCAAAATTCCAAA
Source organism: Pseudomonadota bacterium (assembly GCA_040387875.1). Taxonomy (GTDB): domain Bacteria; phylum Pseudomonadota; class Gammaproteobacteria; order Burkholderiales; family Burkholderiaceae_C; genus PCRC01. The sequence continues at coordinate 5,652 of JAZKCX010000228.1, read as the reverse complement.
TCCTCGCTCGCGGCGCTGACCCTCGGCGCCATCGGCATCGTCTACGGCGACATCGGCACCAGCGTGCTGTACGCGCTCAAGGTGGTATTCACTTCCGGCTTGGTGGCGCTCACGCCAGACAACATCTACGGCATTTTGTCGCTGGTGTTCTGGATGGTCACCGTGGTGGTGTCCCTCAAGTACGTGACCCTGATTTTGCGGGCCGACAACAACGGCGAAGGCGGGCTGATTGCCATGCTAGCGCTGGCGTCCAACGCGGTGAAAGACCGGCCAAAAATCCGCCGCGTGGTGCTGATTCTGGGCATCTTTGGTACCGCCATTTTTTATGGCGACGGCGTCATTACCCCGGCCATCTCGGTGCTGTCGGCGGTTGAGGGGCTGGAGCTGATTTCGCCCGCGCTGAAAAAATTTGTGGTGCCCATTTCGCTGGTCATCATCTTTCTGCTGTTCTATGTGCAGAAAAAAGGTACGGCCGGCATTGGCAAGTTTTTTGGGCCGATTTGCGCGGTCTGGTTTGTGGCGATCGCTGCGCTGGGCATACCCCACATCGTCGCCCATCCCGAGGTGCTGGCCGCCGTCAGCCCGCACCACGCCTTTGGTTTTGTGCTGCGCTACCCGGGCATCACTTTTGTGCTGCTGGGCGCGCTGGTGTTGTGCGTCACCGGCACCGAAGCCCTGTATGCCGACATGGGCCATTTCGGCAAAAAACCGATTCGTCTGGCGTGGTTTTCGCTGGTCATGCCGGCCCTGCTGATCAACTATTTTGGCCAGGGCGCCATGCTGCTGTACACGCCCGAAGCCGTCAGCAACCCCTTCTATTTAATGGCGCCCGACTGGGCGCTGATTCCCCTGGTGATTCTGGCCACGGCAGCCACCGTGATTGCATCGCAGGCCCTGCTGTCGGCCGCGTTTTCGGTCACCAAACAGGCCATCCAGCTGGGCTATCTGCCACGCATGGTGATACGCCACACCTCGGTGCGCGAAACCGGGCAGGTCTACATTCCCGCGGTCAACTGGTCGCTGTTTGGCGCCATCCTGATTGCGGTGGCGCTGTTCAAGTCTTCGTCCAACCTGGCGTCGGCCTACGGCATTGCGGTGACCACCGACATGCTGATCACCACCATGCTCACCTTCTTCGTGATCCGCTACGCGTGGAAGCTGCCGCTGCTGCTGTGTGTGGCCGCCACCGGCGCCTTTTTTGTCATTGACGTGCTGCTGTTCGCATCCAACACCCTGAAGTTTCTGGACGGTGGCTGGTTCCCGGTATTGATTGGCCTGGTGATGTTCACCGTGATGATGACCTGGAAACAGGGCCGCAAACTGCTGCACGAAAAAATGCGCGCTGATGCGATTGACCTCACCAGTTTCCTGGAGGCGGTGTTTGTCAGCCCGCCGGTGCGGGTGGAGGGCACAGCGGTGTTTTTGACCAGCGAGGTCAACACCGTGCCCAATGCGCTGCTGCACAACCTCAAGCACAACAAGGTGCTGCACGAGAACAACCTGTTTGTCACCGTGCAAAGCCACGAGGTGCCGTGGATTGGCCTGGAGAAGCGGCTGGAGATAGAGGCACTGGGCCACCATTGCTGGCAGGTCATCATCCACTACGGCTTCAAGAACGACCCCGACGTGCCGCGTGCGCTGCAACAGATGCGCGGGCGCGGCTGCGAGCTTGACGCGATGACCACCAGCTACTTTTTGTCACGCGATTCGGTGGTGCCCACCATTGGCGGTGGCATGGCCAGCTGGCGCGAGAAGCTGTTTGCGCAAATGCACCACAACGCCAGCAATGCAGCTGATTTTCTGAACCTGCCTAGCAACTCGGTAGTGGAGCTGGGCAGCAAGATCGAGATCTGACGGCCTGCCCCGCTGCGGGCAGGGCCGGGCATTCTTGGCGACAATGCGCCGATGAACATTCTCTTCATCGCCGACCCGCTCGACTCTTTCAAAATCTACAAAGACACCACCTTTGTCATGATGCGCACGCTGCAGGCGCGCGGCCATCGCATTGCAGTGTGTGAGCCCAAAGACATCATGTGGCAGTGCGGCGGCCGCGTTACGGCGTATGTGCGCGACATCACGCTCACCGGCGATCCGGTGGCCTGGTACACCGCCGAGCAGACGCCGCCCCACGAGCGCCCGCAGGCGCTGGCCGATTTTGGCGCGGTACTCATGCGCAAAGACCCGCCCTTTGACTCCGAATATTTCTACGCCACCCACCTTTTGGAGCAGGCTGAGCGCGAAGGCGCGAAGGTGTTCAACAAGCCGCGTGCATTGCGCGATCACCCGGAAAAGCTCGCCATCCTGGAATTCCCGGATCTGATCGGGCCGACGCTGGTCACGCGCGATGCCGAGGACATCAAACGCTTCCACGCCGAGCACCAGGACATCATTCTCAAACCGCTCGACGGCATGGGCGGCATGGGCATATTCCGCGTCAAGGCCGACGGCCTGAACCTGGGCAGCATTACCGAAACCCTGAACAAAAACGGCGCGCAAAGCGTGATGGTGCAGAAGTTTCTGCCCGAAATTGCGCAGGGCGACAAACGCGTGCTGGTGATCGGCGGCAAACCGGTGCCCTACAGCCTTGCGCGCATTCCGCAGGGCAGCGAAGTGCGCGGCAACCTGGCCGCCGGTGGCAAGGGGGTTGCCCAGCCGCTCAGCCCGCGCGACCGCGAGATTGCCGAAACGCTGGGTCCTATCCTGGCCGCGCGCGGCCTGCTGCTGGCCGGTATTGACGTGATTGGCGACTGCGTGACAGAGATCAACGTCACCAGCCCCACCTGTTTTCAGGAAATCTTTGACCAGACCGGCTGCAACGTGGCCGAGCTGTTTGCCGACGCGCTGGAAGCCGCCCTGCAGCACGCCTGATTTGTAGGTGGCACGCAACACTGGTCAGCGCTTAGCCAGTTTGCGCATAAATACATAGCCATTGGGTATTGGCAATTCTTTGTTGCAACTGTAAGAATTTCACCTCAGCCACGACGCGGGTCGCGGCCCACACCGAAATCTCTTTTCTTTTGCACCGGGATCACCATGAAAAAAACCCTTCTTGCCATCGCCGCCCTGGCCGCCACCACCGCCGCCAGCGCGCAATCCAGCGTCACCGTGTTTGGCGTGATCGACGCCGCTTTCACCCGCGATGGCGGCTCGGTCGCCAGCGTGTCGGGCCTGAGCGCCGGCAACAGCGCCAGCAGCCGGCTCGGCTTTCGCGGCATCGAAGACCTGGGCGGTGGCCTGAAGGCCGGCTTCTGGCTGGAGGCGGGCCTGCTGAACGACAGCGGCGCCGGTACCACCAACAGCAGCACCAACAACGTCACGGCCAGCACGGTGGCCAATTCGCTGCAGTTTGGCCGCCGCGCTACCGTGAGCCTGATTGGTAATTTCGGCGAACTGCGCTTGGGCCGCGACTTTGTGCCCAGCTACTACAACGACACCTTCAGCCCCTTCGGCGTGACCAGCATCGGCACCGACGTGGTGGTGCAGTCCAACCTGATCGGCCAGTCGCAGCAGCGCACCTCCAACGGTATCCACTATTTCCTGCCGTCCACGCTGGGCGGTTTCTACGGCCATTTCCACTACGCGCTGGGCGAGCAGCCCTCCAACGTGGTGCCTGCCGCTGCCGAAGACGACGGCAACTATGCCGGCCTGCGCCTGGGCTACAAAGGCGGCCCGGTGGATGTTGCCTTTGCCTACGGCAAGGCCGACCTGGTGCGCTCCCCTTCCGGCCTGAACAACGACCGCAGCATCGCCAGCATTGCCGGCTCCTACGACCTGGGCGCCGTCAAACTCACCGGCGAATACTCGGTGCAGAAAATCAAGAACACCGTGGGCGCAGGTTTTGGCAACGGCGGCACGGCTTCCAGCGGCAACGACACCGAAGGCAAGGCCTTTGGCCTGGGCGCCATCGTGCCAGTGGGCAATGGCGTGGTGAAGGTGGCGTACAGCCGCATCGAGGTGGAAAACGGCCACGGCCTGGGCACCGAGCCGCGCGCTTCCAAGCTGGCGCTGGGCTATGTCTACAACCTCTCGAAACGCACCGCGCTGTACACCTCGGTCGCCCGCCTGAAAAACGCCAACGGCACGGCAGGCGGCGCCACACTCACCACCGCTGCGGTACGGGTGGCTGGCATCAGCGGCGCAGTGGCTGGCCCCAACAGCTCGTCGACCGGCTTTGAAGCCGGCATCCGCCACAGCTTCTGATTTTTCAGTGTCTCCAAGACCTTCGCGCCGCCGGGGCAACCCGGCGGTTTTTTTGCGTCTGGATCAGGCGCGCTGGCCGCCCGCGAACACCAGCAGCTCGCCCGCCCCAAAACGGGTCCAGGCCTCGTTGGTGGTGAGCGGCGTAGTCACCACCACCGCCACCCGGTCGTCGGGCTGGGTCTGCTCGGCAAAGTTCACGCTCAGGTCTTCGTCGCTCAGCGTGGCGTGGGTGAAGGGGTGCTGTCGCACCACGTAATGCAGGTCGGTGGACGCATGGGCCCACAGCGCCTGGCCGTTGCCCAGCAGCATGTTGAAGGTGCCGTGCTTGGCGATCTGCGGTACCAGCTCGCGCAGCGTCAGCGTGAGTTCGGCCACGCTGGGCACGCCGGCGTGGGACTTGGCGAGTTCCTGCATCAGCCAGCAGAAGGCGCGTTCGCTGTCGGTGCTGCCCACCGGGCGAAAACTGCCGTGCAGGCGCGGATAAAAATCTTTCAGATCGCCGTTGTGGGCAAACACCCAGTAGCGGCCCCACAGCTCGCGCACAAAGGGGTGGCAATTCTCCAGCGCTACCGCGCCCTGCGTGGCCTTGCGGATGTGGGCAATGACGTTGCGGCTTTTGATGGGGTAACGGCGGATCAGTTCGGCCACCGGCGATTCGAAGGCGCCCTGGTGGTCCACGAAATGGCGCAGGCCCTTGTCGTCGTTGCCGGGGCCGGTGCCGCCCTCAAAGAACGCAATGCCCCAGCCGTCGCTGTGGTGGTCGGTGCGGCCGCCGCGCTGCGCAAAACCGGTGAAGCTGAAGGTCACATCGGTGGGCGTGTTGCAGTTCATGGCGAGCAGTTGGCACATGTCAGGTGACCCCCACGTTCGCGCACTGCGTGTCGCTCTCTGCCCCCCGAGGGGGCCGCATTTCGCCTTGGGGCGGCCCGGCGGCGAAACAGGCTGTCATGTAGTTGCTTTCTGCATTGGTTCGCGCAGGCGCCAGGCGGCAATCAACGCAATCGCGCACAGGGCAGAAAGCATTAGAAACGATTCATTGAACGCCGCCAGCCGGGCCGGGCTGGTGGCGGCATTGGTCAGGCTGTCGCCGTGCGCGGCCAGCCGCCATTCGAGCACGATGCCGCACAGCCCCACGCCGGTGGCGCCGCCCAGCGTGCGGATGAAATTGATCGCGCTGGACCCCTGCGGAATCAGATTTTTGTCGAGTCCCCGCATCGCGCCCAGATTCAGCGACGGCAGGATGAAACCCAGGCCGATACGGCCCAGAATCGCCCAGGCCACCAGCAGCCAGATGGCGCTACCCAAGCCAATGGTGACCATCAGCGCGAACGACGCTGCCAGCAGCGCCAGGCCAATGCTCACCAGCAGATAGGTGGGTTGGCGGTCGGCCAGCCGCCCCACCAGCGCAATCGTCACGCCCAGCACCAGCCCGGCCGGCAGCAGGATGGTGCC
>JAZKCX010000227.1:4328-6678 GCA_040387875.1 Pseudomonadota bacterium | reverse complement strand
GCGCAGATCGAGCTGTTCACCAAGCAGGCCGACTACGAAGTGGGCAAGGTCTATGTGCTGCCCAAGCACCTCGACGAAAAGGTGGCGCGGCTGCACCTGAAGAAGGTGGGGGCGATGCTGTCGGAATTGACCGATGAGCAGGCGGCTTATATCGGCGTCAGCAAAACAGGCCCCTACAAAGCCGACACCTACAGGTATTGAGCTGCGCTACTGCGCGGGTCAGGCTCGGCGTTGCGGGTCCCGATCAGGCCATCCTCACGACCCTCAAGGTCGTTCCGGTGGCCTGACACCCGCGCCTTGATCCTGACCCGCTCGCTACGCGCCTTGAGGCCGTCAGAGAAACACATTCATGCGCATTGACCAACTCCTCGTGGAGCGCGGCCTGGCCTCGTCCCGTTCCCAGGCCCAGCGCCTGATCGGCTCGGGCGTGCAGTGGCGCGCCGGTGCGCCGGGCGTGGCGCTGTGGAAAAAGGTTGCCAAAAACGGCGATGAGGTACCGGAATCGGCCGAGCTGGAGCTGCTCGACGTGGCTGAAGCCCGCTACGTTTCGCGCGGCGGCCTCAAGCTGGAAGGCGCGCTGATTGCCGCCAGGCTCGACGTGACCGGCCTGCAGTGCCTGGACATCGGCCAGTCCACCGGCGGTTTTACCGACTGCCTGCTGCAGCGCGGCGCGGCCAGCGTGGTGGGGGTGGACGTGGGCAGCGGCCAGGTGCACGAAAAAATCCGCACCGATGCACGGGTGCTGTGCATCGAAAAATGCAACGCCCGCGAGCTGGACGCTTCTGATTTGATAGCTGAAGCCCAAGAATCCGCAACGTCTGATGGCCTGTTTGGCTCCGAATTTGATGCACAGTTCGATTTTCTGACCGGCGACTTGTCTTTTATCTCCCTCACGCTGGTGCTGCCGGCGCTGGTGCCGCTGCTCAAGCCCGGCGCGCCGCTGCTGATGCTGGTGAAACCCCAGTTCGAACTGCAGCCCGGCCAGGTCGGCAAGGGCGGCATTGTGCGCGACCAGGCGCTCTACGCGGTAGTGGAAAAGCGCCTGCGCGATACCTGCGCGGAGTTGGGCCTGCAGGTAGAGGGCTGGTTCGACTCCCCCATTCAGGGTGGTGACGGCAACCGCGAGTTCTTTATTTTTGCGAGGAGGCCATCATGAGCCCAAGCAGTGTTCCGATTAGTTTCGAGTTTTTCCCCCCAAAAACGCCCGAAGGCGCCGACAAGCTGCGCGCCGTGCGCCAGCGGCTGTACGCCCACAAACCCGAGTTCTGCTCGGTCACCTACGGCGCCGGTGGCTCTACCCAGCGCGGCACGTTTGATACCGTGGCCGAAATCCTGGCCGAAGGCGTGGCAGCCGCGTCGCACTTCTCCTGCATCGGCGCAACCAAGGCCAGCCTGCGCGAGCAGCTGGCCCAGCTCAAGGCCATGGGCGTGCAGCGGCTGGTGGCCCTGCGGGGCGATCTGCCCAGCGGCTACGGGGCAGGCGGCGAATTCCATTACGCCAGCGATTTGGTGGCCTTTATCCGCGCCGAGACCGGCGACGATTTCCGCATCGAAGTGGCCGCTTACCCCGAGGTTCACCCCCAGGCCAAGTCGCCCGACGCCGACCTGCAGGCCTTTGTTGCCAAGGTCCAGGCCGGCGCCCATTCGGCCATTACCCAGTACTTCTACAACACCGACGCCTACTTCCGTTTTGTCGACGAAGCCTACCAGCGCGGCGTCGATGTGCCGGTGGTGCCCGGCATCATGCCGATCACCAGCTCGACCCAGCTGCTGCGCTTCTCGGATGCCTGCGGCGCCGAAATCCCGCGCTGGATCCGGCTGCGACTGCAAAGCTACGGCGACGACACCGCGTCCATCAAGGCCTTTGGCCTGGATGTGGTGACCGATCTGTGCGACCAGCTGCGCAACGGCGGCGTGCCCGGCCTGCATTTCTACACCATGAACCAGAGCGCGGCCACGCTGGAAATTTGCGACCGACTGGGGCTCTGACGGCGGCAGATTCGGGTATACCCGAGCCAGATACAAGGTTGTTACATCGGTCCTGTAGGATTCGGCCGATGCAAAAAACTGACTTCAGCTCCTTGCGGGCTGCACGCCGTTTCCGCAATGCCACCCTGACCACATCGGTCGTTGTGGCCTTGTTGGGCGCATCGCTGCCAGCCCTGGCAACCGATACCTCTTCGCTGTCCACCCGCCGCGCAGCCCAGTGCGAAGCGCCGGGCCGCATGCATTCGGCTGCGCAGAACGAGCCGCTGTGGTCGCGCTGGCAGCGCGGCGTCGCGTCGTGGTACGGCGGCACCTTTCACGACCGGCGCACCGCCAGCGGCGAGCGTTTCAACATGCACGAGCT
>JAZKCX010000227.1:0-4228 GCA_040387875.1 Pseudomonadota bacterium | reverse complement strand
ACCCGATCTGCCGAACAGGATTTTGCGCAGTACTGCTGCGAGCTGCTCTCCAGCCTGGGCCCCTGCGTGGCCCGGCGCATGTTTGGCGGTTTTGGCATCAGCACCGGCGGCATGACACTGGCGCTGGTAGCCGATCTGGGCTCTGGCCAACAACTTTGGCTCAAAGCCGACGACACCAGCCGACCGCAGTTTGAAGCAGCCGGCTGCGCCCGCTTTATTTACCTTGCCGCCGGCGTGCCCAAAAGCATGAACTACTACAGCGCCCCCGAAGACGCCCTGGAGTCGCCGCACGCGATGGCACCCTGGGCCCGTCTGGCGCTGGATTCGGCATTAAAAGCACGGGTGGCCGGCACCAAGTCTCAGTCTTCTGTTATCAAAAAAGTAGCAAAAACTGCACCCCGAAAATCGCGCAAACCCTCTGGTTGAGCAAGCGAGGGGGCAGGCCGCTACACCAAGTGGGCGTGCCGTGGGGGCCAGCTACACCGGCCAGACCACGCCGTTGTCGTTGAGGATCGCATCCAAAGGCTCGTCGTGCGGCTCGGGTTCCATGTCCGGCAAAAATCCCTGCGTGTAGCCCAGCCCCACGGTAAACGGCCGCGGCTGCAGCGTGGCCAGCGTGCGGTCGTAAAAGCCGCCGCCATAACCCAGCCGGTGCCCGCCGGCGCCGTAGCCTACGCAGGGCACAAACAGCAGGGTGGGCACCACGATTTCGGTGTCTTTGGGTTTGGGAATGCTGTAGGCGTCTTCTTCCATCGGGCAGCCGGGGTACCAGGCGTGAAAGATCAGCGTTTTGTGCAGCTTGTTGACCACCGGCAGGCCGATCTTGCGCGGCGAGCGGCTGGCAACTGACTGGTTGGCGAGTTGCGCGGCTTCTTCGGGCGCATCCCCCATGTCCATGCCGAGTGCGCCGTCTTCCTGCCAGCGGTACAGTGCGGGCAAGGCGTCGAACTCGCCCTTGATCGGCCAGTAGGCGCCTATCACCGTGTCGGGCCGGCCCACCAGCCAGATGCGCAGCACCCGCTGCAGCATGTCGGCCCGTTCCAGGCGGTCTGGCATGGCCAGGCGTTCTTCGATCAACTGTTTGCGGATGGCTGCTTTGTCCATAATCACCCCATGATAGTCAAACTGAGTGTGAGCCTTTTGCTGGGCATGGCCCTGGCCGGTACGGTACTGGCGCAAAACAAGGGCGACGATACCCTGCTGGAGATGGGCCAGGCCTTCAAAAGCGGCGACCGCAAGAAGCTCGCGCTGCTGCTGCCGCAGGCCAAAGGCCATGCGCTGGAACCCTGGGCCGCCTACTGGGAACTCAAGGCCCGGCTCGACGAAGCCACGCCGCAAGAAGTACAGAGCTTTTTGACCCGTTACGCCGGCAGCTACCAGGAAGACCGGCTGCGCAACGACTGGCTGCTGCTGTTGGGCCAGCGCCGCGACTGGGACGCTTTTGCCGCCGAACACCCCAACTACCGCATGGGCGACGACCGCGAGGTACGCTGCTATCAGCTGGGCATAGAACAAATGCGCAAAGGCGCCCCCTCGGCCGCGCTGGCCGACGAAGTGCGCCGCAACTGGTATCTGCAGCGCGACGGTGACGACGGCTGTACCCAGGCCGCCGCCCGGCTGTATGAGGCCAAAAAACTCAGCGTGCTCGATATCTGGAAAAAAGCCCGTCTGTCGGCCGACCTGAACCGCCAGCGTTCGGCCCGCGCGGCGGTGGAAATTGTGGCGCCCGAGGCGCTGCCGCAGGTGGCCGAGTTGTTTGCCAACCCGGCCAAGTTTCTGGCCAACCAAGCGATTGCGCCGGGCAGGGTGCGCAAGGAGCTGGTGCTGCTGGCGCTGATTCGCATGGCCAATACCGATGTGGACATGGCCGCTTCGGTGCTGGAGAACAAATGGAGCGTGCAGCTCTCGCCCGAAGAGCGCAACTGGGCCTGGGGCGTGGTGGGCAAACAGGCGGCGCTGCGGCTCAATGGCCAGGCGCCCGAATACTTTGCCAAGGTCACCAAAGACGGTGACCTGACAGAAGACATGCTGGCCTGGAAAGCCCGTGCCGCGCTGCGTGCCGGCAGCCGGCCGCAGTGGCCGGTGGTGCTGGCCACCATCAACGCGATGGACGACGAATCGCGCCGCGACCCGACCTGGGTGTACTGGAAAGCCCGCGCGCTGCTGGCCACCGCACCGGCACTACGTGCGGACGAACTGCCGCCCGCCGAGCCGGCTGCACCGGTGGCCTCGGGTGCGCTGGCCCCGCCGGCCGAACGCATTCACCCCAAACGCGCCGAGGCGCTGGCGCTGCTGGAGAGCATTGCCAGCGTGCGCGGTTTTTACGAGCAGCTCGCGCTGGAGGAACTGGGCCGCCCCATCACCGTGCCGGCCCGTCCTGCGCCGCTGTTGGCCGAAGAAAAATCGCTGGTGCGCAAGATTGCCGGCCTGAACCGCGCGCTGTACGCCATTGCCATTGGCCTGCGCAGCGAGGGTGTGCGCGAATGGAATTACCACACCAACCTGGTCAATACCCGTGGCCAGAGCGGTGCGATGAACGACCGCGAGCTGCTGGCTGCGGCGCAGTGGGCCTGCGAGCGACAGGTCTGGGACCGCTGCATCAACACCAGCGAGCGGACCAAGGGCGAGATGGATTTTGAGCAGCGTTTTCCAATGCCTTTTCGTGAGCAGGTGGTCAAGCGCACCCGCGAAATTGGGCTCGACCCGGCTTACGTGTATGGCCTGATTCGCCAGGAGTCGCGTTTCATCATGGACGCGCGCTCGGTGGTGGGTGCCTCGGGGCTGATGCAGGTCATGCCGGCCACTGCCCGCTGGACCGCCAAGAAAATTGGCCTGGCCGATTTCACTGCCGACCAGATCACCAACCGCGACACCAACATTGCGATTGGCACCGGCTATTTAAAGCTGGTGCTGGACGACTTTGCCGGCTCCCTCCCCTTGGCCGCTGCTGCCTACAACGCTGGCCCGGGGCGGCCGCGCAACTGGCGCGGCCAGGCCGGTGCGCCGGTGCTGGAAGCCGCCATCTGGGCCGAAAACGTGCCGTTTTCCGAAACCCGCGACTACGTCAAGAAGGTGCTGTCCAACACGACCAACTACGCCGCGATTTTGAGCGGCCAGCCGCAGTCGCTCAAACGCCGGCTCGGCACCGTGGGCCCACGCGCTACCGGCGAGCCCGAAGCCAACACCAGCCTGCCCTGAGCCTGGGCAGGCCTATGGCTATGGGGGCCTTCAAAGGCCTTTTGCGGCTTTTTTTAAGATATTTTTGGCAGTTAGCCGGCGTCGATACTCAATAGTTCGCTATTATTTTTGATAGTACCGATGGTGTGCGGCGAATCCATGCATTCGCCGCATAATCCGAAAAATGGAAACCAAGTGGCTCGAAGACTTCGTCAGCCTGGCTGAAACCCGCAGCTTCAGCCGCTCGGCGCAGTTGCGCCACGTTACCCAGCCGGCGTTCTCGCGCCGCATCCAGGCACTCGAAGCCTGGGCCGGTACCGACCTGGTGGACCGCACGTCCTATCCCACCAGCCTCACCCCTGCCGGCGAGACGCTGTATTCGCAGTCGCTGGAAATGCTGCAGGCGCTGCAAAGCACCCGCGCCATGCTGCGCGGCCATACCTCGGCCGGGCAGGACGTGATTGAGTTTGCCGTGCCGCACACCCTGGCCTTCACGTTTTTTCCGGCCTGGGTCTCCAGCCTGCGCGAGAAATTCGGCCCCATCAAAAGCCGTCTGATTGCGCTGAATGTGCACGATGCGGTGCTGCATCTGGTGGAAGGCAACTGCGACCTGCTGATTGCCTACCACCACAGCTCGCAGCCCTTTCAGCTGGACACAGACCGCTACGAGATGGTGAGCCTGGGCTCGGAGCTGCTGGCGCCCTATGTCAAGCCCGACGCCGACGGCGAGCCCCTGTTCAAGCTGCCCGGCAAGGCGGGCCAGCCACTGCCCTATCTGGGCTATGCGCCGGGGGCGTATCTGGGCCGGGTGGTGGACCTGATCCTGAAGCAGTCCACCGTGGCGATTCACCTTGACCGTGTCTATGAGACCGACATGGCCGAGGGCCTGAAAGCCATGGCGCTGGAAGGCCACGGCGTGGCCTTTCTGCCGCACAGCGCCGTGAAAAAAGAGCTGCGCGCCAAAAAGCTGGTGCGCGCCCTGCCGGCCGACAGCCACGGCCTGGAGATGACGATGGACATGCGCGTCTACCGCGAAAAACCGGTGGGCAAG
>JAZKCX010000226.1:11439-16648 GCA_040387875.1 Pseudomonadota bacterium | reverse complement strand
AGTCGCGCACCGCATGCAGGGTTTCCTCGGGGAGCCAGACGTCGGGGCCGTAGACGTTGGTGGACTTTTCACCGGCATAGACTTCCATCCAGTGGATTTTTTTCTTGCCGCCATAGGCCTTGGCCACGGCTGCGTCCACCACCTTGAGCATCACCGGCGTAATGTCGGCACCGGTGCCATCGCCCTCGATAAAGGGAATGATGGGCTGGTCCGGCACGTTCAGCGACATGTCGGCATTCACCGTGATTTTTTGGCCTTCGGCCGGCACCTTGATGTGCTGGTACATAACAAGCAGTCTCCAGTAACGCTATTGCGGGGGTGTTCGAACACTGCCGATTATGCTTAAAAATACTTGCGCTGGACTGTCAACCACGGTCAAATGGACGGCGTTGTAGCTGCACCATCCAATTCCAAACCTGGGTGGGTTTATCAATAACCGTTATCCAGGAACCATAAAATGAGCAAGATTCTCGCAACCCTGATCGCATCCCTGTTCGCAGTGTCCACCGCTTTTGCCGCTGGCCACGCTGGCGCTCCTGCTGCTGGCGCATCCGGTGCCAAGCCAATGGCCGCCACGCCTGCCACCCCTGCTGTTGCCGCTACCCCAGCGGCTCCTGCCGCTGAAGCCAAGGCTGCTGCTTCCAAGCCCAAGAAAGCCAAGAAGGCCAAAAAAGCTGCTTCCGCCGCCAAGTAATTCTTCGGCGTCCGTCAAAATGCCCGCTTCCAGCGGGCATTTTTGTTTCTGCCGATGATGTTGTCCTTCGCTGCACCGTTTAAGAAGATGTTCATGTTCAGATCATTTCTGGCTGCCACACTCGCCCTGGCGGGCTGTGTTCTCCATGCGCAGGACACGCCGCAGACCGACCTGCCCCGCACGGCGCTGAGCGCCGGCATGCACCGTATCGATGCCCAGGTGGCCGCCACATCCGAGCAGCGCAGCATAGGACTGATGTTCCGCAAGGAGATGCCGCAGCACGAGGGCATGCTCTTCGTCTTCGAGCAGCCTGGTGTCCAGTGCTTCTGGATGAAAAACACCCTGCTGCCACTGACCGCCGCCTTTGTTGCCGACGACGGCAGCATCGTGAACCTGGTGGACATGAAGCCCCTCAGCCTGGAATCGCACTGCTCGGCCAAACCGGTGCGTTATGTGCTGGAAATGAACCAGGGCTGGTTTGCCAAAAAAGGCATCAAGGCCGGCATACGCCTGGGTGGCCAGGTTTTCCAGAGCCCCCGCTAGGCTTTCCAGGCGCGCACAAAAAAGCCGGCACGCAGCCGGCTTTTTTATGGGCGGCGCAGATCAGCCGAAGTTCTTTTCGGCAAAACTCCAGTTCACCAGCTTGTCGAGGAAGGTCTCGACAAACTTGGGGCGGGCGTTGCGGTAGTCGATGTAGTAGGCGTGTTCCCAGACGTCCACGGTGAGCAGCGGCTTGTCGGCGGTAGTCAGCGGGGTGCCGGCAGCGCCCATATTCACGATGTCGACACTGCCGTCGGCTTTTTTCACCAGCCAGGTCCAGCCCGAGCCGAAGTTGCCCACCGCGCTTTTCACGAAGGCTTCCTTGAAAGCAGCATAGCTGCCCCATTTGGCGGTGATGGCGGCTGCCAGCGGGCCCGATGGCTCGCCACCGCCCGCCGGCTTCATGCAGTTCCAGAAGAAGGTGTGGTTCCAGATTTGCGCCGAGTTGTTGTAGATACCGCCGCTGGATTTCTTGACGATTTCTTCCAGCGTCATGCTCTCGAACTCGGTGCCCTTTTGCAGGTTGTTCAGGTTCACCACGTAAGCGTTGTGGTGTTTGCCGTGGTGGAACTCCAGGGTTTCTTGCGAGTAGTTGGGGGCCAGCGCGTCAATGGCGTAAGGCAGGGGCGGCAGGGTATGTTCCATGGATTTCCTCAGTGGTCGGTTGGTTTTGGGGAGCGTGTGGCCCGATTGTAGAAACTAAATGCGGCGCGCCGGCGCCACCGTCAGATCAACCTCGCCGTCGAAAAGGGTGGCGCGCAGCGGCTGGCCTTCGGCGGTCTGCGCGGCGCGGGTTACGGGCTGGCCGTCGGCATTGCTGAGCCAGGCGTAGCCGCGCTGCAGTACCAGTTGTGGATCGAGCAGGCCCAGCCGCAGCGCGGCGCGCTCCAGCCGGTCGTGGCTGCGCTGGCGGCGCGATTGCAACCGGGCGGGTAAATCTGCCTCAAGCCGGCGCAGCGACTGGCCCTTGCGCTCCAGCGCCGCCCGCAGCGCAAACTGCAGCCGCTGGCCCTGGTGCGCCAGCCGCTGCTGCTGCCGCGCCATCAGCAGCGAAGGCCGGCCGAGCCGCGCTGCGGCCCGGTCCAGCCGCTGGTTTTGCCGGTCGAGCAGGCGCTGCGCGGCATCCTGCTGGCGGCCCTGCAGCAGCTCCAGCGCCCCCAGCCAGGTGTCGCGCGTAGCTGTCACCAGCTCGGCCGCGGCGGTGGGTGTGGGCGCACGCAGGTCGGCCACAAAGTCGGCAATCGTGAAGTCGGTTTCGTGGCCCACACCGCAAATCACCGGTACCGGGCTGGCGGCTATGCAGCGGGCCAGGGCTTCGTCGTTAAAGGCCCAGAGGTCTTCCAGCGCGCCGCCACCCCGCACCAGCAGAATAACGTCGATTTTTGAAGCAAAATCGGCACCTGGCCGTCGTCCCCGCTCACTCAGATGGTACAAATTTGATAGCGCGCGCACCAACTCGGCCGGTGCGCCCGCGCCCTGCACTGCGGCCGGCGCCAGCACCACCGGAATGTGTGGCACCCGGCGCTGCAGCGCGGTCACCACATCGTGCAGTGCCGCCGCGCCCAGCGAAGTCACCAGGCCAATGCCGCGTGGCAACAACGGCAGCGGCCGCTTGCGGGCGGCATCAAACAGGCCTTCGGCCTCCAGCCTGGCCTTGCGCTGCAAAAACTCCTCAAACAGCGTGCCGGCGCCGGCCCGGCCCATGCTCTCCACAATCAGCTGCAGATCGCCGCGCTGCTCGTACACGCCCAACCGGCCGCGCACTTCCACCAGCTCGCCATCGCGCGGCGCAAAGTCGAGCAGGCCAGCGGCGCGGCGGAACATGGCGCAGCGAATCTGCCCGTCACCATCGCGCAGCGAAAAATAGCAGTGGCCGCTGGCGGCGCGCGAGAAGCTGGAAATTTCGCCACGCACGGTAACGGGGTTGAAGCGTGCCTCCAGCGCATCGGCCACCGCGCGGCAGAGCGCGCCAACCTGCCAGACATGGGTGGCGGGCGTTGCAGCAGAGGCGGGGGACACAGAAAAATCCATGGGAAAGATACTCAGCGGGGGTAAGACGTGTCCTACACGCCTTGGCCACCGCGCAGAGAGCCTGATTTTTCGGTGCAAGTATTTGATTTCATTGGGGATTTTGCTGCCTGTTTTGCCATCGAATTGTCACAATGCCCAATTGGCGCGGTGCGCCCGTGGGTCAGGCCCCAGTTTTTCACAAAGTTATCCACAGTTTCTGTGCACCAGTCGGCAGGCAAAGCGGTGGTCAGAGCCACCGGGCGGTACGCCATAATCGGAAGCGATTTTCCCCCGGAGACCCACCTTTGTTTTCGATCATACAAGCCGCAGGCTGGCCGATCTGGCCCCTCATCGCCTGCTCTGTTCTGGCGGTGGCGCTGGTGATAGAGCGATTCATCAGCCTGACTCCCCGCAAGGTCGCGCCGCCCAAGCTGCTGGACGAAGCCCTGGCGGTGTCGCGCCACAACCTGCCGGCCCCTGACGTGGTGGCGCAACTGGCGCAGAACTCGGCGCTGGGCGCGGTGCTGGCCAGCGGCATGCGGGCCCTTCAGCAGAACCCGCGGGTCAGCGAAGTGGATTTGCGCGCCACCATGGAGGCCGCCGGCCGGGAAGCCGCCCACCGGCTGGAAAAATACCTCACGGCGCTGGCCACCATTGCATCGGCCGCGCCGCTGCTGGGCCTCTTGGGCACGGTGATTGGCATGATCGAGATTTTTGGCTCGCAGGCGCCCACTGGCGGTAACCCGGCGCAAATGGCGCAGGGCATTTCGATTGCGCTGTACAACACCGCCTTTGGTTTGATCGTGGCAATTCCGGCGCTGATTTTCTGGCGCTATTTCCGCGCGCAGGTCGATGGCCACCTGCTGACGCTGGAGCTCGCCGCCGAACGCATGCTGCGCCACCTGAACTCCCTGCGCAAGCCCCGGCCATGAATTTCCGTTCCCGCAGCCGGCTGGGCGCCGCCACCGAGCCCGAGATCAACCTGATCCCGTTCATCGACGTGCTGCTGGTGGTGCTGATTTTCCTGATGCTGTCGACCACCTACAGCAAGTTCACCGAGCTGCAACTGAAGTTGCCGGTGGCCGACACCAACGCCCAGCGCGACTACCCCAAGGAAGTGATCGTGGCGATTGCCGCCGACGGCCGCTACAGCATCAACAAAACGCCGGTGGCCGACCGCAGTGTGGCCGGCATTTCGGCGGCGCTGACAGCCGCCGCCAAGGCCGGCAAAGACAGCGTCATCATCATCAGCGCCGACGGTGGCGCGCCGCACCAGGCGGTAATTACGGTGATGGAAGCGGCCCAGCGCAGCGGGCTGACGCAGATCACCTTTGCCGCGCAGACCTCGGCCCAGAGCGGCGGCGCAAACTAGGACCGCATGGGCGCTGCCACCCCGCTTCAGCAGGCCTGGACTCGGCGCGGCCCGCTGGCGCTGGCGCTGTGGCCGCTGTCGCAGCTGTACCGGGTGCTGATTACGCTGCGGCGCAGGCTGTACCAGCTGGGCGTTTTTTCATCCATTCGTATGCCGGTGCCGGTGGTTGTGGTCGGCAACGTGGTGGCGGGCGGCAGCGGCAAGACGCCGCTGGTGCTGGCGCTGGTGCGGCATCTGCAACAGCGTGGCCTGCAGCCGGTGGTGGTGTCGCGTGGCCATGGTCGCAGCGACGCTACCTGCCGCGAGGTGCTGGAATACAGCTCCGCCGCCGAAACCGGCGACGAGCCGCTGCTGCTGCGCCGGGCCACCGGTGCGCCGGTGTTTGTGGCGCCGCGCCGCGCCGATGCCGCCCGCGCCGCGCTGGCCCGCTATCCGCAAACCCGCGTCATTGTGTGTGACGACGGCCTGCAGCACCTGGCGCTGCAGCGCGACGTCGAAATCTGCGTGTTTGGCGATGCCAGCATCGGCAACGGCTGGCTGCTGCCGGCCGGCCCGCTGCGCGAGCCCTGGCCACGCCATGCCGACCTGGTGGT
>JAZKCX010000226.1:8902-11339 GCA_040387875.1 Pseudomonadota bacterium | reverse complement strand
CCCGGCGCGCTGGCCGTGCCGCTGCAGGTGGATCTGCCCCCCGGTTTCTGGCAGCAGCTCGATAGGCTGCTCGATGCGAAGCTATCATTGGCCGATGGACACACGATTGCTTGAACTGCTGGTTTGCCCGGTCACCAAGGGCCCGCTCGAATACCACCGCGAACCGCAGGAACTGGTCTCGCGCTCGGCCCGCCTGGCCTACCCGGTGCGCGACGGCATTCCGGTGCTGCTGGAAAACGAGGCCCGCACGCTGACGGACGAAGAAATCGAAGCACCGCGCTGAACATGGCCTTCACAGTCTTGATTCCGGCACGGCTGGCATCGACCCGATTACCCAACAAACCGCTGGCCGACATCGCCGGCAAACCCATGGTGGTGCGGGTCGCCGAACGCGCAGGGCTGTCGTCTGCCAGCAGCGTAGTGGTGGCCGCCGACGACGAATCCATTGTGCTGGCTTGCAGCGCCCACACCATTACCGCCCTGCTCACCCGCACCGACCACCCCAGTGGCAGCGACAGGCTGGCCGAAGCCTGCGATCTGCTGGGCCTGCCCGACGATGCGGTGGTGGTCAATGTGCAGGGCGACGAGCCGCTGATCGACCCCCGGCTGATCGACGCCGTAGCACGCCTGCTGGCCGACCAGCCCGATGCCGCGATGGCCACTGCCGCCCACGTAATCGATACCCTGGCCGACTTCACCAATCCGAATGTGGTGAAGGTGGTGCTGAACGCGCAGCAGCAGGCCCTGTATTTCAGCCGCGCGCCGCTGCCGTGGTGGCGCGACGGTTTTGCCGATGGCATTACCGCATTGCCGCATCCGGCGCCGCTGCGGCACATCGGCATCTATGCCTACCGGGTGGGGTTTCTGCGGCTCTTTCCCACGCTGCCGCAGGCGCCGCTGGAAGTGCTGGAGGCGCTGGAGCAACTGCGCGCGCTGTGGCACGGGCACCGGATTGCGGTGCACATTGCCAGCAGCGCGCCCGGCCCCGGCGTGGACACCCCCCACGACCTGGAGCGCGTTCGCGCGCTGATTGCCGGCTGAGCCACTGTCAGCCGGGGGCGGGCCGTGCATGCTATTCTCGGAAAAAAATCACGCCGACACAAAGCGCGCAGCCTGAGGGGGCTGCGGTTAGCGGCCACCCAATTCACACTATCCGAGGATTCCGATGAGACTGATTCTGTTGGGCGCACCCGGTGCCGGCAAAGGCACGCAAGCCACTTTCATCTGCCAGAAATACAGCATCCCCCAGATCTCCACCGGCGACATGCTGCGCGCCGCAGTGAAGGCCGGCACGCCGCTGGGCCTGCAGGCCAAAAGCGTGATGGAGTCGGGTGGCCTGGTCAGCGACGAACTCATCATCAATCTGGTGAAGGAACGCATTGCCCAGCCCGATTGCGCCAAGGGTTTTCTGTTCGACGGTTTCCCGCGCACGATTCCGCAGGCCGACGCGATGAAAGCCGCAGGCGTCAAGCTCGACTACGTGCTGGAAATCGATGTGCCATTTGACGCCATCATCGAGCGCATGAGCGGCCGCCGCTCGCATCCGGCGTCGGGCCGCACCTACCACATCAAGTTCAATCCGCCCAAGGCCGACGGCAAGGACGACGTGACCGGCGAGCCGCTGATCCAGCGCGAAGACGACAAGGAAGAAACCGTCAAAAAGCGGCTGGAGGTCTACAGCGCACAGACGCGCCCGCTGGTCGACTACTACTCTGGCTGGGCCAAAACCGAGCCGGCCGCCGCACCGCAGTACCGCGCCATCAGCGGCACCGGCACGGTCGATGAAATCAAGGCCCGCGCCTTTGAGGCGCTGGCCAGCTGAAGAAAGTCAGGCCGGGCTGGAGCGCAGGCCGTAGACCTTGCCGTCTACGAACAGGTATTCCACCCGGACCACCGCTTCGCCCTTTTCTGCGGGAAAGGTAAAGCCCAGAATCCCCACCGGCGCGCCCGGCTTGATTTCGGCCACTTTCCACGCCGCAAGCCGGGTCAGCGGTGCCAGCTCCACTTCCCAGCGCGGGTCCTTGCGCTGCGGCAAAACCGCTTTGGCCAGCAAGGCCTTGCCGTCCACCGGTGCGCTCTGTGCGGGCACTGCGCGCTGGGCCAGATCAGCCGGCAATACCGGGTTGGCGGGCCGGTCCAGCAGCAGCGTGGCATGCGGGTTTTGCCAGAGAACTTTGCTGGCCACGCCGTCAATCCAGATCGGGCGGTCCTGGTCAAAACTGCTCCAGCCGTGGTGGGCCTGCACCCACAGCGGCAGGGCCAGCAGGGGCAGAGCGGCGGTATTTTGCAGCAGCGTGCGTCGTTGCATCTTTGAATCTCCTGAAGAGTGCGATTACAGATAGCCGATGGCGCGGCCGCAGGCAATCACCGCGAGCCAGATCAGGCTGGAGACCAGCATCAGAATTCTGGCGGTGCGGTCCAGCCGCTGCAGCGAGCC
>JAZKCX010000226.1:0-8802 GCA_040387875.1 Pseudomonadota bacterium | reverse complement strand
GGCCAGGGCATCGGCCAGGTTTTGCGGGCCGTCGGCCAGCCGGGCGTTGGCCGGGCGCATGGCGCAAGTCAGCACCACGGGTTTGGCGCCAGGCAACACACAGCTTAGAAAAAAGGCGGTTTCTTCCAGCGTGTCGGTGCCGTGGGTAATCACCACGCCCAGCACATCGGGCTGTGCCAGCCACCAGGCGGTGCGCCCAGCCAGTTGCTGCCACAGCGCCAGCGCCATGTCCTTGCTGTCGATCTGCGCCACCTGCTCGCTGAGCACGTCTATGCCCGCCAGCGCCGGCAATGCCGCATCCGCCAGCAACTGGTCTATGCCCTGTTCGGCCGCCTTGTAGTCGAGCGCATCCCCCGGTTTTGCCAGGCCGGCGATGGTGCCGCCAGTGCCCAGCACCACAATTTTTTTATTGCTCACTTGCCAAACCTCAAAAACTGGTTAAAAATACAGTTACTGGATATTAAGACAGGCCCTCACCGCTGCAGCGGCCCGGGCCACGCAGCAAAGGAAACACCATGTCAGACATGCAGCATTTTCCCGTGAAGCTCACCGCACGGCAGCAGCAGATTCTCGATCTGATCCAGAGCGCCATCGCACGCACCGGCGCGCCCCCCACCCGCGCCGAAATCGCCAGCGAGCTGGGCTTTAAATCGGCCAACGCCGCCGAGGAGCATTTGCAGGCGCTGGCCCGCAAGGGCGTGATCGAACTGGTCAGCGGCACCTCGCGCGGCATCCGGCTGAAAAGCGAAACCCTGCGCGCCATCAACGAGTCGCGCAACAAACAGTTTTTGCTGCCCCTGCCCAGCCTGGCGCAACTGGTCTTGCCGCTGGTAGGCCGGGTGGCGGCGGGCTCGCCCATTCTGGCGCAGGAGCATGTAGACCAGACCTACCATGTAGAAAGCAGCCTGTTCCAGCGCAAACCCGACTACCTGCTGAAAGTGCGCGGAATGTCCATGCGCGACGTCGGCATCATGGACGGCGACCTGCTGGCGGTGCAGATCACCAAGGAAGCCAAAAATGGGCAGATCGTGGTCGCGCGGCTGGGCGACGACGTCACGGTCAAGCGTCTGCGCCGCAACAAGAACGTCATCGAACTGCATGCCGAAAATCCCGAGTTCAAAACCATCATCGTCGAACCCGGCGAACCTTTCGAGATTGAAGGTCTGGCCGTTGGTCTCATCCGCAACACCATGCTGATGTAGGGCCGGCGAGGCTACTAGCTCACCTGCTACAGAAACAGAAGCACCGCGATTACCGCCCAATCCCGTCGATGGGTGCCTCAAGCTGTCGCCTTCGTCGCCGAAAGTCCTTTTATCTTCCCGCTGAAAGCCATTTCATGCACACGCTCCACCTTGCCGGCTGGTCACCAGCCGCCCCGCTTCGCAACCTGATGGGCTGGTTGTCCGGCTCCCTGGCAGCCCCCACGCTGGCGGTAGCCACGCCTGCGCGCAGTGCCAGTCTGGCACCGGTCTGCGTTGCCAAGCCCCGGCTGGTAGAGCGCCGCAGCCGTCCCCTGCGGGTGCTGCGCGTGCTGGACGGTGGCCCGCAGGAACGCTCGGCCGCGGGCCGCATGGTGATTTCCGGCCGTTTTGCCGATGTCTGCGAAGAGCTGGACCGGATGGCTGCGCTGGAAGCGGCCGAGAGCAATCGCCGGGCCTGCTAGGCCGGCGTCTGCCACTGCAGCGGCCACTGGCAGGCCAGCACGTTCTGCAGCCAGAGCGCACCGGTCAGGGTTTTGGCATCGGTGATGCTGCCGTCAAAACACCAGCGCAGCACCTGTTGTGGCGTGGCGCTGAATACGTCCAGAAATTCGCCGGCATCCAGCTGGCGGAGTCCCGCTGTCAGGCCCCGCGCAAACCAGATGTCGATGTGCTCGGTGGAGTATGAAATGACCGGGTGCAGCGTGCCGGCAAAAGCCCATTCGCGGGCGGTGTAACCGGTTTCCTCCAGCAGCTCGCGCTGCGCACACACCAGTGAGGCCTCGCCCGGATCAAGCTTGCCGGCAGGGAATTCGGTCATGACGCGCTTGACCGGGTAGCGGTACTGGCGCTCCAGCACCACCTGGCCGTCGTCCAATAGCGCAATCACCATCACCGCGCCGGGATGAATCACGTATTCGCGTGTGGTGCTGCTGTTGTCAGGCAACTGCACGGTGTCGCGGAAGACGTGCAGAAAATGGCCCTTGAGCAATTCGATACTGTCGGTCTGGCGCTCTACAAGATGGCTCAAATCCTGGTGATCGTCCATGCGCGCCCGCTTTCAGTTCTTGTGTTTGAGCAGGTAGCGGTAGACGAAG
The DNA here is from genome assembly GCA_040387875.1 of Pseudomonadota bacterium. GTDB lineage: Bacteria > Pseudomonadota > Gammaproteobacteria > Burkholderiales > Burkholderiaceae_C > PCRC01. Next base: position 6,506 of record JAZKCX010000226.1, on the reverse strand, counting down.
CCGGGGAAGGCAAAGGTAACGAAGAGCGTGGCCGTGATCGCGTAGAACTCCCAGGTCTGCGGCGCGATCTGACCCGCCCGGTGCTCCAGCAGCAGGCCCACGCCACCCGCCAGAAAATACATGATCACCAACTCGCCCAGCCGCCAGACCAGCGGCTTGGCCCGCAGCACCGGCCCCGCCACCAGCACACGCTGGTTGACAAAAGGCAGGTTGGCGGCCACGAAAGCCAACACGATCACCAGCCAGACCGAGACGCTTTGCGCCATCAGCTTCCCAGAGTTTTCACGATGGCCTGGGCGCACAGCGTCATCAGCCCGCCGGGCACGATGCCCAAGATCAGGATCAGTGCGCCGTTCAGCGACAACACGGCCCGCACGTCAGCCGAGGCCGAAACGGTGGTGACGGTGATGGGGTCGTCGAAGTACATCACCTTGACGACACGCAAATAGTAGAAGGCGCCAACCAGCGACATAAGCACCGCAAACACCGCCAACGCGATATAGGCTGTTGCGCCCGACGACACCAGTGCCTGCAGCACTGCCAGCTTGGCGTAGAAACCCACCAGCGGCGGAATGCCAGCCAGCGAGAACAGGCACACCGCCATCACGCCGGCGTACAGCGGGCTGCGCTGGTTCAGGCCAGCGAGGTCGGTGATTTCTTCGCTCTCAAAACCTTCGCGCGCCAGCAACATGATGATGCCAAAGCTCGCCAGTGTGGTCAGCACGTAGGTGACGGTGTAGAACATCGCCGAGCTCAGCGCGTTTTTGGCCAGCGTCAGGTCGGTATCGACCACCACCGCCACAAAACCCAGCAGCATGAAGCCGACCTGGCCGATGGTGGAGAAGGCCAGCATGCGTTTGAGGTTGGTCTGCGCAATGGCGGCGAGGTTGCCCACCAGCAGCGAGCCGATCGACATCACGGCCAGCATCTGGTGCCAGTCGACCGACAGCGGAATCAGCCCCTCGACCAGCAGCCGGATCATGATGGCAAAAGCCGCCAGCTTGGGCGCAGCGCCGACCAGCAGCGTCACCGCCGTGGGGGCTCCCTGGTAGACGTCGGGAATCCACATGTGGAAAGGCACGGCACCCAGCTTGAAGGCCAGACCCGCAACAATGAAGACCAGGCCAAACACCATGACCTGGTGTTTCACGTAGCCCGAAGCCACGGCCCGGTAGACCTCTTGCAGATCAAGCGAGCCGGTTGCACCGTAGAGCATCGACAAACCGTAGAGCAAAAAGCCGCTGGCCAGTGCGCCCAGCACAAAGTACTTCATGGCGGCTTCGGTAGCGGTGGCGTTGTCGCGGCGCAGCGCCACCAGCGCGTAGCTGGAGAGCGTGAGCAGCTCCAGGCCAAGGTAAATCACCAGGAAGTTGTTGCCCGAGATCATCACAAAGATTCCCAGCAGCGAAAACATGCTCAGCGTGAAAAACTCCCCACCGCCCAGCATGCCCCGCTCCGCCACATAAGGCCGGCCATAGACCAGCGTGACCATGGTGGCCAGCGCGGCGAAACACTTGAGCCAGTTGCCCATGGGGTCGCTCACCACCATGTTGCCAAAGCCGTAAACGGTTTCGCCGAGGGTTGCGTAATGGGCCTGCAACGCGGCCACAACCGCCAGCGTGACCAGCGTCAGAACATAGGTGAGGTTGCGGCGAGGGCTGGTAACCCCCAGGTCTACCAGCGCAATCACGCAGGCCATGCCGAGCAGAATCAGCTCGGGGTAGACGGTGAGCCAGCTAAGGTTGTCGATCATCGCGGGTCTGCTCTTGTTAGTTCAGTTTGGACAGCGCCAGGTGCTTCAGCAGGTCGGCCACCGAAGCGTCCATCACATCGGTGAAAGGCCGTGGGTACAGACCCATCCACATGACCGCGATGGCCAGCAGCGAGAGCATCAGGAATTCGCGGCCATTGATGTCTTTCAGGGCCTTCACATCGTCGTTGGCCACCGGGCCCAGGTAGACGCGTTTGAACATCCACAGCGTGTAGGCGGCGCCGAAAATCAGCGCGCTGGCGGCTGCCAGACCCAGCCAGAAGTTGGCCTTGACCGCGCCGAGAATCACCATCCACTCGCCTACAAAACCGGCGGTTGCCGGCAAGCCGCAGTTGGCCATGGCGAACAGCAGCGCAAAGGCGGTGAACTTGGGCATGGTGTTGACCACGCCACCGTAGCTGGCGATTTCGCGCGAATGCACGCGGTCGTACAGTACGCCAATGCACAGGAACATCGCGCCGGAGACAAAGCCGTGCGCAATCATCTGCACCAGACCGCCGGCAACGCCCAGGTCGTTGAAGATGAAAAAGCCCAGCGTGACAAAGCCCATGTGCGCCACCGAAGAGTAGGCCACCAGCTTTTTCATGTCTTTCTGCACCAGCGCGACCAGACCGACGTAGATGACGGCAATCAGCGACAGCGTGATCATCAGCCAGGCCCATTCGCGGGCAGCGTCCGGGGCAATCGGCATGGCGAAACGCAGGAAACCGTAGGCACCGAGTTTCAGCATGATGGCGGCCAGCACGGCTGAGCCACCGGTGGGCGCCTCGACGTGCACATCGGGCAGCCAGGTATGCACTGGCCACATGGGCACCTTGACTGCGAAGGCGGCGAAGAAGGCAAAAAACAGCAGGGTCTGCGCAGTGCCCGACAGCGGCAGCTTGTACCAGGCCAGGATGTCGAAACTGCCGCCCGACTTGGTGTACAAAAAGATCAGTGCGATCAGCATTAACAGCGAGCCGAGCAGCGTGTACAGGAAGAACTTGAAAGCTGCGTAAATCTTGTTCGGCCCGCCCCAGATTCCGATGATGAGGTACATCGGAATGAGCGTGGCTTCAAAAAACACATAGAACAACATGCCGTCCAGCGCGCAGAACACGCCGATCATCAAACCGCTCAAAATAAGAAAGGCCGCCATGTACTGGTTCACGCGCTCGGTGATGGCTTCCCACGAGGCGATGATGACCACCACCGTGATGAAAGCCGTGAGCAGCACAAACCACAGCGAGATGCCGTCCACACCGAGGTGGTAGTTGACGTTGAAGCGCTCGATCCACTCGCCCTTCTCAACGAACTGCATCGCCGAGGTGCCGAGCTTGAAGCCGCCGTACAGCGGCAGCGTGACCAGAAAACTGATGATGGAGCCCACCAGCGCCAGCCAGCGCACTGCGCGCACCTGCTCGTCGCGGCCCAAGGCCAACAGCACCAGGCCGAACACGATAGGCGTCCAGATCGCCAGACTCAGGTAGCCGAATTGGTAACCCATTTTTTATTCTTCTCCGCGAGTTACTTGTTAAGCCAGACGAAGTAGCTCATCAGCACAAACACGCCCAGGATCATGACCAGCGCATAGTGGTAGATATAGCCGGTCTGGATGCCGCGCACGCCGTTGGAAATCCAGCGCACCAGCTTCCACGAGCCGTTGACCAGCGTGCCGTCAATCACCGCCTGGTCGCCGCCCTTCCACAGGCCGGTGCCCAGCATGCGGGTGCCGCGCGCCAGCACCTGTTCGTTGAACCAGTCCATGTAGTACTTGTTGTCCAGCAGCTTGTACAGCGGCTGCACCCGGGCCTGAATGGCGGCTGGCAACGCAGGGTTGACCATGTACAGGTAGTAGGCGGTGGCCACACCGGCCAGCGCCAGCCAGAACGGCGGTGTGCTGAAGGCGTGGGCTGCCATGGCCAGCGGACCGTGGATCAGCTCAGCCAGCTTGGCCATGGCCGGATGGGCTGCCGTGTTCACGGTAATGGCGTCCTTGAAGAAATCGCCAAACAGCATGGGCATGAGGGTGATGTAGCCAATCACCACCGAGGGAATTGCCAGCAGCACCAGCGGCAGCGTCACCACCCAGGGCGATTCGTGTGGCTTGGCGTCGTGGCCATGGCCGTGGTCATCGTGGTGACCATGGCTATCGTGTGCATCATGGTGGGCATCCGGGTTCTGGTCGTAGCGTTCCTTGCCGTGGAAAACCAGAAAGTACAGCCGGAATGAATAGAAGGCCGTCACGAACACGCCGGCCAGCACCGCAAAGTTGGCAAAACCTGCGCCCGGCAGCGTACTGGCGTGGACGGCTTCAATGATGCTGTCTTTCGAGTAAAAGCCCGAAAAAAGCGGCGTGCCAATCAGCGCCAGCGAGCCCAGCAGAAAGGTGATCCAGGTGATCGGCATGTACTTGCGCACGCCGCCCATCCAGCGGATGTCCTGGTTGTGGTGCAGGCCCAGAATGACCGAGCCCGCGCCGAGAAACAGCAGGGCCTTGAAGAACGCATGGGTCATCAGGTGAAACACCGCCACCGAATAGGCCGAAGCCCCCAGCGCCACCGTCATGTAACCCAGTTGGGACAGCGTGGAATAGGCGATCACGCGTTTGATGTCGTTCTGGATGATGCCCAGAAAACCCATGAACAGCGCGGTGATGGCGCCGATCACCAGCACGAAATTGAGCGCGGTGTCCGACAGCTCAAACAGCGGCGACATACGGGCCACCATAAAAATGCCGGCGGTCACCATGGTTGCGGCATGGATCAGCGCCGAGATGGGCGTGGGGCCTTCCATGGAATCGGGCAGCCAGACATGCAGCGGAAACTGCGCGCTTTTGCCCATGGCGCCGATGAACAGGCAGATGCAGATGACGGTGATCAGCAACCAGTCGGTGCCGGGAAAACCCAGTGCACCGAGCTCAGCAGATTTGGCGAAAATTTCGGTGTAGTTCAGCGTGTTGGCATAGGCGGCCAGCAGGCCGATGCCCAGGATAAAACCGAAGTCGCCGACACGGTTGACCAGAAAGGCCTTCATGTTGGCGAAGATGGCGGTGGGCTTGTTGAACCAGAAACCGATCAGCAGGTACGACACCAGGCCCACGGCTTCCCAGCCGAAGAACAGCTGCAGCAGGTTGTTGCTCATCACCAGCATCAGCATGGAGAAGGTGAACAGCGAGATGTAGGCGAAGAAACGGTTGTAGCCGGCGTCTTCTTCCATGTAGCCCACGGTGTAGATGTGCACCATCAGCGAGACAAAGGTCACCACACACATCATCATTGCCGTGAGGCCATCAACGAGAAAGCCGACCTCCATCTTCAGGCCACCCACCACCATCCAGGTGTAGAGGGTTTCGTTGAAACGGGCGCCGTCCTGTACTACGCTCTGCAACGTCAGCGCCGACAGGATGAACGAGACAAACACACCCAGAATGGTGAGGCTGTGGCTGAGCTTGCGGCCGATGCGGTTGCCGCCAAAAGCCGTGCCAAAGATGCCCGCCAGCAAGGCACCGGCCAGCGGCGCCAGTGGCACGGCCAGCAGGGTAGACGCGTTAAGTGTTGAGCTCATGGGTTATCCGCGCAGCGTGTTGAGTTCGTCCACGTTGATGCTGGACTTGTTGCGGAACAGCAGCACCAGAATGGCCAGGCCAATGGCCGATTCGGCCGCCGCCACCGTCAGGATGAAGAACACGAAGACCTGGCCATGCAGGTCGTTCAGGTAGTAGGAGAAGGCAACGAAGTTCATGTTGACCGCCAGCAGCATCAGCTCAATGGCCATCAGCAGCACGATCAAATTCTTGCGGTTCAGAAAAATGCCAATCACCGACAACGCAAACAGCATGGCGCCCAGCGACAAATAATGGCCCAGCGTCAAAGTCATGGCTTTTTCTCCCCGGTGGCCGGCGCCGGTTCTGGTTCGGGTGCTGCAGTTTTGGTAGCAGCGAATTTGACGATTTCCATCCGGTCGCGCGCCTGCACCCGCACCTGGTCGGCCGGGTTGACGTATTTGCTGTCCTTGCGCTGGCGCAGCGTGAGTGCAATCGCGGCGATGATGGCCACCAGCAGAATCACCGCCGCCACTTCCAGCGGATACAGGTACTGGGTGTAGAGCAGCTTGCCGAGTTCCTTGGTGTTGGAATACTGAACGCCGGCCTGCACCGCAGCGGCTGCGGGTTTGGAGTCTTCGGTCAGGCGAAAGCCCCCCATCAGCACGGCGGCCATCTCCAGCGCAATCAGCGCACCCACGGTGGCTGCCAGCGGAAAGTGCTTCCAGAAACCCTGGCGCAGCGCATCGACATTGATATCCAGCATCATGACGACGAACAGGAACAGCACCATCACCGCGCCGACATAGACCAGCACCAGCGAGATCGCCAGAAACTCGGCCTTCAGCAGAATCCACAGCGCGGCGGCCTGAAAAAATGCCAGCACCAGGTACAGCGCGGCATACACCGGGTTGCGGGACGTGATGACCTTGAATGCTGCGAACAGCAGCACAATGGAAAACACGTAAAAAAGACCAGTCTTGACGTCCATGGGTCGCTTCTTTTTCTGCGCTGCTTAGCGGTACTTGGCGTCGGCCGCGCGGTTGGCGGCAATCTCGCCTTCGTAGCGGTCGCCCACGGCCAGCAGCATGTCTTTGGTGAAATACAGGTCGCCGCGTTTTTCGCCGTGGTATTCAAAAATGTGGGTTTCCACAATCGAGTCGACCGGGCAGCTCTCTTCGCAGAAGCCGCAGAAGATGCATTTGGTCAGGT
>JAZKCX010000225.1:0-2911 GCA_040387875.1 Pseudomonadota bacterium | reverse complement strand
GGCAGGTTGATGTCGATCACGCCGTTGCGGTCGGCCAGCAGCGCCACCGCCAGCTTGACCGGCAGGCTGTTGGGCGCGCCCTCGACCTTCTCACCAAAGCTGAGCTGGTTCAGTACAAACTTGTTGCCGGCGGTGAGTTGGCCGTCGGGCAGCACGGTGTAGTTCACGTCCAGGCTGAGCTTGCCGCGCTCAATGCCGTAGCCGGCGTATTTGATGGCATAGGGCGACAGCGGCGGCAGCTCGAGGTCGCGCACCTTGCCGGTGATGTCCAGCGCCAGCGGCTGGGCCAGCGGATTGAGTTTGCCCAGAATCTCCAGCGAGGCCGTGCCCTCGGCGCGCCCGCGCAACTCCAGGTCGGCCAGTTGCGGCGGCTGGCCGGGGACAGCCTGCGACGAAAACGCGCCAAGCTTGCCGACCAGATCGCTCAGGTTGGCCGAGTAATTGGGTTTGATGAAGCGGTCGGAAAAGTACACCTGGCCGTTGAGCAGGCTGATGGGGCCGAAATTGATGATTGCCGCTGGATTTGCCGCACTTTTTATATCATTCTGGCCATTCGCCGGCGTGGACGCTGGGCTTGCTGCTCCTGATTTAGAAGCATCCGGTGCTGCCGCTGTGGCGCTGGATTTGACCAGATCCTGCAGGTTGATGCGGCCGGTTTCGTTCACCACCAGCCGCGCAAAAAAGTCGGCCAGCGCGGTCTCGGCTACGTTCACCGTGGTGGCGCTGCCAGGTGCCAGCGCTACATCCACACCACGCAGGTTGAGCGATTTCCAGCGCAGAATTTCTTCGTCCTGCTGCAGGCCCTTGTCGCTGGCGGCACCCGTAGGTGCTGCGCCAACAGCACGCAGCTCTTCGAGCGTAGCGTCGCCAGCCAGCTTGAGGCTGGGGCCTGCCGGTGCATCGGCATAACGCAGGTTGCCTTTGAAGCCGGCATCGGCGCGCAGCAGCTCGATGTTGAGCGCGTCACCAAAATACGGCTCCAGCGCATGCAGCGGCAGCCGCTGAATCTGCACCGCGCCGTCGGCGGCCAGTGGTGCCAGCGCCAGGCTGCCTTTGTAGTCGAGCTGGCCCGGCGCACCGCCACCGCTGCTCACCCGAGCCGACACCGTGAGTGGCGAGGCCTTGCTGCTGTCCGGCGCGATGTTCTTCATGGCCACGCGCAGCGCGGCAATGTCCAGCGCCACCGGCTTGCGCTGGGCGTTGTCGGTAAAGGCCACGGCGCCGCCGTCGAGCGCGAAGTCTTTCAGCGCAATGGCCCAGGGCTTGCCCGGCGGCGCAGCGCTGGTGCTGGCGGTTGCGGCTGTGGCGGCGGGTGCGGTGCGCCAGCGCTCGAACATCCAGCGCTGCTGGGCGTCGCGCGAGACCGTGGCCTTGGGCTGGGTGAGTGTGAGTTTGCCCAGCGCCACGCTCTGGCGCGCCAGGTCCACAGTGGCGTCGGTCAGCTCCAGTTTTTTGAGCGAGGCCAGCGGGGTTTTGCCCTCGGCCAGCGCAAAGTCGGCCAGGGTGAGCTGCGGCGCGGTTACCACCAAATTGGGGGCCTGCCATTGCAGCCCCAGCGCGGCATTCAAGGTTCCGCTGGCCTGCGGCACCAGCTGCTGTGCCAGATAGGGCCGGGCCAGCGCCAGCGGCAAGGCGCTGATGCTGGCGGTCAGGGTGGCGGTTTTGTCGGTGCCCGAGCCACTGAAAGCCAGCGCGCTTTTCTCCAGCATGGCAGAGCCACTGAACTGGGCCGGCTCGGCCATGGGCCAGGCCACCGCGCTGGCCTGCAGCGCCAGCGCGGTTAGCGGCAGGCGCGCCGTCGGACGGGTGGTCTCATCGACCCAGTCCAGCGTGCCGCCGCTCAGCTTGAACTGGCCCAACGCCAGTTTCCAGCCGGTGGTCTCTTGTGGGGTGTTTTTTATATCTTTTTGGCCACTGGCCGGCGTCGCTTCTTGTTTGTTTGCTACTGTTTTTGATTTTTCCGGTACAGCCGTCGTGAGCAGGTTCAGCCGCCCCGCAGCATCGCGCCGCAGCAGCAGGCGCGGCGATTGCAGATCGATGGCGGTGATTTGTGCGCTGCGTGCCAGCGGCTGCACATCGGCCAGCGTGAGCTTGAGCGCGGCAAATTCCAGCAGTTCCTTGCTGCGTGCGTCGGCCAGCCGAACCTGGCGCAGCGCTGCCGTGCCAGACAAGCGCACCGCCAGTTGCGGCGACTGCTGAAAGGCGAGCTGGATGTCGGCATCCACCAGCCCGGCCTGCAGTTGCACCGGCAGGCCGGCGGGCAAGTAGGCCAGGTAGGGCGCAAGATCCAGCCCGTTGAGTTTGAAGGTGGCGTCGGTTTTGCGGGTCTGCGCAAACGGCGTGGCGGCGGCAGCCGAATCGAAGGCGCTGCCGTTCAGGGTGAAAGCCAGCCGGGGCTCGACCTTGACCTCGCGCTGCGACTCCAGATTGCTGAGAAACGGCACGCTGAGCTCCAGCGCGCGCAGGGTGTGGGTTTTGTTGACGCTGCGGTCGGTAAAGTCAAGCGCGCCGCCGACAAGTGCCAGGTTGTACAGCGCAAACCGCTGCGGCTCAGACGGCGGCGCGTCGGGCGCGGGCTGCAGTTTGGCCAGGATGTCGTCAATGTCGTAGCGGCCCTCGCCCAGGTGGGTGAGGCGCAGCACGGGGGCATTCACCGTGATGGCATCGACCACCGGCGCCAGCCGCAGCAGCGACTGCAGCTCGGCGTCCAGATAGATGCGCTGGATCTGCAGTTGCGGCAGTGCGTCGACTGCGTTGCCGGCTGCGGCCACCACAATGTCGGACACGCTCAGCTCCAGCGACCAGGGCTTGAAGTCAATGGCGCCAATGCGCACCGTGCGGCCCAGCTGCTCGCTGGCAATTTTCTGCGCATAGTGGGTGGCCAGCGGCGGCACGGCCAGCCAGGCGATAG
>JAZKCX010000224.1:2295-10882 GCA_040387875.1 Pseudomonadota bacterium | reverse complement strand
TGGCGGCAAATCCGCCAATGCCCAGCGGCGACACGGTGGCCTCGGCGCCGCCGGCGACGATGACGTCGGCATCGCCGTATTCGATCATGCGGCCGGCCTCACCGATGCAGTGCAGGCCAGTGGTGCAGGCGGTGACGATGGCGATGTTCGGGCCCTTGAAGCCAAAACGCATCGACACATGGCCGGCGATCATGTTGGTGATCGACGCCGGCACAAAAAACGGCGAGATGCGGCGCGGGCCGCGGTTGACCAGCTCGGCGTGGGTTTCCTCGATCATCGGCAGGCCGCCGATGCCGGAGCCAATCACGCAACCAATGCGGGTGGCTTCGTCTTCGCTGAGCGCCTCGCCGGTGGCCAGGCCTGCATCGGCAACGGCCTGGGCGGACGCCGCAATGCCGTAGTGGATGAAAGTGTCCATCGCGCGCGCATCCTTGGCGCTGATGTAGCTGGTGAGATCGAAATTCTTGACCTCGCCGGCAATCTTGCAGGAAAAGGCCGAGGCATCGAACTTGGTAATAAGGTCAATGCCGGACTGGCCGGCCAGCAGGTTGGCCCAGGCATCTGCCACCGTGTTTCCAACGGGGCTGATGCAACCCAGGCCTGTGACTACAACGCGACGACGGGACATAAGTGGGGAGGTAGGTACAGAACACCGGCCCAAGGCTCGCGCTCAGACCGGAAAAACCAGGATGCGGCGCGGGCCGGCGGCTCTACGCCGCCATGCCACGCAACCGGCCTCAGGCCTTCTTGTGGGTGTTGGCGTAATCGATCGCGTTCTGCACCGTGGTGATCTTCTCGGCGTCTTCGTCCGGAATCTCGATGCCGAACTCGTCTTCCAGCGCCATCACCAGTTCCACCGTGTCGAGCGAGTCGGCACCGAGGTCGGCCACGAAGGCCTTTTCATTGGTGACCTGGGACTCTTCCACGCCAAGTTGCTCGGCAATGATTTTTTTGACACGTACTTCGATATCGCTCATGGTTCCCTCGGAGGGTTATAAAACAGTCCGTGATTTTAGCCGCCCTAGAGACCATTCCCTAAAACCGGCCGGCCGCACGGACAATGCGACCCGAAAAAAGTGGTGTTCGCCCGCTCAGGCCATGAACATGCCGCCGTTCACATGCAGTTCCTGGCCGGTCACATAGCTGGCCTGCGGCGACGCCAGATAGGCCACCGCATGCGCAATGTCCTGCGGTTTGCCCAGGTGGCCCAGCGGAATCTGGCCCAAAAGCGCCTTTTGCTGCTCTTCCGGCAGGCTGGCCGTCATGTCGGTCTCGATAAAGCCCGGCGCCACGCAGTTCACCGTGATGTTGCGTGAACCCAGCTCGCGCGCCAGCGCCCGGGTCATGCCGGCCACACCGGCCTTGGCCGCAGCGTAGTTGGCCTGACCGGCATTGCCCGAGGCCCCCACCACGCTGGTGATGCTGATGATGCGGCCGTAGCGCTGTTTCATCATGGTCCGCATCACGGCGCGGCTGAGGCGGAACACGGCCTTGAGGTTGGTGTCTAGCACGGCATCCCAGTCGTCGTCTTTCAGGCGCATGGCCAGCATGTCGCGGGTGATGCCGGCGTTGTTGACCAGCACCTGCAGGCCGCCGTGTTCCTTGACAATCGAATCCACCAGCGCATCGACCCCGGCGCCGTCGTTCACATTCAGGTTGGCACCCCGGCAGCCGGGAAAAGTAGCCAACGCCTGGCTGATTTTGGCAGCGCCATCGTCCGATGTGGCCGTACCAATCACTTTCAGGCCGCGCGCCGCCAGCTCGTGCGCAATCGCTGCGCCAATGCCGCGGGATGCGCCGGTGACCAGGGCGACCTGGCCGGTAAACGAGATTTCACTCATGCCAATTGACCTTTCACATCTGCCAGCGTGGCGGGGTCATACAGTGCCAGCCCGGTGAGTTCGCCATCGATGCGCTTTGCCAGACCGGCCAGCACCTTGCCAGGGCCACACTCGACCAAGGTGGTCAGGCCACGCTGCTTGATCGCCAACACACACTCGACCCAGCGCACCGGGCCAAAAGCCTGGCGGAACAGGGCTTCGCGGATGGCGTCGGCGTCAGTGTTCACCGCCACGTCAATATTGTTGACCAGCGGAATCTGCGGCGCGGCAAAAGTCACGCCGGCGAGTTTTTCGCGCAGCTTGTCGGCGGCGGGGCGCATCAGGCTGGAATGGAAAGGTGCTGATACCGGCAATGGCAGGGCGCGCTTGGCACCGGCGGCCTTGACCACCTCGCAGGCTTTCTCCACGGCGGCCTTGCTGCCGGCAATCACGGTCTGCGAGGGATCGTTGAAATTCACCGCTTCCACGACTTCCGCGCTGCCGCTACCAAAACCCTGGGTCACTTCGGCGCAATGGCCAATCACTTTGGAGGCGTCCATACCCAGAATCGCCGCCATCGCGCCGGTGCCCACCGGCACTGCGTCCTGCATGGCCTGCGCCCGAAAACGCACCAGCGGCACGGCGTCGGCCAAAGTCAACACGCCTGAGGCCACCAGCGCCGAATACTCGCCCAGCGAATGACCGGCCACCACGGAGGGCATCGCGCCACCTTCTGCCAGCCAGGCGCGGTAAGCGGCAATGGCTGCCACCAGCATCACCGGCTGCGTGTTAGTGGTCAGCGCCAGCGCTTCCTTGGGGCCCTCGGCAATCAGTTTGGCAATGTCTTCGCCCAATGCGTCAGAGGCCTCGCGCAGGGTGTCGCGCACCACAGAGTTGTCGCCCCAGGCGTCCAGCATGCCAACCGACTGCGAGCCCTGACCAGGAAAAACAAATGCGAACGGTTTCATGGGTTTACTGCGAGGAATATGAACAAATAGGCCTCTGGCCGGCACCAGATGGCCTTCTTATGCTATAAATTAAGAAGCACTGCACCCCAGGTGAAACCACCGCCCACGCCTTCCAGCATCAGCGTGTCACCGGGTTTGATCTTGCCGCTGCGCACCGACACATCCAGCGCCAGCGGAATTGACGCGGCCGAGGTATTGCCGTGCTGGTCGACCGTGACGATGAGTTTTTCCAGAGGCAGTTTCAGCCGCTTGGCGGTGCTCTGCATGATGCGGATGTTGGCCTGGTGCGGAATCAGCCAGTCGATATCGGTCGCGGTCAGGTTGGCCTTGGCCAGCGTGGCGCGGGCAGCGTCTTCCAGCACGCCCACCGCCAGCTTGAACACGGCCTGGCCATCCATCTTGAGCAGTGGGTCGCCAATGACCTTGCCACCCGACACATTGCCTGGCACACACAAAATGCCCACATGTTTGCCATCAGCGTGCAGATCGGTCGCCAGAATGCCGGGGGTGTCGGACGCTGCCAGCACCACGGCGCCAGCACCGTCGCCAAACAGCACACAGGTGGTGCGGTCCTTGAAATCGAGAATGCGCGAGAACACCTCGGAACCAATCACCAGCGCCTTGCTGGCGGTCCCGTTCTGGATCATCGCGTCGGCCACGGTGAGCGCGTACACAAAACCGCTGCAGACGGCCTGGACGTCAAACGCCGGGCAACCGGCAACACCCAGCTTGTGCTGCAGGATGGCGGCGGCCGAAGGGAACACCATGTCGGGCGTGGACGTGGCCACAATAATCAGGTCAATCTCGCTGGCGGCAATGCCGGCCGCCTGCAGCGCGTTGCGGGCGGCTTCGGCGCCCAAGTCGCTGCAGCAGACATCGGGCGCGGCAAAGTGGCGGGCGCGGATGCCAGTGCGCTCCACAATCCAGTCGTCCGAGGTTTCCACGCCCTGGGCCGCCAGTTCCAGCGCCAGATCGGCATTGCTCAGGCGGCGCGGCGGCAGGTAGCTGCCGGTTCCAATAATGCGGGAATAGCGTTTCATGTCTCAGTGCGCGTGTGCGACCGCTTCGGTTGCCGCCACAATCTCGGGCGGGGACAACAAAGGCGCTGCCCGGGCGATGCGGGCCTGCACCCGTTCGGTCAAGTTGTTTCGGGCTGCATCATACGCGCGCATCAGCGCCCGCTCGAACGCAAAAGCGTCGGCCGAGCCGTGGCTCTTGAACACCAGGCCACGCAAGCCCAAAAGTGCCGCACCGTTGTAACGACGGTGATCAACCCGCTTTTTAAACGCTGATAGCACTGGATAAGCACAAATCGCCGCAATTTTCGTAAAGACACTGCGCGAAAACTCGGCCCGCAGAAAGTCCCCAATCATTGAAGCCAGGCCTTCGCTGGCCTTCAGGGCCACATTGCCGACAAAACCGTCACAAACCACGATGTCTACCGTGCCCTTGAAAATATCGTTACCCTCGACGTTGCCGTAGAAATTCAAATCGCCGGAGTTGGATGCAGATCGCAGCAATTCACCGGCCTTTTTGATGATTTCATTGCCTTTAATGACTTCTTCGCCGATATTGAGCAGTCCCACCGAGGGTTGGGAGTCATTTTTAATGACCGACACCAGTGCAGAACCCATCACCGCAAACTGCAGCAGGTGCTCGGCGCTGCAATCCACATTGGCACCCAGGTCCAGCACCGTGGTGGCGCCGCCCAGGGCATTGGGCATTTGGGTGGCAATGGCCGGACGGTCGATTCCGTCCAGAGTTTTGAGCAGGTAGCGGGCAATCGCCATCAGGGCGCCGGTGTTGCCGGCCGACAGCGCGGCCTGGGCCGTGCCATCCTTGACCTGCTGGATGGCCACCCGCATCGACGAATCTTTTTTCCGGCGCAGCGCGGTTTCCAGCGTGTCATCCATGCCCACCACCTCAGTGGCCGCAACGATGGTGGCGCGCGGGTGGCTGAACCCGGCCAGCCGCTCGGGCAGGCCCACCAGCAGCAGCGTGACGTCGGGATGCTTGTCCAGAAACTTCTGGCAGGCCGGAAGCGTGACCTGCGGGCCATGGTCGCCGCCCATGCAGTCGACAGCAATGGTGGTCATGGGGCGCGCAGCAGTCGTGGAGAAGATGAAAAAACCGTAGCCATCAAAACAAAGGCCCGACGCTACGCAAAAGTAGCTTCGGGCCCTGGATGGATGCCGGGTGTCAGGCTTCTGACTTGTTCTTCAGCACCTGCCGGCCGCGGTAGAAACCGTTGGGGCTGATGTGGTGGCGCAGGTGGATTTCGCCGGTGGTGGGTTCCACTGCAATACCGGGCACGTTCAGTGCGTTGTGCGAACGGTGCATGCCGCGCTTGGAAGGGGACTTTTTGTTCTGCTGGACGGCCATGATCCGCTCCTGGGTAAATGGGTGGGTAGGGGGCGAAGGCGCACACCGGGGTGGCGCACAGCGCGAAGCCCCTGATTATAGCCTAAGCCGTTGAATCAGTTCAACTTTCCGGTACGCAGCTTGGCCAGCACCGCAAACGGGTTGGGTTTTTCGCCCAGTTCGTCCACCACGGTACCTTGCGCGGTGGCGCCCGGTTGCAGCAAATGGGGCAACTCGGTGGGGCAGAGGTCGTGGCGTGGCACCACCGGCAGCTCCATCAGCAGCTCATCCTCAATCAGTCCCAGCAAGTCGAACTCGGTGGAAAGCGCCAGCAGGTCTTCCTCGACCCCATCGTCCAGCGCCTCGGCTGTGGCCTCGTCGGCCACAAAACGGAAAGAGCGGTCAAACGCCAGCGGCACGTCCACCGCGTCCAGGCAACGCTGGCAGGCCAGCGGCGCCACGGTGGCAGCTTTCAGGTGCAGCCAGACCTGGTCTTCACCGCCCTGGCTGCTGCGCAGTTCTCCCACAGCCGACCAATTCACCACCCTGTCGGGCGCGGGCCTCTGCAGCTCCTCACTCAGGCGCTCATAATTTTGTAGCGAATCAGCACCATCCAGGGTGGCACCGACCTGCGCGAACGACTGCACATGCAGGGATGCCGGGAGAAACTTCTTGCTCATGCGGCGAGTGTAAGAGAATCGCCGCATGAGCCATGCCCCCCCTTCTTCTGCCCCCCGCGCCCTGGTGCTGGGCTCGACCTCGCGTTACCGGCACGAGTTGCTGTCGCGCCTGCGGCTGCCGTTTGCCACCGTCTCGCCCGAGGTCGACGAACGCCCACAGGCCGGTGAAACGCCGTATGCGCTGGCCTCGCGGCTGGCGCTGGCCAAGGCGCACGCGGTGGCGGCACTGCATCCGCAGGCCATCGTGATTGGCTCCGACCAAGTGGCCGAGCTGCACGGCCGGCCGCTGGGCAAACCCGGCGACCACGAACGCGCCACCCAGCAGCTGCGCCAGATGCGCGGCCAGACGGTGATTTTTCATACCGCAGTGGCGGTGGTCTGCCAGGAAACCGGCTTTGAGCAGCTTGCGGTGGCACCGGTCAGCGTGCGTTTTCGGCAGCTCAGCGACGCGGAAATCGAGACCTATCTGCTGGCCGAGACCCCTTACGACTGTGCCGGCAGCGCCAAAAGCGAGGGCCTGGGTATTGCCCTGCTCGACATTATTGAAAGCGACGACCCCACCGCGCTGATTGGCCTGCCGCTGATCCGCACCTGCAAGCTGCTGGCTGCGGCCGGGTTGCCAGTGCTGGGCGGGGCGTTGGTGCCGGCATGAGCGCCAAACTTGGAACGCCCGCCGCCGCGCCGGGCCGCCCCAAGCAAGGCGTGGCCCCCACGGGGGGCAGCGAACCACGCGAAGCGGGGAGCGTGGGGGCTTTGTATCTGGTGCCCGCGCCGCTGGATTTTGGCTGCGAGAGCGAAACGCCGCTAAGCGACGTCATTCCCACAGGCACCCTGCACATCGCCGCCCGCCTGCAGCACTGGGTTTGCGAAAACGCCAAATCCACCCGCGCCTACCTCAAGCGCGTGAACGCATTGCATCCGCTGGCCAGCCCCATTCAGGCACTGCAGATTCAGGAATTGCCGCATTCAGTGCACAAAAAAGGCGACCACCAGGGCACCTTCGACGCCAAACCGCTGCTGGCGCCCGCCTTGCTGGGCCACGACATCGGGCTGGTGAGCGAAGCCGGCATGCCGGCCATTGCCGACCCGGGCTCGTCGGTCGTACGGGCGGCGCACGAGCTGGGTATGGCGGTGGTGCCGCTGGTGGGGCCGGTGTCGCTGCTGCTGGCGCTGGCAGCCAGCGGGCTGAACGGCCAGAATTTTGCGTTTGTGGGCTACCTGCCGCAAGACCCGGCGGAGCGGGCCCAGGGCATAAGGGCGCTGGAGTCGCTGGCGCTGAAAACCGGGCAGTCGCAGCTTTTCATTGAAACGCCCTACCGCAATGCCGCCCTGCTGCAGGCGCTGCTGCAGACGCTGCAGCACAACACCCGGCTGGCAGTCTGCAGCGGCCTGACACTGGAGAATGCCAGCATCCGCAGCCAGACGGTGAAAGTCTGGAAGCAGGCGCCGGTGTTTGCTGGCGCCGGGCTGCCGGCGGTGTTTGCGATTGGTCGCTAACTGCCGTGATGGGCCGATGAACAGCGGTCAGTGGATCGCCGGAATCGCTTTCAGCGTCTTGGCGATACCTTCGCCAATCGACGCGCCAAAACGCTTGGCCAGCCGCTCGGCCACGTTTTCGCGGCGGGTGTAGTCCACCAGATCTTCGGCCTTGATGACCTCGCGCGCCACATAGTCCAGGCTGCCGAGGTTGTCGGCCAGACCCAGCTCGATGGCCTGCTGGCCGCTCCAGAACAGGCCGCTGAAGGTTTCGGGCGTTTCCTTCAGGCGCTCGCCCCGGCCGGCCTTCACTGCAGCAATGAATTGCTGGTGAATCTGGTTCAGCAAAGTCTGCGCAAAGGCGCGGTGTTTTTCCGTCTGCGGGCTGAAGGGATCAAGAAAGCCCTTGTTTTCACCGGCTGTCATCAGGCGGCGCTCTACGCCCAGCTTGTCCATCAGGCCGGTAAAACCAAAACCATCGACCAGCACACCAATGCTGCCCACCACGCTGGCTTTGTCCACGTAAATCTTGTCGGCCGACACGGCAATGTAGTACGCGGCCGAGGCACACGATTCTTCTACCACCGCATACACCGGCTTCTTGTGTTTGACCTTGAGCCGCAGCACTTCGTCGTTGATCATGCCGGCCTGCACCGGGCTGCCGCCAGGCGAATTGATGAGCAGCACCACGCCCTGGGAGCCGCTGTCTTCAAACGCCGCGCGCAAGGCATCTATCACCAGCTCGGCGCTGGCTTCCACGCCCGAGGCGATTTCGCCCTTGATGGCCACCACGGCCGTATGGGGCGACGTGCTTTCGGCGGAGCTTTTGCCAGGCTTGCCCAACAGCGCCCAGGCAATAAACACAAAAAACAGCAGCCAGGACAGCCGGGTGAAGGTGCGCCAGCGGCGGGTACTTTTTTGCTCGGCAATGGTGGCAAAGGCCAGCTTTTCCAGCACATTGCGCTCCCAGCCGGGCGGCTGCGTGCCCACGGCCGGGGCACTGGGGGGAGGTGGGTCGAGCGGCCCGGACATTTGGGGATCGGTCATATCAGAATTCAACGGGCGTTAGGTTGTGGGCAGTATGCCAGCAGACCACGCCATCGTGCTCACTGAGGGCAATGCGCACCAGGCCGCCGCGGCAGGGGCCGCCGACACACTGGCCGGTGTCAGGCAGGTAGGCCGCGCCGTGGGTGGCGCAGAGGAGCCAGCGGCCGCTGTCGTCAAAAAAGCGGTTGGGCTGGTAGTCCATTTCCATCGCAATATGGGCGCAGCGGTTCAGGTA
>JAZKCX010000224.1:0-2195 GCA_040387875.1 Pseudomonadota bacterium | reverse complement strand
GCAGCATCTGCGGGTGTGGCTTGCCACGCGTCTCGTCGGCGGTGCGCGAACCGTCAAACAGCCGCCGCAGCGCCACCGCCTGAAAGGCTTCGTCCAGGCCCGCGCGCGACTTGCCAGTGGCCACCGCCAGCATGTGCTGGCGCGCCTTCAGTCCCTGCAGCAGGTCGATCACGCCGGAAAATAGACAGATGTCGTTCTGGTGCGCCATATAGTGATGCCGGTAGCGTTGGCCCAGCTCGGGGTAGCGGTCCTTGGGCACGTCCGGCGCGGCATGGGCCAGCGCCTGCATCAGCCCCATGCCGATGACATACGACGCATCGGCGTCGTTGGGTACCGTGCCCCCCACATCGCGCACCGCTTCCTGGATGCAGCGGGTGATGATGGCGGTGGAGTCAAACAGCGTACCGTCCCAGTCGAAGGCAATGAGGTCGAATTGGCGGCGGCGGGAAGTTTCAGTGGGCATGGGGAAGAAATTGTTCGAGATCGGTGGGCAGCTCGGCCAGCAACTCCACCCGCTCCGCACTGCCCGGATGGTTGAAATGCAGGCGCCAGGCGTGCAAAAACATGCGCTGCAGACCCTGCTTCTGCAAGGCCTTGTTCAGCGCGAAATCGCCGTACTTGTCGTCGCCGGCAATCGGCAAACCCTGCGACGCCAGATGCACGCGTATCTGGTGGGTGCGGCCGGTCTTGATGGTGACTTCCAGCAGCGTGTAGCCCTCCAGCTTGCGCGCCACTTTCACCAGCGTGATGGCGCGCATGCCGTCGGGGTCGTCCTTGGCCACCACTTTCACCCGGCGTTCGCCTTCGGGCGTGAGGTACTTGTGCAGCGGGGTGTCGATGACTTTTTTGTTGGCTGGCCACTGGCCCACCACCAGCGCCAAGTAGGTCTTGGCCATGGCCTTGTCACCGCCGCGTTCGCGCAACTGGTCTTGCAGGTTTGTCAGTGCGCTGCGCTTTTTGGCCACCAGCAAAATGCCCGAGGTCTCGCGGTCGAGCCGATGCACCAGCTCCAGAAACTTGGCCTGCGGCCGGGCCATGCGCAACTGCTCGATCACGCCAAAACTCACGCCGCTGCCGCCGTGCACCGCCACGCCGGCGGGCTTGTTCAGCGCAATCAGGTGCTCGTCTTCCAGCAGAATGGGAAATTCGCGCGGCGGCGCGGCGGCGGCCATGGCTTCGGCCTTTTCAGCCGCCCGCTCGGAAATCCGCACTGGCGGCAGCCGTACCGTGTCGCCGGCATTCACGCGGGTGTCGGCGGCAACACGTCCCTTGTTGATGCGCACCTCGCCGCTGCGGATGATGCGGTACACGTGCGTCTTGGGCACGCCCTTGAGCTGGCGGATCAGGAAGTTGTCGAGCCGCTGGCCGGTGGAATCTTCGTCCACGGTGATGAATTTGGCAGCGGGTGGTGCGCCGGACGTGTCAGGCGGCTGCTTGCCCCCTATAATCTTGTTCACTAGCGACGCGATGTAAGTGGTTGATTTGTCTGGAGTTTAGTCCACACACAGCCACCGGCGCCGCTGGAAGGTCGATGCCACCCGGTACAAAGCGCGCAAATAGCAGGCCAGTTGCCTGCCATGGCCCGCGATGTTCCAGGTTAAGGCGACACATTGAAACACCGAGACGGAATACCCCAAGTTTGCAAGGCAGAAATCTTGTGAACGGATTCGGAAACGACATGTTTGTGCTGTTGGGATGGCTCCATTCAGGCTGGCGGTGGCTTTTTGCCCCGCTTGAGGGTGGGCAGTTGCCTGTCACCCCCGGCTGCGGAGCGCTTGTTGCTGTTGCTGACAAGACGCCCTCCCCCCACTTTGCACTTGCATTCGCCCCCATCCACGTGCCCCTGCCCCGCAGACTGCGCTCACCCGCGGTCTGATTTCGGCTACCCCGGCAATTCCCATCGTTTCAAGGCGTTCGTTCAGGCATCGTTTGCTCCCACGGGAGCTGCAGTCGCAAGACTGATTGGGCCGGACTGCTGTAGCTGAACCAGAAATTCAGCCGGCGGACTGTGCCCGCACTGACGAAATGGAATGCACCATGAAACGGATGCTGATCAACGCCACCCAGGCCGAAGAACGCCGGCTGGCGATTGTCGATGGACAAAAACTCCTCGACTACGAAATCGAAATTGAAGGGCGCGAACAGCGCAAGGGCAACATCTACAAGGCGGTAGTGACCCGCGTCGAGCCTTCGCT
>JAZKCX010000223.1:0-2246 GCA_040387875.1 Pseudomonadota bacterium | reverse complement strand
TTGCCAACCCCTGCATGACGGGTGAGTTCATCGGATGCTCCTAAGTTGAAAAACAGATTTCAAAAAGAGGCTCGGGCCCATGCAGGGTGAAACGAGCACTGGCTTTTTGAAATCGGTCACGAAATCAGCCAAGGGCTCGGTCGGCGGGCGGAGTTGCTGGCGGGGTGCGCAAAGCAGGGGTCAGACAGGGGCGGGATGGGCCCGAATCTGAACCGCGGGACGGCCAAGGATGACCATTTTATGAATTTGCGGGAAACCTGTCCCGCGAAGGTTATGCAAAACCAGCATAAGGTTATGCGTCAGGATGAAGGCGGCGCCTGCCGCGGCTTCAGGCCAGAAAAACCGCGATGAAGGCCAGCAGGAAAATCAGCAGGCCGCCGGCAACGGGCAGCACGATGGGCATGTGCGGAACGATGGACTCAATGACATCCTGCTCGGCTTCGGGGGTGTCGTGGTGCTTGTGTGCGGGTGCGGACATGGCGTGCTTTCACGGAACTGGTTACTGTGCGCAATTTTACCTGCTTGTGGGGCGCTGCCCGGCGCAGGGGCTGGGCTACCATTCGGTGCCATGTCCAACGCGCTGCCTTTGCCGCACCTGCTGTCGGTCCAGCGCGCTGCGGCGCGCCGGGTACGGATTGGCGAGCGCAACATCCTGACGGGCATTTTTAAATTGCCGGTAGACGGCCCGGTCGCGGTGGGCCGGCTCGGGCTGGAAGGCGACGAACAGGCTGATTTGTCGGTGCATGGCGGGCTGGACAAGGCGGTTTATGCCTACCCCAGTGAGCACTACGCCTTCTGGCGGGCCGAACGCGAACAGGCCGGTGTGGCGGGTATCGACGACGCCCTGCCTTATGGCGCCCTCGGCGAAAACCTCAGCCTGCGAGGCCTGCTGGAGTGCGATGTCTGGGTGGGGGACCAACTGGTTTTTTCCCACTGCGTGCTGCAGGTCAGCGCGCCCCGCCAGCCCTGCTACAAGTTCAATGCCGCCATGGGCTACAACCAGGCCTCGCGCCAAATGGCCCAGAGCGGTTTTTGCGGCTTTTACCTGTCGGTTGCCGAGCCGGGCGTGATTTCTGCCGGCGAGACCGCGCGTCTGCTGCCCGGCCCCCGGCGCATGGGCATTCCCGAGCTTTTTGCGGCGCAGCGCTTCAAGCACCTGCGTTAAGTCCGGGGCAACCGGGCTTTTCTTGGGTTTGTTGTCTTCCCTGTTGTGCAAAGCTGCGTTATGGTGCTGCAACAGCGACCCCTGTTGTTGCAAGTGCCCGGGCCCGTTGTTTTCTGCTTGCCGGAGTAGCCACCATGGTGAAGCGTCTTGTCGATCTGCAGTTGTGTCCCTCGCCGGGACTTGCCAGCGCGCCCGTGCTCGACCTGATGTGTTCGCACTTTGTGCTGACGCTGGCCGCCAAGCAGGGCCTGAAATTCAATGTGCGGCGCGACCTCAATGGCCTGTTGTCGCTCACCGGCCGCCACCTGGTGTGGCCGCTGCCGGCGCTGGCCAAGGTGCGCGAATTCCTGGCGCGGCGCTGTGTGGGCAACGAATTCTGGCGCGGCCACGAACAGCTGGGCACCCAGGAGTTCATGGCCCGCCACGGCGTCTGGCGCGGGCCCTACGAAGAGGGCACGCTGTTTTTCTATCTGGACGAATTTGCCAAAGACGCTCCCAAAGACCTGCTGTCGGTGCTGGCCGTCACCGGCGACTGGCTCACCCATGCGCTGAAAAAGCAGAGCACGCTGGTGGAAAAAAACATCGACGCGCTCTCGCACCTGCTGCAGCTGAACCGCGCCGAACGCGCGCTGCTGCTGTATGGCACGCTGGCGCGCTACCAGCGCGACCTGCGCTCGCTGCTGGTGGAGTTCAAGGTCAACAACGCGCCCGAGGCCTATGCGGCCATAGCCGAGATTGCCGGCGTGAGTGCTGCCGAGGTGGGCGAGGCGCTGCGCGCCGGCTCGCGGCTGGAGCGCATCGGGCTGGTCGAAAACCTGATTTCCGAGCACAACATCACCGACCTGGCCGATTTGATGAAGGTCAGCGAAAAACTGCCGCCGGTGCTGATGCGGGAGTACCGCAACGAAGGCGAGCTGATGGCGGTGTTCACCCGCCCCAGCGTCAAGAGCAGCCTGGCGCTGGACGACTTTTCGTTTGTGGCGCAGGACGCGCAGGTGCTGTGCGCCTTGCTGCGCAATGCGGTGGCGCGCAGGGAGCCGGGCGTGAATGTGCTGCTGTACGGCCCGCCCGGCACCGGCAA
>JAZKCX010000222.1:2534-4061 GCA_040387875.1 Pseudomonadota bacterium | reverse complement strand
CTCTGGCTCTGGCTCTGGCTCTGGCTCTGGCTCTGGCTCTGGCTCTGGCTCTGGCGGTCACTGCGCGAATCGCAGGGAGTTACCGTGACCTGCACGCTCAGGGTGTGGTCGGCGCCGCCGCGGATCACGCCGCGGATGGGCGACACGTCGGCATAGTCGCGGCCACGGGCCAGCACCACATAGTCTTCGCCAGGGGCGCGGTTGTTGGTGGGGTCAAAGTCGACCCACTGGCCCTGGCCGGGCGCGGTGGGCAGCCATACCGATGCCCAGGCGTGTGAGGCATCCGCCCCCACCAGCCGGGGCTGGCCGGGCGCTGGCTCGGTGAGCAGATAGCCGCTGACGTAGCGCGCCGGCAGGCCCAGGCTGCGGCAGCAGGCCACCATCACATGGGCAAAATCCTGGCAGACGCCGCGCTTGTGCGCCAGCGCTTCCAGCGCGGGCGTGCTCACGTCCGTGCTCTGCGGGTCGAACTGAAATTCTTCGTGGATGCGCATCATCAGCGCGCTGACCGCATACAGCAGAGGCACGCCCGGGCCAAAACAGGGCCGGGCGTAGTCGGCAAAAACGTCGCTGCGCGGCGCGTAGGGCGAGGTAAAAACAAACTCGGCGGCCGGCTCGTAGGGCGCGCCGGCCCGGTAGTGCATGCGCTCGCGCACCTGCTCCCAGGAGAGGTCGCTGCGGGGCGGAATCACCGTCTCGGTGGCCACCAGGCTTTCGGCCACCACCACCAGTTCGTCGTGCGCCGTCTCCAGCGAGAAAAAAGCACGCGGGTTGCCCCAGTCGTCGAGCGATTCGGTCTGCAGCTCGGGCGGCGGGTCTATCTGCAGGTGGTGTAGCAGCACATGCTGGTGCGGCAGGCTCACCGGTTTCAGGTGCGCCATGTGCTGGGCGGTTTTTACCGCCGGCGTGTAGGCGTAGTGGGTTTCGTGGACAACGTGCAACAGCATGGGGCCTTACCGGTTAGCCGCCAAAGCTGGATTTGTCTTCGCCCGAATGGGTGAAGTACTGCGCGCCAATGCGGTCGGATACGCGCCAGGCCTCGGTGCTGCAGTAGGCCAGCAGATGCAAAAGCTGGCTGTGCTGGCCCAGGGCGTCGGTATCGCACATCTGCGCCAGGTCCCAGCTCGCGGGGTCGGGCACCGAGAGGCCGAGCGCGCTGGTTTCGCCCGGTGCGCTGCCGGCCAGCTTGGCCAGCCTGCCGCGCAGGGTTTGCGCGACCCAGCCGAGCGAGCGCGGGTTGTCGCGGTCGAGCACCAACAGTTCCAATAGCGCCACCAGGTCGCGCCGCTGCTGGTACTGGGCATGAAAGGTGATGGTGCTGTCAAACAGCGCCACCAGGGCTTCAAAGCCGCCTTCGTCGTGCACCGCGCCGGTGGCAAAGGCCTGCTCCAGCGCGTCGGACAAAAACCCCAGCCGCTCAATGTGCCGGCCAATACTCAGCAGGCGCCAGCCGTCGTCGCGCGTCATGCGGTCAGACTGCGCGCCGGTCATGGCGGCCATCGCCATGCTGGCAGATTCGAGCATTTG
>JAZKCX010000222.1:0-2434 GCA_040387875.1 Pseudomonadota bacterium | reverse complement strand
GGCCGAGGGCACGCTGGGCAGCACCAGCGAATTGCCCACCGCCAGCGCGCTGATCCACTGCAGCAGCGGCTGCGACGACTGGTCTTCGCCATTGAGCGATTCCAGCACCAGCCGGGCCAGCCGTATGCTGTTTTCGGTGCGCTCGGTGTAGCGGCCCAGCCAGAAAAGATTTTCGGCGGCGCGGCTGGTGACCATGCGTTTGCCATGGCCGGCGGCGCCGGGAAGGCCGTGTTTGGGCAGCAGGGTGGACTTGTCCACCTCGCCTTCGGTCATGACCCAGCAGTCGGCGCTGCTGCCGCCGCGCTGCATCGATGCCACGCCGGCCCCCACACCCACAATGCGCGCCAGCCCGCCCGGCAGCACCCGCCACGACTTGGCGCCGTCCGACACCGCATACACCCGCAGCAGCACCGAGCGCGGCACGATGTGGCCGCCGGCCTCGCCGTCGGGCTCGGGCTGCCAGGTGGGCATTTGCGACAGCGGCAGATACGACTGCACCGTGTGTTCGTCACCCTGGCGCACGATGCGGCCTGCCCATTCGTCGAGCTGCCGGCGCGACTGCGAGCGGCCCAGCACCGCATGGAACGAGCCGTGGTCGCGGTAGCCCACATAGGTGGGCTTGATGACCGATTCGCGCAGCCGGGGCAGGGCCTGCTCCATGGCCGCACGCTCGCCGCACCACCAGGTGGGCAGGGCCGGCAGCAGCAGCGATTCGCAGCCGAAATGGCGCGACAGCGCCGGCATGAAACCCAGCAGCGCAGCCGATTCCAGAAAGCCCGCGCCCGGCGCATTGGCCACCAGCACATTGCCGGCACGGACCGCCTGCAGCAGGCCGGGCACGCCCAGCCGCGAATCGGCCCGCAGCTCCACCGGGTCCAGGAAAGGGTCGTCGAGCCGTTTCAGCAGGCCGTGCACCGGCTCCAGCCCGCGCAGGGTTTTCAGGTACACGCGCTGGTCGCGCACCGTGAGGTCGCTGCCCTCCACCAAAGTCAGGCCGAGGTAGCGCGCCAGGTAGGCGTGCTCGAAATAGGTTTCGTTGTAGGGGCCAGGGGTGAGCAGCGCAATGTGGGCGTCGGCCCCGGCGCCGCTCTGCTGCTTCATGCTGTCGACCAGCGCGCGGTAGGTGCCGGCCAGGCGCTGGATGTGCAGGCTCTGGAAGGCCTGCGGAAACAGCCGCGAAATGGCCAGCCGGTTCTCCAGCAGGTAGCCCAGGCCCGACGGCGCCTGCGTGCTCTGCGAAACTACCCAGAAGTTACCGTCGGGCCCGCGCGCCAGGTCAAATGCCGCCACATGCAGATGGGTGCCGCCCGGCGGCGTGACGCCGCGCATGGCGCGCAGGTAACCAGGGTGGCCCTGCACCAGCGCCGGCGGCAGCAGGCCTTTTTGTAGCAGGGTTTGCGGGCCGTAAACGTCGTCCAGCACTTTTTCCAGCAGGCCCACCCGCTGCAGCACACCGGCCTCGACCTGCTGCCAGCTTTTGGCGTCTATGACCATCGGAAACAGGTCCAGCGACCAGGGCCGCTGCGGGCCGTGGCTGTCGGCATAAACGTTGTAGGTCACGCCGTTGTCGCGGATCTGGCGCTCCAGCTGCACCGTGCGGCGGTTCAGGTCCGACAGCCCGTCCAGCCCTAAATGATCAAAAAAATCATGCCAGGCCGGCGTCAGTACTGGTTTTGTTGCTTCTGTTTCAGGAGCGTTTGCGGAGGCAGCGGTGGTACCGCGCAGCTCGTCGAAGTGGCCCGCCAGCGCTGCCTGCGCCAGCGCCGCCGCCAGCTCGGCAGGGGCATCGGCAGCGGTGCCCGCAAACAGGGAAGAGGTGGCCGTGGGGTCCATGGTCACCGCATTGTCACATCTGGAAACAGCGCCCAAGGGCTGGACAGCACATCGATTTACCCGCTGTTGTCCGGATGCGACTGTTGGCTAGGTCCGCAAATCCAGCGTGAAAGGAAACTCGCGGCTGCCCGGCACGTTGATGGTGGCTGGCGGCACCTTGAGCGCGCCGGGCGTGTGGCCCATGCGCACAAAGCGCGACATGCGGCGGCTTTCGGCCTCGTAGGAGTTGACCGGGAAGGTGTCGTAGCTGCGGCCACCGGGGTGGGTGACGTGGTACTGGCAGCCGCCCAGGGAGCGGCCCATCCAGGTGTCTACGATGTCAAACGTCACCGGTGCGTGGATGCCAATGCTGGGATGCAGCGCCGACGGCGGTGCCCAGGCCTTGTAGCGCACGCCCGAGACGTATTCGCCCACGGTGCCGGTGGGCTGCATCGGAAGCGCGCGGCCGTTGGCGGTAATGACGTAGCGGCTGGGGTTGAGGCCGGTCACGCGTACCTCGATGCGCTCCAGCGACGAATCCACATACCGTGCCGTGCCGCCGGGCGCGCCTTCCTCGCCCATCACATGCCAGGGCTCCAGCGCGTTGCGCAGCGTGAGTTCG
>JAZKCX010000221.1:3415-15684 GCA_040387875.1 Pseudomonadota bacterium | reverse complement strand
TGCAGGCCTGTGCAGCGGCACTGGAGGCCGTACGTGCCGGCCGCTCGCTCACGGCCACGCTTGATGCAGTAGACAGCAAACTGCGGCCCGGCGTGCAGGCCCTGAGTTTTCATGTGCTGCGCTGGCTGGGCTGTGCCGAAGCGCTACGCCACCAGCTCGCCCGCCGCGCGCCGCCACCGCCGGCCGACGCCTTGCTGTGCACCGCGCTGGCGCTGGCCTGTGGCCAAGAAGGTGAGGCCGCGCCCTACGAGACCTTCACGCTGGTAGACCAGGCGGTGGAAGCCGCCAAACGCACCGCCAGCACGCGGCCTCAGGCCAACTTCATCAACGCCTGCCTGCGCCGCTTCCTGCGCGATCGCGAGGCGCTGCTGGCCGTCGCGCTGCGCGACCCGGTGGCGCAATGGAACCACCCGCGCTGGTGGATTGCGCAGATAAAAAGCGACCATCCCCAGCACTGGCAGGCCATCCTGCAGGCCAATAACACACGCGCGCCCATGACCTTGCGCATCAATGTGCGCAAGGTCGCGCCTGCCGACTATCTGCAGGCACTGGCCGATGCTGGCCTACAAGTGGCGCAGCACGCCCCGGGCAGCAGCACGGTGGTGCTGGCCCGTCCCTGCGCCGTGCAAAAACTGCCAGGCTTTGCCGAGGGCTGGGTCTCGGTGCAGGATGCAGCCGCGCAAATGGCCGCGCCGCTGTTGCTGGGCGACGCCCCACTTTCCGCAAAGCCCCGTGTGCTGGATGCCTGCGCCGCGCCCGGCGGCAAAACAGCCCATTTGCTGGAAATTGCCGACGCGCAGGTCACCGCTATCGACGTAGATGCCAAGCGCTGCGAACGTATCCACCAGAACCTGCAGCGGCTGGGCCTGTGGGCCGACGTGCGCGCAGCCGACGCAGGTCGCCCCGAAACCTGGTGGAACGGCCAGCCTTTTGACGCCATCCTGCTCGACGCGCCCTGCACTGCATCGGGCATTGTGCGCAGGCACCCCGATGTGCGCTGGCTGCGCCGCGAGAGCGACATTGCCCAGCTCGCCGCCTTGCAGGCACAACTGCTGAATACGCTGTGGCCCCTGCTGCGCCCCGGCGGGCGCTTGTTGTATGCCACCTGCTCGGTGTTCCGCGCAGAAGGCGACGGCCAGATCGAAACGTTTGTTGCGCGCAACACCGATGCCTGCCACAGGCCGTCACCGGGCCATTTACTGCCCCAAAGCGGGGCGGGTGGTGGTCTCTTCCCGGACAATGCACAAGGTGACCACGACGGCTTTTATTACGCGCTGCTGGAGAAACATTCGTCTTGACGGAGGGGCGCTGCTGTGCGCCGCCGCATTGCTGCTGGCTCTTCCCGGCGTGCGTGCGCAAAGTGTGGCCGATGTCACGCAGCTCAAAGTGGAGCGCAGCGATGAGGGCGTTCTGCTGTCGGCCACCATGGCGTTTGAGTTGCCGGCTGCGGTGGAAGACGCGTTGTCCAAGGGCATTGCCATGTACTTTGTGGCCGACGCCGAACTCTCGCGCGACCGCTGGTACTGGTACGACAAACGTATTGCCATGGCCACCCGCAGCGTGCGCCTGTCGTTCCAGCCGCTGACCCGGCGCTGGCGGGTGCAGGTGTCTGCCAACGCGCCGGCGTCCAGTGGCCCGGAGCTCACGCTGGGCCAGAACTTTGAAAGCCTGACCGAAGCGCTGGCTTCGGTGCAGCGCATCTCCCGCTGGAAAATTGCCGAAAGCGCCGAGGTCGAGTCCTTGGTCAAGCACACCCTGGAGTTCAGCTTCCGGCTCGATGTCAGCAAGCTGCCCCGGCCCTTCCAGATTGGCGCCGTGGGCCAGAACGACTGGAATATTTCCGCCAAAAGAACGCTGCGCCTGGTACTGGAGCCGGAACGGTGAACAACCGGCCCACCGTGGGCGTGCTGGCCTCGTCGCGCGGACTGCGCTGGGGGCTGGTGGTGGGTGCGGCAGCGGCGGTGGCCATCGGGCTGGTGCTGCTGTTCCTTTTGACTCAGGCTACCAACAACCAGGTCTTCTACGAACGCAACTACGCTCAGCTGTTTGGCATCAACGTGGCGGTGGCAGCGCTGCTGCTGGTGGTGATTGGCTGGATTGCCTGGCGCCTTGTATCGCGCCTGCGCCGCGGCCGTTTTGGCAGCCGTTTGCTGATTCGCCTGGCGGCCATTTTTGCGTTGGTGGGCCTGCTTCCCGGCATGCTGATCTACACCGTGTCCTACCAGTTCGTCTCGCGCTCCATCGAAAGCTGGTTCGACGTCAAGGTGGAAGGCGCGCTGGATGCCGGCCTGAACCTTGGCCGCGTCACGCTGGACACGCTGGCGGCCGACCTTGCCACCAAAACCCGCGCCGCCAGCGAGCAGCTCGCGGGCAAATCCGATGCGATTGCCGGAATCACGCTGGCCCGGCTGCGCGACCAGCTCGCTGCCAACGACGTGACACTGTGGAGTGCCGGCGGCCAGCTGATTGCCAGCGCCGGTGCATCGCGTTTCCAGGTCAATCCCGAGCGACCATCACCACAGCAATTGCGGCTGGCGCGCACCCAGCGCGCCGTCACACAAATCGAGGGGCTGGACGACATCACCGGTACCGACGTGGCCGCCATCCAGGCCCGCATCAAGGCGCTGGCGCTGGTGCCCATCACTAGCGTCGGCCTACTGGTGGAGCCCCGCTTTCTGCAGGTCACACAGGACCTTCCGGCCAATCTGATTGCCAACGCGGTAGCGGTGACCGAGGCCAACCGCGAATACCAGGAGCGGGCGCTGGGCCGCGAGGGGTTGCGCCGCATGTACATCGGTACCCTCACCCTGAGTCTATTTCTGTCGGTGTTTGGTGCGGTGTTACTGGCGGTGCTGCTGGGCAACCAGCTGGCACGCCCGCTGCTGCTGCTGGCCGACGGCGTGCGCCAGGTGGCGGCAGGCGACCTCACGCCCAAGGCGGTGCTGCAAAGCAAGGACGAACTGGGTGGCCTGACGCGGTCGTTTGCCGACATGACCCAGCAGCTGTTTGACGCCCGCTCCGATGTGCAAACCAGCATGGCGCAGGTCGATGCCGCCCGCGCCAACCTGCAAACGATTCTGGACAACCTGACCGCCGGCGTCATCGTGCTCGATGCGCAAGGCACCATCCAGAGCAGCAATCCCGGCGCCACCCGGGTGCTGCGCGCACCCATGGCGGCGCACGAGGGCATGCCATTGGCGGCAGTGCCGGGGCTGGAGGCTTTTGCCCAGGGCGTGCAGCAGCAGTTTGAGTTATTTCTCAGCGAAAGCAAGCTGCACGGCATTGACCACTGGCAGCAATCCTTCGAGCTCAACGCCGCCAAGCCCGGTCTGCCGCCCGACACCATCAACCTGATTGCGCGCGGCGCGGAGATGCCTGGTGCGGCACGGCTCTTGGTGTTTGATGATATTTCCGAAGTGGTGTCGGCCCAGCGTGCGCAGGCCTGGGGCGAAGTGGCGCGCCGGCTGGCGCACGAGATCAAGAATCCGCTCACACCCATCCAGCTCTCGGCCGAGCGGCTGGCCATGAAGCTGGAAGGCAAGCTGGAGGTGCAGGAGCAGACCATACTGACCAAGTCGGTCAAGACCATCGTAGACCAGGTCGATGCCATGAAGCGCCTGGTCAACGAGTTTCGTGACTACGCGCGTCTGCCCGCTGCCGAACTCAAGCCGCTACAGCTCAACACTGTGGTGTCGGACGTGCTGCAGCTCTACAGCCACGATACGGCTGCGGTACCTGTTACTGCCCAGCTTGATCCGCTGTGTCCACCCATCCTGGGTGACGCACACCAGTTGCGCCAGGTGCTGCACAACCTGCTGCAGAATGCGCAGGACGCCGCCGAGGGCCGGGCCGATTCGGCGGTGACGGTGCAGACCCGCTGGAGCGAGGCCTCGGGCCGGGTTCGCCTGAGTGTGCGTGACAACGGCCCAGGCTTTCCCGAGCACATTCTCAAGCGCGCGTTTGAGCCCTACGTGACCACCAAAGCCAAAGGCACCGGGCTGGGCCTGGCGGTGGTGAAGAAGATTGCCGACGAGCACCGCGCCAGGGTTGATGTCGGCAACCGCGAGGTCGCCGGGCAGGCCCCCGGGGCGGAAGTCTCGTTATCCTTTATAGTTGCTATTTGACAACACCGCATCGGGCCGCGAGGACACAACGCCGGGGGTGATTCCCCAATACCGGCGACCAGAGACAAAGGCAGCATCCGAACATGGCAAACATATTGGTGGTTGACGACGAACCAGGCATTCGCGAGCTGCTCTCCGAAATCCTGAACGACGAAGGCCACAACATCGAGCTTGCAGAAA
Source organism: Pseudomonadota bacterium (assembly GCA_040387875.1). Lineage (GTDB taxonomy): Bacteria > Pseudomonadota > Gammaproteobacteria > Burkholderiales > Burkholderiaceae_C > PCRC01. The sequence continues at coordinate 11,380 of JAZKCX010000221.1, read as the reverse complement.
ATGCAAGCCAGGCCCGGGCTGCACGCGCCCTGGCGCGCCCCGACCTTGTGCTGCTGGATATCTGGATGCCCGACACCGACGGCGTCACGCTGCTCAAGGAATGGTCGGCCAGCGGCGCGCTCACCATGCCGGTCATCATGATGAGTGGCCACGCCACCATCGACACTGCTGTGGAAGCCACCCGCATTGGCGCGCAGGCGTTTCTCGAAAAACCCATCACCCTGCAAAAACTGCTGAAAGCGGTAGAACAAGGTCTTGCCAAAAGTCCCCACCGCAAGCCCGGCGCACCCCATGGTGTACTGCCCCTGGACCTTACGGTGGAAGCTGCGATGCTGGGTGGCCAGGTCCTGGCGCCCATCAAAAGCATTGCGCCCCAGTCCAAACAGAATTTCGAGCTGGACCAGCCATTGCGCGAAGCGCGCGACGAATTCGAGAAAGCCTATTTTGAGTTTCACCTGGCCAAGGAAGGCGGCTCCATGACCCGCGTTGCAGAGAAGACGGGGCTGGAGCGAACCCACCTGTACCGCAAGCTCAAGCAGCTGGGGGTAGACCTCTCGCGCAGCAAACGCAGTCTGGCTTGAGCGGAAACCCGTCACAGCCCTGCTATAATTGAAGGCTAGGCCCGGTAGCTCAGTCGGTAGAGCAGAGGATTGAAAATCCTTGTGTCGGTGGTTCGATTCCGCCCCAGGCCACCAGTGATGTAAGCCCTTGATTTCATTAGAAGTCAGGGGCTTTTTTCACAGCTGAACGGGGGCGGCCCCGGTCTTTCCTGACAGCCACTGACATCGCATGCGTTATTCCGTCTCTCACCTCAAGCTCACCCAGATTTTGTCGGCCCACGGCCTGAAGGCGGGCGATGCAGGCGGCATTGACCAGCTATTTGGCGGCAAGGACGGCTACTACTGGTTCGGTACGCTGCGTGACCTTTGCCCCAAGGGCATCACCATCTCCTGGGAAGACCAGTATGAAATGGTCAACGCCATTCAGGCGCACGAGAACGCCACCGCCCTGGAAGATGAAGTCAAGCCGCAAGTTCCCAGCGCGGCGAACATTGCGGCCTTGTCTAAAGCCCTGCTTGATCCGCTTTAGCGACCGGGGTTTCGGCCACTGAAGCGTCAGTTCTGCGGGGCGTCCACGGCCACCACCTCTACGCGCATGTTTTCAATTTCCATGTTGCCATAGCTGGAGATGAAAGCGACATCGGCTGCGTCACGGCCATAAGCCAGAACCACGCGGCCGCCTTTGGGCTCCGGCTGGGTGGCATCAAAGGTGTACCAGCGTCCGCCTGCATACACCTCGTACCAGGCATGCAGATCCATGGGATCCAGTCCGTACAGGTAGCCCACTACCAGCCGCGCCGGCAGGTTGAGGCTCCTGCACAGCGCAATGCCGATATGCGAGAAATCTCGGCAAACCCCGGCACCGTGTTTCAGGGTTTCCAGGGCGTCGGTACTCGCGTCGCTTACCCCGTATTGGTAGCGAATATTCTGGTGAATCCATAAGCGTATTTTTTCTGCCTGCTCGTAACCCGGCTGGCAACTTCCCACAATTTCCAGCGCGCGGTCGGCCATTTGCTCGGAGGGGCAATACCGGCTCTGGAGTAGAAACATCAGGATGTCGGAAGGCAGGTCGGCCACCGGCGTCGCCGGCGCGCTGGGCTCGACAGCAATCTGCTCCTCCGTTTCGATTTCGGTAATGACCTTGATCGCCATCTTTCCTGCCAGAGCCGTGAAACGTTGGCACAGGTTTCCGTAAACGTCGACATATTCCGTAGCGCGGGTCCAGGGGGTGAGTTCGTAGCGCTCTTCCACAAGCCATTGCCCATGGCCGCTTTGCGGCCTGAGCATGGCTACAACGGGGCAATCCACTGCGGTTTTCAACTGGAAGGAGGCGATGGTTTTGAGTCGCACGGGGATGCTCCGAAAGAGGGGGAGTGATGTCCTGAGGGCATCAATGGATTGGATGCGCACAGCATCGCGGACGGGGCGGCGGCAGCCTGTCGGCGAATGGGCGGCCCGGGTGTCGGCGAATCGCCCTTGCGCTCACCGCAGTTGCTTCTGGTTCCGGCCTGTGGTTTAATCTACCTAACATTTGTTAGGTAACCATTTTGACCATGACCACCTCTACGCCCCTGCACGAAAAATTTCCGTACTTCACGCCAGAGCACGAGATGCTTCGGGAAACCATCCAGCGTTTTGTGCAGGATCGGGTACTGCCGTTTGCCGACTCCTGGGAAGAATCTGGCAAGGTGCCGCGCGAGGTGATGCTGGAGATGGGTGCTTTGGGCCTGTTGGGCATCCGTTTTGAATCCGAGTACGGCGGCAGCGAACTGGATACCCTGTCCAGCGTGGTGTATGCCGAAGAGCTGGCCCGCTCGACCTTTGGTGGTTTTGCCATCACCGCCTTGGTCCACACCGACATGGCCGCACCGCACCTGCACCATGCGGGCAACGCCGAGCAGAAAGCCCGCCTGATGCCCGACATCGTTGCCGGTCGCAAGATTGCCGCCGTGGCCATGACCGAGCCCGACGCCGGCTCTGATCTGGCATCGATGCGCACCACGGCCCGCCGCGACGGCGATCACTGGGTGCTCAACGGCGCCAAGATGTTCATCACCAACGGCGTGCATGGCGACATCTTTTTCGTAGCCGCCAAAACGGGCGAGCCCGGTCGCAACCACAACATCACCATGTTCATCGTCGAGAAGGGTATGCCCGGTTTCAGCGTGGCGCGTCCGCTCAAGAAGCATGGCTGGCTGTCCAGCGACACCGCCGAGCTGGTCTTCGAGAACTGCCGCGTGCCGGCTGCCAATTTGTTAGGCGAAGAAAACAAGGGTTTTTATGCGCTGGTGAAGAACCTGCAAAACGAGCGCATCGTACTGGCTGCACAGGCCATGGGCGAGGCCTCCAAAGCCATTGAACTGACCATGGATTGGGTCACCCAGCGGAAGGCTTTTGGTGCCACCCTGTGGGACAAGCAGACCATTCGCCACCGTCTGGCCATGCTCAAGGCCCGTGTTGAAGCGGCCAAGGCCCTGATCTACAACACCGCCTGGCGCGACGCACAAAAACATGTGGTGGTGGCCGAAGCCTCCATGCTCAAGGCACTGTGCGGTGAGCTGGTTAACGAAGTCATGTACGACTGCGTGCAGTTCCATGGCGGCATGGGCTACGTGCGTGAATCGGCCATCGAGCGCATGAGCCGCGATGCGCGCATCCAGTCCATCGGCGGCGGCGCCACCGAAGTCATGCTGGACGAAATTGCCAAGCGCATGCGCTAAGCGCAAAGCGAATGCAGATGCCGACCATAGCCGCCCCCACCAAGGCTCCCACAGGCGAAGGTTCCGCCGCAGACTCGCGCCAGCTGATTCTGGAAACTGCCGCGCGGCTGTTTCGCCACGAAGGATTTGCGGCCACCACGCTGCGGGCTATTGCCAGCAACTGCGGCATGCAGGCCGGCAGCATCTACTACCACTTTGCGTCGAAAGACGCGATTGTGGGCGAGGTGCTGAACATCGGTGTGCAGCGGGTGTTCGACGCGGTCAAGACGGCCGTAGAGGCCTTGCCGGCCAATGCCACTCTGGCCCAGACGCTGCACTCGGCTATTGAAGCGCACTTTCGCGGGCTGCTGCTGGCGCACGATTTCACCTCGGCCAACATCCGCATCCGTGGCCAGGTTCCGGCCCAGGTGCGTGAGTCGCACCGCGCGCTACGGCGTCGTTACGAGCGTTACTGGCGCGACATGCTGGTACGGCTGCAGGAGCGCGGTGAAATTCGCGCTGGCCCTGACCTGCAACGTACGGTCTTCTATTTGTTTGGTGCCATGAACTGGGCCACCGAGTGGTACGACGAACGCAAGTCTGGCCTGGAGGTTGTGGCCGCCGAACTGGCCGAACTGGTGGCCCACGGTTTGCAGCCCAAGCCCGCCTGAATTCCCTAAAAAACTGCGCACTGCGCACATCGAGGCAGTCCATGACCACCGTGTCAAAAATCAACCCGCGCAGCGAGGCCTATGCCCGCAACGTAAAACAGTACGACAGCCTGCTTGCCACGCTGCGCGAGCGCATGGCCTGGGCCGTGCGCGGCGGCGGCGACAAGCTCATGGCCCGCCACATTGAGCGCGGCAAGCTGCCGGTGCGCCAGCGCATCGATTTGCTGCTGGATGTGGGCTCGCCTTTCCTGGAAATCTCGCCGCTGGCCGGCTGGGGCCTGTACAACAACGAGGTGCCGTCAGCTGGCGCGGTGGCAGGCATTGGCATCGTCGAAGGCCAGTACTGCATGGTGATTGCCAACGACGCTACGGTCAAAGGCGGCAGCTTTTTCAAGGAAACCGTGCGCAAGCATGTGCGGGCGCAGGAGATTGCGCTGCAGAACCGTCTGCCCTGTTTGTACCTGGTCGATTGCGGCGGTGCCTTTCTGCCGCAGCAGGATGAAGTGTTCCCCGACTGGGGCCACTTTGGCACGACTTTCTACAACCAGTGCCGCATGAGCGCGGCCGGCCTGCCGCAACTCTCCGCCGTATTCGGTGGCTGCACCGCAGGCGGCGCCTACATTCCGGCGCTGTCTGACGAAGCCATCATCGTGGACGGCACCGGCCGCATCCACCTGGGGGGGCCGCAGATTGTCAAGGCGGCCATCAACGAAGTGGTCGATGGTGAAACCTTGGGCGGTGCCGGCATGCATACCCGTGTCTCGGGCGTCACCGACTACCTGGCCGCCGACGAGCGCCAGGCGCTGGCCAAACTGCGCCAGATCGTGAAACATCTGAACCTGCCGCCGGCCCAGCCCAGCGTGGCGCGCACCAGCCTGCCGCCGCGTTTCGACGCCGCCGAGATTCCCGGCATTGTGGGCAACGACCTGAAGCAGCCCTACGACGTGCGCGAGGTGCTGATCCGCATGGTGGACGACAGCGAGTTGCAGGAGTTCAAGCCCGAATACGGCGCCACCCTGGTCTGCGCCACCGCCAGCATCCACGGCCAGCCGGTCGGCATTCTGGCCAATAACGGCGTGCTGTTTTCCGAATCGTCGGTCAAGGGCGCGCACTTCATTGAACTCTGCAACCAACGCAACATTCCACTGCTGTTTCTGCAGAACATCACTGGCTTCATGGTCGGTACCGAGGCCGAGCGCGGCGGAATTGCCAAACATTCGGCCAAGCTGGTCTATGCGATGGCCACCGCCCGCGTGCCGCGCCTGACGGTGTTGATCGGCGGCTCCTACGGCGCCGGCAACTACGGCATGTGTGGCCGCGGTTTTGCGCCGCACTTTCTGTTTGCCTGGCCCAATTCGCGCATTGCCACCATGAGCCCCGAGGTTGCCACCACCGTGCTGACCGAGCTACGCAAGAGCTCCCTCAAGGGGGCAGGCGACGACGCCGGCATGGCCAAGCTCGCGGCCGACACTACCGAGCAGTTCACCCGCCAGAGCGACCCCTACTACGCCACTGCGCGGCTGTGGGACGACGGCATCATCGAGCCCACCCAGACCCGCGACGTGCTGGGCCTGTGCCTGCAAATGCTCGCGCATACCACCCCGCGCGCTACCGGCCCGTCCCCTGTGTTCAGGATGTAATTCATGTTCAAACGTATCCTGATCGCCAACCGTGGCGAAATCGCCTGCCGCATCATCCGCACCGCGCGTCGCATGGGCATTGAAACGGTGGCGGTGTATTCCGAGGCCGATGCCGGCGCCCGCCACGTGGCCGAGGCCGACTTCGCGGTAGCCATCGGCGCAGCCAGTGCCAGCGAATCGTACCTGCGGGCCCAGACCATCATCCACGCCGCCATTTCCAGCGGCGCGCAGGCCATCCATCCCGGCTACGGCTTTCTGTCGGAAAAGCTGGAGTTGATCGACGCCTGCGACAAAAACGGCATCCGCTTTGTCGGGCCGAACCGCAGCGCCATCCATTCGATGGGCTCCAAGATCGAGAGCAAGCGCATGGCCCGCGCAGCCGGCGTGGTCTGCGTCCCTGGCTACGACGGTGACGACCAAACACCCTCGCTGCTGCTGGCCGAGGCGAAGAAAATCGGCTTTCCGCTGCTGATCAAAGCCAGTGCTGGTGGTGGCGGCAAGGGCATGCGCCGCATCAATGCGCCAGAAGAATTTGAGGCCATGCTGGCGCTGGCGAAAAAGGAAGCGCTGGCATCGTTCGGCGACGAGCGGGTGCTGCTGGAAAAATACATCGTCAACCCGCGCCACCTTGAAGTGCAGATCGTCGGTGACCGCCATGGCGGTCTGGTGCATCTGTTTGAGCGCGAATGTTCCATCCAGCGTCGTTTCCAGAAGGTGATTGAGGAAGCACCCGCCAACCATCTGCCGGCCGCAGTGGCCGCGAAGCTCTATGAATCGGCACTGCGCATGGGCCGGGTGATGGCCTACGACAACGCCGGGACGGTGGAGTTTGTGCTCGACGCCGACCACGGCGACACGCCGTATTTCCTCGAAGTGAATACCCGCCTGCAGGTGGAGCATCCAGTGACCGAACTCACCACCGGGCTGGATCTGGTGGAGTGGCAACTGCGGGTTGCTGCGGGCGAACCTTTGCCGCTGGCGCAGGACGCCATCACCCGCAACGGCTGGGCCATTGAATGCCGGCTCAATGCCGAAGAACCCGAGCACGACTACCGCGCCAGCCTGGGCAAGCTGATTGGCTATGCAGAGCCCGTCAAGCAGCCGGGCGTGCGGGTCGACAGCGGCCTGCATGCGGGCAGCGAAGTCACGCCTTACTACGACTCCATGCTGGCCAAGGTGATCGGCTTTGGTGCCACCCGCGCCGAGGCGACCGCTCGGGTACGCAGCGGCGTGGAAGAGTTGCGTATTGAAGGCGTACGCACCAACGCATCGCTGCTGTTGCAGATATTGCAGCACAAGGATTTTGATGCGGTATTAACCACGCGCTTTCTCGACCAGCATTTCCCAACGGGCCCCCAGCCCGAGGTGCAGATGCGCCAGGCGCACCAGCTTGCCATTGCGGCTGGCTGGGCGGCCATTCAGCCGCTGCAGGTGCCGGTGTGGGGCGCGCTGCGTGGCTTTCGCGTGACCGGAGCCACTGGTCAAGGCGCGCGCATCGACCTGCAACTGGCCGATGTTTCCGCCGCCAGCGAGAGCGAAGCGCTGCGGGTGCAGCAGAGCCATGGGCGTTTCTGGCTGGCCGACCAGCCCGCGCTCCAGGCCACGGTGCAAGCCGATGCAGAGGGCGCCTGGGTTACGGTGCGCGATGGTGAAACCTTGCTGGCCAACGTCCATGTGCAGCCCACCGGCGGCCAGCGCTGGTACTCGTGGGCGCTCGGTCGCAGCATGGTCTGGGATGTGGAGCATGAACTCGCACACAGCCTGAACGCCAGCAGCGCGCAAAGCCAGGGCAGCAACCTGTCGGCCACGCTGCCAGGCCGCATTTCCGAGCTGATGGTCAAAGACGGCGACGCGGTGACGGCCGGCGATCCGGTGCTCACGCTCGAAGCCATGAAGCTTTACCACGCACTGTCGGCCCCGGTTACTGGCCAGGTCCGGCTGGTGCATGTAAAAGTCGGCGACATCGTCGGTCAGGGCCAGATGCTGGTCGAAATCGATCCCGCGCCAGACAATACCGAAACCCAATAAAAGAGGAGCCACGCATGGCAGGTTTGTACTTTGAAGAATTCCAGGTCGGGCAGGTGTTCAAGCACCCCTGGGGCCGCACCATCACCGAGTCGGACAACATGATGTTCTCCTGCCTCACGCTGAACGTGCAGCCGCTGCACATCGATCACGAGTTTGCGTCCAAAACCGAGTTCGGCAAACCGCTGGTCAACAGCCTGTTCACGCTGGGGCTGATGATTGGCATGACGGTGAACGACACCACGCTGGGCACCACCATTGCCAACCTCGGCATGAGCGATGTGCGTTTTCCCAAGCCGCTGTTCCATGGCGACACCATCCATGTGCGCACCACCGTCAAGGCCGTGCGCGAGAGCAGCTCGCGGCCCAA
>JAZKCX010000221.1:1898-3315 GCA_040387875.1 Pseudomonadota bacterium | reverse complement strand
CTGTTCGTGCCGGGCAACCGGCCCGAGCGTTTTGCCAAGGCCGTGGCCAGCGGCGCCGACGCGCTGATTCTCGATCTGGAAGACAGTGTGCCGCTGGCCGAAAAAGCCGTGGCCCGAGATGCCGTGGCGCAGTGGCTGGCCACGCCGCCGCCGGTACCGGCCTGGATACGCGTGAACCCGCTCACCAGCCTCTATCACCTGGACGACCTGCAGGCGGTGTCGCGTGCCCGTCCCGCCGGCATTGTGCTGCCCAAGTGCGAGGGCATGGACGACCTGCTGTGGCTGGACAAGGTGCTGACCGAAATCGAGCGCCGCAACGGCTGGCCGAACCGCTCCATTCTGGTGATGGCAATTGCCACCGAAACCGCGCGTGCCATGCAGCGCATCCACAGTTTTGACCATCCCATGCCGCGCCTGGCGGGCATTCTGTGGGGCGCCGAAGACCTGGCGGCCAGCCTGGGTGTGCGCAGCCTGCGCGACGCGGCTGGCAACTACCTCTCCCCCGCGCTGCGGGCGCGCGACAGCGCCCTGCTGGCCAGCCATGCCTGCGGCATTCCGGCCATCGACGCCGTGTTTACCGGGCTGGACAACCCCGAAGCATTGGCGGCCGAAACCCGGGCCCATGCGGCACTGGGATTCACCGCCAAGGCTGCCATCCACCCGGCGCAGATTGCCGTCATTCACGCGGCGCTGCGCCCCAGCGACGACGATCTTGCCTGGGCCGGTGAAGTGGTGGCCGAGTTGCAGGACGGTGCCAAAGCCTCGGGCCGGGTGCGCGGCGGCATGGTGGATCAGCCGCATCTGAATGCTGCGCGGCGGCTTCTGGCGGCGGTACAGCGGGCGGCACAACGCCCGTCCTGAGCCGCGCCGCTCAGACCACCTTGTCGGAAATTTTCTGCGGGTAGGGCACCGAGTTTTTGAAGGACTCCCGCACTTCCAGCCTGGCGCTGTGCGCGGCCAGATTCGGGTAGTCAGTGCGCCAGGGTAGGTCGGCAAAACGCACCGACAAATAGCCCAGCACTGCGCCGATGGCGATGTCGCCCAGGCCAAAGCGCTCGCCTACCGCCCAAGGCCGGTCCCCCAGCAGCCGCGCCATCTCGCGCACACCGCCGTCTATCTTGCGGCGCTGGCGGGCCAGCCATTCCGGGCTGGCAGCATCGCCACGCTGGCGTTCAAAAAAGGTCAGCACCATCGCATCACACACACCGTCACACAGCACCTCGAACTTGCGGGCGGCAAGTATGCCGTCGGCGTCTTGGGGCAGTAGCGGTGAGTCGGGATATTTCAGCTCTAGGTACTGCAGGATGTAGCTGGATTCGTAGACGCCGCTGCCATCCTCCAGAATCAGCACCGGCAGTTTTTCCAGCGGGTTGAATTTGGGCGTGCGGGTGGTGGCATCCCACGGCACCTCGGTCAA
>JAZKCX010000221.1:0-1798 GCA_040387875.1 Pseudomonadota bacterium | reverse complement strand
GTGGCCACCGCCACCACAATCATCGGTATGCCGACAAAGTGGGTGGCAATGTTGCGCCGGTCGCGGTGGTAGGCCGCGTACTGCGCGAGTTGGTCAGTGAGTGTTTTCACGGTACGTCTCCGCTAAGGTTTACCAGTCCACCAGACTCAGGCCGACGCTGAGCACGGTGCGCCGACGGTTGTAATCTATCAAAGTATCGCCATAGCCGCTGAAAATCTGGGTGTGCAGGCGCAGGCCGCTCAGGTCCTTTTCGCTGTTGCCGTTGCCCAGGGTCTTGAGCCATTCCAGCCGCAGCGATCCGCGGGTGTCGCTTTTCAGGCTGTGGCGCAGCGTCAGGCCCACCATGTTGTCGCGGTTGGGCGTCCAGCTGCCGGTGACTTCGGCGCGGCCCACAAAGTTGCTGATGTCGGGGTTGTCGTCGCTGCCCACGGCCTCGGGAATGCGCCGCCAGACGCGGCCGGTCACGCGAAAGCGGCTGTCTTTTTCCATGCCTGCCATCAGGTAAACCCGGTTCCAGCTGCGCGACAGCGGCAGGCTTTGCCCGTTGGACTGGTGCACCACGCCCAGGCCGGTGTAGCGCAGCTGCCAGCCGCCGGGCAGGTTGGCCTCGGTCGGGTAGGCGTAGATGATTTCGGGCTCGTGGTCGGTGCTGCGGAAGGGGCGCGACAGCGATTTGTTGAACAGCTGCCAGTACGACTGCTGGGTGTAAGCAAACCACAGCGAATCTTTCAGCCGGGGGTTGGCGCCGGTCAAAAGGTCTTTGGCAATTTTGGTGCGCACCGACAACTGCACACGCGTCTCCGACTTGCTGAAGGCCAGTGCCGGCGCGCCCATGTTGCTGGGTGAACTGGGCCGCACATTGACACTGTCGGCGCGCGTGACCGACAGGCTCAATGGCCGGTAGCCGCGTATGCCAAAGTTGCCGCAGTCGCTGCCCGGCTCCAGCTCCCAGAAGCGGGACAGGTCGGAGAATTCGCGGTTCTTGCAGCCCTCGTCGGTGGTCAGGTTGATGACGATGGGCGTGGGTCCGCGCGGCGCTGCGGCTACCGCAGGTACGGGGCTTGCGGGCGTGGCGGGTGCATTGCTTGCTGATGCGGCTGGCGCTGTCTGGCTGCGCGCCCAGCGGTCAAAACAGGCGAGCCGGGCGGTGCCGTCGCTGGCCAGTGCGGTGCACTGCTGCCAGCTTTCGGTGGCGGGCAGCGGCTGGGCCACCGCGCAGGCCGCGCCGAAGAGGGCTGCCAGAGGCCAAGAAAGACAGAAAAAATGCGTGCTGCGTGTCATGCAGCCAGTGTACGGGTGCGCCACTTATTTGGGCGCCATGCCGTCCAGTGCCGCATGGGCATCCTGCGTAGCCTGGGCGGCCGAGGCCCGCTGGGCAAACTCGGCCCGCAATGCCTTGAGTTTGTCGCGCGGATTCTCTTTTACGGTGGCCTTGTCCAGCGCCATTTCCGCAATAAAGCGGCTGGGCTGCGCGGCAATCATCTCGCGGCCTTTCTTGCGGCGCTTGGTCCAGCTCACTGCCAGCGTGAGCCGGGCCCGGGTAATACCCACGTACATCAGCCGGCGCTCTTCCTGCAGCCGCAGCAGCTGGCTCTCCTGCGCCGCGCCGTCCAGCGGGCCGTCGCCGTCGTCGCCCAGCTTGAAGGGCAGCAGGCCCTCGGTCACGCCCACCAGCATCACATGCGGCCACTCCAGCCCCTTGGCGGCGTGCAGGGTGGACAGGGTGACGACGTTCTGGTCGGTCTCGCGCTCGCTGATGGTGGACAGCAGCGAGATGGTCTGCGCCACCTCCAGCAGG
>JAZKCX010000220.1:0-2690 GCA_040387875.1 Pseudomonadota bacterium | reverse complement strand
CCGATCAGCCGCTTGATCTCGGCCTTGTGCAGCAGCAGTTTTTTGGTGCGCACCGAATCCGGGTTGACATGGCTGGACGCAGTGTTGAGCGGGTTGATCTGGCAGCCCAGCACAAACAGCTCGCCATTGCGGATGACCACATAGCCGTCGGTCAGCTGCACCTTGCCTTCGCGCAGTGATTTGATCTCCCAGCCTTCCAGCACCATGCCGGCCTCGAAGCGTTCTTCGAAGAAATAGTTGTAGGCCGCCTTTTTGTTGTCCGCAATGCGGGTGTTTTTCTGGGCGGGAGCGTCGGACTTTTTGGACATGGCGGGCAGGTGGGGGCGCACGGCCTCAATACAATTCATTGCTCGCGCGTTCGCCATTTTAGTTGCAGGCCACAATGGCGGCAGGCCTTAGCTCTCCCGAATGAAAACCGTCCACAAGTCCGTACTGATCTGGTACAGCCCCGCAGAAATGTTTGCGCTGGTCACCGATGTTCCCCACTACCCCGAATTCCTCCCGTGGTGCGACCAGGCGCGCATTGTGGAAACCCATGCCGACGGCGTGACCGCCGAGGTGGGCATCAGCATTGGCGGCTTGCACCAGCGCTTTACCACCCGCAACGCGCACATCGATGGCCAGCAGGTGAAGTTGAACCTGGTCAGCGGGCCGTTCTCCCAGCTTGAGGGCGAGTGGAATTTTGTGGCGCTCAATACACCGGGCAAAGCCGAGGCCGCTGCCGAGCGGGCCTGCCGGGTGGAGCTGGAACTGCGCTACGGTTTTGACAACGCAGCGCTGTCCATGCTGGTGGGCCCGGTGTTTGACAAGATTGCCGGCAGCCTGGTCGATGCTTTTGTGCGGCGGGCCGAGCAGGTCTATGGCTGACAGTGGCCCGCTTTCCTTTTCCATAACGCTGGTGTATTCGCCGGCGCCGCGCGAGGTGTTTGAGCAGCAACTCCAGATGCCGGTGGGCGCTACCGTTCAGCAGGTGTTGGATACAAGTGAACTGGCCACGCGCTACCCGGCGCTGGACTCGCACACCGCCGAGGTCGGTATCTGGGGCCGGTTGGTGGACCGGGCACAGACGGTGCAGGACCAGGACCGGGTAGAAATTTACCGCGCTCTCAAGGTCGACCCGAAGGTTGCGCGGCGCGAGCGGTTTGTGCAGCAGGGAAGCCGGAGCGCCGGCCTGTTTGCACGCAAACGGCCGGGGGCCAAGTCGGGTTACTAGCCCGAAATACTCTATTTTTGATAGCTAAAAAGCGAATACCAGTGCCGGCCAGAAGCACTTTTTATTTGCAATCGCTGTCTATCACACCCTGCAGGCGCTGGGTTTCGGCCGCGCGGGCGGCGTCGTCCAGAATCTCGCGCTCGCCTTGGGCGTTGGTGCGGCCCACCCGAATGCCGGAGTCGTAAGTGGCCTTGGCCTGTCTGGCCCGATTGCAGTTTTCGGCGCGGTCTTTGGCCAGCTTGTCGGCAGCGGCCTTCTTGCGGGCGGCCTCGGCATCGTCGGCCTGTTTCTTTTTGGCTTCCAGTTCTTTGTCCTGCGCTGGCGCTGCAGCAGCGCTGGCTGCGGGTTTCGATGGGGCACTGGCCGCTGGCGGCGCAACTTCCAGTGGAATGGCGCGTCCACCTCCGGCAGGCTGGCGCAGGATGTCCTTGCTGGCAATGCCTGGCGGCGGCGGGCGGTCGCTGAAAACGCGGTTGCCCTGCGCGTCGCGCCACGCCCATTGGGCCGATGCTGCACCACACCAGGCGCACAGCGCATAAAGAAGAAGGAGCTTGGGTCTGGGCATGCGGTCGAGTTTATCGCCAAGGGCGGGGCGGCGGCGGGCTTCAGGGTTAGTACCAGTCGCGCTGTTACAGCAAAGGTACAATCGGTTTTTTGGAGCTTTCACAATGCGCCTCTTAGGAAAAGCGCTCACCTTCGACGATGTGTTGTTGGTGCCAGCGTTCTCCCAAGTCCTGCCCAAGGACACGTCTCTTGCGACCCGCCTTTCCCGCAATATCACGCTGAATCTGCCGCTGGTGTCTGCCGCGATGGACACAGTGACCGAGGCCCGCCTGGCGATTGCCATGGCTCAGGAAGGCGGCATGGGCATCGTCCACAAAAACCTCAGCCCGAAACAGCAGGCCGCCGAAGTGCTGCGCGTCAAACGCTACGAATCCGGCGTGCTGCGCGACCCGGTGGTCATCACGCCCAGCCACACGGTACGGCAGGTGATTGACCTGTCGGAACAGCTCGGCGTGAGCGGCTTCCCGGTGTGTGACGGCGGCAAGGTGGTAGGTATTGTCACCAACCGCGACCTGCGTTTCGAGACCCGTTACGACGTACCGGTGAGTGAAATCATGACGCCGCGCGACAAGCTGGTCACGGTGAAGGAGGGCGTTACCGCCGCCGAAGCCCGCGCTTTGCTGAACCGCTCCAAGCTCGAACGCCTGCTGGTTGTCAACGACGATTTCGAGCTCAAGGGCCTGATCACGGTCAAAGACATTACCAAGCAGACCAGTTTCCCCAATGCCGCGCGCGACGCAACCGGCCGCCTGCGCGTGGGCGCGGCAGTGGGTGTGGGCGAGGGCACCGAAGAACGCGTGGAGCTGCTGGTGCGTGCCGGTGTGGACGCCATCGTGGTCGATACGGCCCACGGCCACAGCCAGGGCGTGATTGAGCGGGTGCGCTGGGTCAAACAAAACTACCCGCAGGTGGA
>JAZKCX010000219.1:3786-5491 GCA_040387875.1 Pseudomonadota bacterium | reverse complement strand
CCACCGAGGTGATGGTCACCAGCGTGCCAATCAGCGCGCCAAACAACAAGGGCAGTGTCCAGTGGCGTGGCGTGGTGGCGCGGGCGGATACACCCATCGCGTCGTCGCGCGGCAACTGGCGGCCCCGCAGCGCTTTGTACAGCGTGGCAACAGCCGTGAGCAACAGCGCCACACCCAGTGTGGTGGTCATCACATGTTGCACCTTGGGGTCGGCCGGGCCCATCTGGTGCAACACATACAGCGTGACCAGCGCGGCGGGAATACTGCCAGCGCACAACTGGCCCACCACCCGCCAGGGCACCAGCTTTTGCCGGGCCATGCTGACGGTGCCACCCATCTTGGTGAAGGCAGCAAACAGCAGGTCGGTGCCCACCGCGAGGTAGGGCTTGACGCCAAAAAAGAAAATCAGAATGGGCGTCATCAGCGAGCCGCCGCCCACCCCCGTCAAACCGACGACAAGGCCAACCCCGAAACCGGCAAAGACAAAAGCGAGTTCATGCATGGAACATGGACTCTAAGGGTTGGCCCTATATAAGCAAACGACATTTTTCTTGGACTGGTATGTGCATATGGTTATAAAGAAATCGTCCATATGCCGCTGGAAGCGGTATTTCAGCCGCTTCGGCGGCGCTGGCGCAGTGCAAAACGGGCCGGGTCCAGCGCGTCCGCCAGCTCGGCGGGCACCGGCAGCGGCTCCTGGGTCAGACGCGCCGCCAGCACCTCGGCGCACAGCAGGGCCAGCGTCAACCCGCGCGAACCCAGACCGGTGAGGGCGTAGAGCCCGTCCAGTCGTGGCTGCTGGTGCACAGGGCGGTGGGCCTTGAGTGCGTCAATATCGGGCAGCGCACCGGCCAGCGGCAGCCGGTCGCCGGTCGCGCAGCGGATCTGTGCCCAGCCCAACACCCGGCCTGCCTGAAAAGACGGCGTTAACTGGTCGGCCAGTGTGGGTAGCCAGCCCTGCAGGGCTGCGAGGTTGGCCTGGTGGTTGACCTCGCGCACCTCTACCGCGCTTTCACCGCGCTCGTAGGTCGCGCCCATCACCCAGTGGTCTTTGCCCTGCCAGTGGCAGCGCGGCACAAACACCCCGGCGCCGTTGAGAGGGTGCGGCGGTGCGTCCGCCAGATCAGACGCCAGCCCCAGGCTGAGCTGCCCCCGCACCGGCGACAGGGCCAGCGCATCGCCGCCCCAAGGCTGCAGCAGGGCCTGGCT
This sequence comes from Pseudomonadota bacterium, assembly GCA_040387875.1. Lineage (GTDB taxonomy): Bacteria > Pseudomonadota > Gammaproteobacteria > Burkholderiales > Burkholderiaceae_C > PCRC01. The sequence goes on along the minus strand of JAZKCX010000219.1, from coordinate 4,282 downwards.
GCCCCAGGCGCTGGCCAGCAGCAAGGTGCTGGCTTCAACGGTTGGATGCCCGGTATCGTCGCGCAAGGTCCAGTGTTGTGGCGCGCGTTGCAGGCTGGTCACCCGGCTGTTCCAGTTGGTGGTCAACCGGCCCGTGTGCTGCGCTTCGTCCAGCCAGGCGCGCACCAGCGCAGCGGGTGTGACCTGCATCGCGTCGGGTAGCCATTCGGGTGCTTGTGTGCCGCCCATGCGCACCACGCCAGCGCGCCAGTCGGGGCTGTCTGGCAATACGCGGGCGAGTTCGCGTTTCATCCAGCGGGCACCGGTCTCGGTCAGCCGCGACATCGCGGTCGGTTCTGCAGTTTGGTGCGGTGCCATCAGGCCCACTGGCAGGCTGGACGCGCCCTGGGCCGGGCCATCGGCCTGGTCCAGCAGGGTGATGGACCAACCGCGCCGGCCCAGCGCCCGGCACAAGGCCGCGCCGGCGAGGCCTGCTCCAAGCACCGTGGCGTGGCCT
>JAZKCX010000219.1:0-3686 GCA_040387875.1 Pseudomonadota bacterium | reverse complement strand
CGCCACGACTGCAGCACCGGCAACACCTCGCCAATACACAGCGTCAGCGTGACACGGCCATCGTCCATTGGCAGCACATGGAAGCCGGGCGGCAGTGGGTCGGGAAATTGGGCTGTGAATTCTGCCGCCAGTTCGGCCAGGCCGGGGTGTGTGCCCGCAGCTTGCAGCAACCCCTCGCGGCTGGGAGCTTGTGGGGCGATGGCCGCGCAGTGCAGGCGGCTGCAGCGGGCCGGGTCGTCGCGCCAGGTGCGCCAGAGGCGCAGGAAATTCAGACCCTGCCCAAAGCCGGTGTCGGCCACCACATGCAGGGGCTGGCCCTGCCATGTGGCCAACAACACGGCGTTTGCTTTCTTATGCCGCCGGCGGTACGTAGCCCTGCACGGCTTCTGCGCCGTCGCCAAAAAAATGCGCTTCCATCTGGCGGGCCAGGTACTGGCGGGCGCGCAGATCAGCCAGGTTCAGCCGGTTTTCGTTCACTAGCATGGTCTGGTGCTTGAGCCAGGCGGCCCAGGCCTCCTTGCTCACGCCTTCCCAGATGCGTTTGCCCAGTTCGCCGGGGTAGGGCGGGAAATCGAGTCCCTCGGCTTCCTTGCCGAGCTTGATGCATTGAACCATTCGCGCCATGGAGTACCTCTGTGGAGTGTCTTAGGATGTTTTAGCTATTTAGAACTGAAATCTTGGTAGTTCCAGTTTTGAAGTCCGGCTTCCAGAATCCAGCTTGTTCACTGTTTCTGGAATCCAAAAAATGACTTCACGCCGCCACATTATCAAGCTTTCACTGGTTGCCGCTGCAGCAGCCCTGGGATGGAATGCACAGGCCCAGCCCGCCGCCGTTACGCTGCTCAACGTGTCGTACGACCCCACGCGCGAGCTCTACGTTGAATACAACGCCGCGTTTGCCAAACACTGGAAGGCCAAGTCTGGCCAGGACGTGACCATCAAACAGTCGCACGGCGGCTCGGGCAAGCAGGCCAGATCGGTTATTGACGGGCTGGACGCCGATGTGGTGACGCTGGCACTGGGCGGTGATGTGGACGCGCTGCACAAAAACGGCGGCTGGATTCCGGCCGACTGGCAAAAGCGCCTGCCGCTGAATTCGGCTCCCTACACCTCTACCATTGTGCTGGTGGTGCGCGCTGGCAACCCCAAGGGCATCAAGGACTGGGACGATCTGGTCAAACCTGGGGTATCGGTGATCACGCCCAACCCCAAAACCTCGGGCGGCGCGCGCTGGAACTACCTGGCCGCCTGGGAGTTTGCCAAGCGCAAATTCGGCAGCGATGCCAAGGCCAAGGAGTTTGTCGGCAAGCTGTACGCCAATGTGCCGGTGCTTGACACTGGGGCACGCGGCTCCTCCATCACTTTTGCCCAACGCAACCAGGGCGACGTGTTTATTTCCTGGGAGAACGAGGCCTATCTGCTGGAAAAAGAGTTTGGCAGCAAGGTGGATTTTGTCTACCCTAGCCTGAGCATTCTGGCCGAACCGCCGGTAACCGTGGTGGACAAGAATGTGGACAAAAAAGGCACCCGGGCCGTGGCCGAGGAATATTTGAAGTTTTTGTACACCGAAGAAGCGCAGGACATTATTGGCAAACACTTCTACCGCCCCACGTCCGCCAAGGCGCAGGCCAAGTACGCCAAACAGTTGCCCAAGCTGAACCTTTTCACGATTGACCAAGCCTTTGGTGGCTGGGACAAGGCCACCAAGGAGCACTTTGCCGACGGTGCGGCGTTTGACCAGATCTACGCCAAGAAGTAAGCGCGGTTTTCATGTCTGTATTGCTTATCGCCGGCAGCCCGTCGGAACGCTCCCGCTCTGCCGCGCTGCTTGATGCCGTGGCCGAGCGGCTGCAGGCCCGCAACGTCTACCTGGAGCGGCTGCTTATTCGCGATCTGTCGCCGCAGGCGCTGGTGTTGGCCGACACGTCGCACCGCAGCATTACCCAGGCGGCAGACCAGGTGGCACGGGCCCGCGCGGTGGTGATTGCCACGCCGGTCTATAAGGCCGCGTACAGCGGGGTACTCAAGGTATTTCTGGACCTGCTGCCGCAAACCGCGTTGAAAGACAAGGTGGTGTTGCCGCTGGCCACCGGCGGCAGCCCCGGCCACATGCTGGCGCTGGACTATGCGCTGCGGCCGGTGCTGCAGTCGCTGTCGGCGCGGCACATCCTGCCGGGCGTGTATGCCTCCGATGCCCAGGTGGCTTTGCTGCCGGAAGGCGCACACCAGTTGAACGACGACATTGCTGCGCGGCTCGACGATGCAGTAGCCACGCTGTGTTTTGAGAGTTTTCGCACACCGGCCACGGCCGGATTCGAGCCAGTTCATTTTTCGCGCGTGCGATGTAGCGTGTAACTCGGTCTCCCGCCCGCTCCCCCGCGGCCGCCCCTCTCGCTGTTTTTTTGCCGCTATGCAAGCGGCCGGGAAAGCTGTTGCCTGCGTTTTTTTGAAAAGGATTCTGAAATGAATCAAGCTAATGTAGAAATACCAAACGAACCCGCCTTGCATGAAGGCTGGAACCGTGCACTGCGCGTTCTTCGAAATGCTTTTGTTGGCTCGGTGGTGTTGTCAGCCATCGCTCTGGTCGTAACTTTTTTACTGCTGCCGGTTGCATATGGACAAACCAAAGGTGAGCTGCGCATTGGTTACCAGAAAGCCGCCAGCCTGTTTGTGCTGCAAAAGTCCCAGGGCACCCTAGAGAAAAAGCTTGCGCCATTGGGCTTTGGCGTGAAGTGGGTGGAGTTCCCTGCTGGGCCGCAGCTGTTGGAGGGGCTGAATGTTGGCTCCATCGACGTCGGCTATGTGGGCGAAGCGCCGCCCATCTTTGCGCAGGCCGCCGGCGCCCGGTTCGTCTACGTAGGTAACGATCCGGCGGCCCCCAAGGCCGAAGCAGTTGTGGTGCCCAAAGACTCCGCCATCCGCACCGTAGCCGACCTCAAGGGCAAGAAGATTGCGTTGAACAAGGGCTCCAACGTGCACTACCTGCTGGTCAAGGCACTTGAGAAGAACGGCCTGAAGTACAGCGATGTTCAGCCGGTTTTCCTGGCCCCGGCCGACGCCCGGGCCGCCTTTGAGCGCGGTGCTGTGGATGCATGGGTGATCTGGGACCCGTTCCTTGCTGCTGCAGAGAAACAGATAGGCGCAAGGCTGCTGGTAGATGGAACCGGGCTTGTGAATAACCACCTTTTCTATCTGGCCGAGCGCAGCTTCATCGAAAAGAACCCCCAGGTCATTGCAACCCTGTTTGAAGACGCAGTCGAGCGGGGCCGCTGGCTAACCGCCAACCTAGACGAAGCCGTAAAACTCATTGCTCCCTTGCAGGGTCTGGACTTCGAGGTGGTCAGGCTGAGTCTGAGCCGTTACCCCTTGGGGGTGGTGCCAGTGTCGGCCAAAGTGGCGGCTGAACAGCAAAAAGTGGCCGATGTGTTCCATGAGCTGAAACTGATTCCGCAGGCCATCAAGGTCGCCGACGCCTTGCCCGCCAAGCCCATCAGCACCGCAGCAGCGCGCTGACAGGGGGCGAATATGAACACGTCTGTTCATTTGATTCGCCGGCGCCTGCTGAAGTTGCTGGGGCTTACCGCAGTGTCTTGGGGCTTGGTTCCGCAGGGTGTGCAGGCCCAGTCCACCAGTGAAAAAAAGCCACTCGAGTTTTTGCGCATTGGCTACCAGAAATCGGCCGCCAA
>JAZKCX010000218.1:0-1821 GCA_040387875.1 Pseudomonadota bacterium | reverse complement strand
GCATCGGCTTTCCGGCCTGGACGGGCGGCGCGCTGCAGTTCATCTACGGCATGGGTATCGATGCCTTCGCCAAGCGCGCCGATGCGCTGGCGCAGAAATTCGGCCCCGGCTTTGCGCTGACCGATGCAGTGAAGGCCAGCCTGAAGAAGCACCAGCCGGTGTACTGAATCCAGGCGAGAGCGTACTGCGCCCTCGCTACACTGGAGCGCCGCTGCCAAGGGGGCGCGGCGCTTCTCTATTTCTTACGCACAACAACACCATGTCTTCTTCCTCCACGGCCGGCCGCCTTGTCGGCAAGGTCAGCATCGTCACCGGCGCCGCGCAAGGCATTGGCCTGGCCACCTCACTCAAGTTTGCCCGCGAAGGCGCTATCGTCATCGTCTGCGACGTCAAACAGGCGGCGGTCGATGATGCCGTAGCCCAGTGCCGCGCAATCGGCGCACAGGCCGAAGGCTTTGTGATGGACGTGACCCAGCGCGACATGGTCGACGCGGTGGTGGCAAAGACGGTAGCGCAGTTCGGCCGCATCGACGTGCTGGTCAACAACGCCGGCATCACCATGGACGCGCGGCTGCAGAAAATGACTTTTGAGCAGTTCGACCGCGTCATTGACGTGAACCTGCGCGGCGTTTTCCACTGCACCCAGTCGGTGGCCGACACCATGGTGAAGCAGGGCAGCGGTGTGATTCTGAACGCCAGTTCGGTGGTGGGCATCTACGGCAACTTCGGCCAGACCAACTACGCCGCCACCAAGTTTGGCGTGATCGGTTTCACCAAGACATGGAGCCGCGAGTTGGGACCCAAAGGTATCCGTGTGAACGCGGTGGCGCCCGGCTTCATTGCCACGCCCATCCTGGCCACCATTCCCGACAAGGTCATCACCGAGATGGCGCACCGGGTGCCGCTAGGCCGTTTGGGCAAGCCCGAAGAAATTGCCAGCACCTATGCCTTTCTTGCCAGCGACGAAGCCAGCTACATCAACGGCGCAGTGATTGAAGTGTCGGGCGGCATGTCGGTGTAGTGATGCAGACAGCGCCAAACCAGCCGCAGTCGAAGACCGACCTCTTCGTCTCGTTCACGCTGCTGGCGCTGCAGGGTTTTGGCGGCGTGCTGGCGGTGGTGCAGCGCGAGCTGGTGGAAAAAAAACAGTGGCTGACGCGCGAGGAGTTCGTCGAAGAATGGGCGGTGGCGCAGATCATGCCGGGGCCCAATGTGGTGAACCTCTCGCTGATGATTGGCAGCCGCTACTTTGGCCTGCCCGGCGCGCTGGCTGCGCTGGCCGGCATGCTGACGGCCCCGCTTTTGATCGTGCTGCTGCTGGCGTTGGTCTACAGCCAGTTCTCCGACAGCCCGCAACTCGCCGGCGCGCTGCGCGGCATGGGTGCCGGTGCCGCCGGCCTGATTCTGGCCACCGGCCTTAAACTGGCCCCTACTTTGAAGTCAAATGTGCTCGGGGCCGGCGTATGTATTGGTTTTAGCGCTCTTTGTTTTGTAGCAATCGCGATTCTGCGCTGGCCGCTGGGCTGGGTGCTGCCGGGGCTGGGCGCGCTGGCCTGGGCGCTGGCCTACCGGAAGCTGCCGGCATGAACACCGCTCTTTCAGCGGCTGATTGGCTGCAGCTCTTTCTCCACTTTATTTCGCTGTCGCTTCTGTCCATCGGCGGGGCCATCACCACCGCGCCTGAAATGCACCGCTACCTGGTCGACCAGCAGCGCTGGATGACCGACCCGCAGTTCAATGCGTCCATCGCCATCGCGCAGGCCGCACCCGGCCCCAACGTGCTGTTCGTCGCGCTGATGGGCTGGCATGTGGGCCTGAACG
>JAZKCX010000217.1:0-14223 GCA_040387875.1 Pseudomonadota bacterium | reverse complement strand
AGCTGGCGGTGGCGCTGCTGGCCGACCGCAACGGCGTGATCGACATCAACCTGCCCATCAGCGGTTCGCTGAACGACCCGCAGTTCAGCATCGGCCCCCTCATCTTCAAGGCGATCGTTAACCTGATCGTCAAAGCCATCACCTCGCCCTTCAGCCTGCTGGCCAGCGCGCTGGGCGGCGCCGGCGAAGAGCTCAGCGTGGTGGCTTTCCAGAGCGGCAGCGCGGTGCTGCTGCCCGACGCCCGCACCGGTCTGGACAAGGTTGCCAAGGCCTTGGCCGAACGCCCCGCGCTCACACTCACCGTAGTGGGCACCGCCAGCCTGGAGGCCGAGCGCGACGGCGCCCGCAAGGAGCGGTTGCGGCAGATGCTGCAGGCCGAAAAACGCCGCGCCAATGGCGGCGCACCGGTGGCGCTGGGCATAGGCCCGGCCGAATACCCGGTGCTGCTCAAAGAGGTCTACAAACGCGCCGATTTTCCCAAGCCACGCAACCTGATTGGCCTGGCCAAAGACCTGCCTCCGGCCGAGATGGAGGCGCTGCTGCTGGCCAACATTCCCGTCACTGCCGAAGCCATGCGCGAGCTGGCGCTGCAGCGCGGCGTGGCGGTACGCGACTATCTGGTGGGCAAGCAGCTTTCAGCGGAACGGCTCTTTTTGGGCGCTGCCAAAACGCTGCCGCCCGAGCCCCAATTCAAGCCACGCGCCGAGCTGAATCTGGCCATGCGCTAGCCGCAATTGCCGGCGCCAGACCCGCCCGGCGACTGCGGCGACAATAGCGGCTTCGCGCGCGCACGCCACTGGCGTCGCCGCAGCGCCTTTTGATACCGAAACGAAACTCCTGACATGACGCAAGCTTCCGCCAAATCCCCCGACACGCAAGCGCTGGACGCGCTCACCGGCGGCGCCTTTTCTGCCCCCACCTCGGGCGAGCGCACCGCCCGCGTGCGCGAATGGCTGGCGACCCAGCCGCCGGTCGAGCAGCTGCAGGATGTGTTCCGCGAACTCAGCGGGCGCGACAAGGGCGCGGCCAAGCCGCTGCGCGAAAAACTCGATGAACTCAAGCGCGCCAAGGGCCAGGAAGCGATTGCCGCCGAATGGAACGACAAGGCCCAGGCCCTGCTGCAACTGGGCAAGCTCAACATTGCCGACGCCCTGGCCTGGCAGCGCGATGCCGCCAAGGCCGGCGCACCACTCAGCCGCGAACCGCTGGCGTCTGTCAAGCAGCAACTTGCCGAGCGCGTGCGCATCATCGAAGACCTGCAGCACCGGGTGCAGGTACAGCGCGAGGCCGCGGTGCTGCTGGCCCAGCGCATCGAAGTGCTGTCGACCAAAAGCTTCAAGGACGCGCAGGCGGCCCTGGACGTACTGCGTACCGACGTAGAACACTGGCAGACCCAGGCCGGTGCGCTCGCTACCGACACCAATTGGCCCAGCGTAGACGCCAAATTCCCTCCCCAGCTCGACGCTTCGCGGGGCCAGTTGCTGGCCGTGTGGGAGGCTTTTCAGGGCGCGTTGGCACAGGCGGTGGCTGCTGCCGAAGACGCCACCGCAGCGTTGCCACCGGTACCCATGTGGGCAGGTGAGCTGCGCCAGTTGCGTGGCGAAGCCGCAGGCCCGGCCGAAGGCGCAGAGCCCAAGCAGCGCAAACCCAAGATCGACCCTGAAGTGCTGAACGAGCTGCGCAGCAAAGCCGCCAGCGTGGTGGGCGACTACCTGGGCAAGCTGCTGAAAGAAACCGCCGAAGGCCACGGCAAGGCCAGCGCCGGTGCCGCCACCGCGCTGCGCAATGTGCTCAAGGAGCACGGCAAGTTTGTTGACAACGAGCTCGAAGCCCAGGTCCATGCCGCGCTGGTTGCCGCTGGCGAACTGGAAGGCTGGCAGCGCTGGCGTGCCGACCAGCTGCGCGAAGAGCTGGTGGCCAAGGCCGAAGGCCTGCTCAACCGCCCCGAAGGCCAGGCGCTGGGCGGCCGCAAGATGCAGGAAACCCTGCGGACCTTGCGCGACCAGTGGAAGCAGACCGACCAGGGCGGTGTGCCCAACCACGCGCTCTGGAAGCGTTTTGACGAAGCCTGCAACCAGGCCTACAAGGTGGTCGAGGCCTGGCTGGAAAAAATCAAGCACGAGGCGGCCGAAAACCGTGCGCTGCGCCTGGCCATGATCGAGGAAGTCAAGGCCTGGGCCGCTGCCAACACCACCGCGCTGGACGACGACTGGAAGGGCTTCAACCGCATCCTGCACCAGTTTGGCGACCGCTGGCGCGAGGCAGGCCACATCAGCGAAAAGACCTTTGCCGAGCTGCAGCCGCTGTGGAAAGAAGCCATCCAGGCCGCCGCTGCGCCGCTGGAAGCCATGCAAAAGCAAAGCCTGCTGCGCCGCCAGGCCATGATCGAAGAGGCCACCGTGCTGGGCGCCGCGCCCATGCTGCGGCTGGATGCTGTCAAGGCCCTGCAGCAGCGCTGGCAGGCCGAAGCCCAGGGCGTGCCGCTGGACCGCAAACACGAGCAAAAGCTCTGGGACGCGTTTCGCAAGCCGATTGACGACGCCTTCCAGCGCAAGACCGCCGAGCGCGAAAAGGCCGAGTCGTCGCTGGGCGAACGCGACCGCGCCGTGCTCGACGCTGCCAAGGCGCTGGACGCAGCGAACGCCACCGGTGACGCACAGAAAATCCGCGCCGCCGTGGCTGCACTCGAAGCCGCGCTGCGCGGCCAGGCCGCTGCAGTAGCCGCAGTGGCTGCCAGCGCCGAAAAACCTGCTGCAGAGCAAAAATCAGAAGAAAAAGTGCCGGAGGCCGGCGCGGAATCTACCGAGTCTGCTCCTGAAAAAGCAGCAGAAGCTGCGGCCCCAGAAGCAGACAATGCGGCTGAAGGTGGCACCGCAGAGGCGGCTGCAGAAGAACCCGCAGCACCACCACCGCCTCCCCCCAAGCCCGCCAAACCCGTGGTGGCGGTGCGCGGCGACGACCGGCCCGGCATGCGCAAGTCCGAGCCTGCCGCACCGGCCGGCCGTGGCGGCAAGTTTGGCGACCGCAAGGACGGCCCCGGTTCCCGTGGCGGCCCGCGCGACGGTAAGCCCGCAGGCCGGCCCGAGATGCCCGGTGACAACCGCTTTACCCCCATGCGCACCGAGCGACCGGCCTTTGAAGACCGCGGCCCGCGTCTGGGCGACGCTGCCTTCCGCGCCCAGCGCGATGCGCTGGAAAACGCCCAGCACGCCTTGCGCAAGCTGGCCGCGCAGGCCCACGGCGAGGTGCTTACCCATTTGATGGCGGCCTGGGAGCAGCGCGACGCTGCGCAGTTGCCGCCCGCTGGCGAGCTGGGCCGCGTGCCGGCCGCGACCCGCACGGCCTGGGTGCAGGCACTGTCTGCTGCGCCCGCTGGCGATGCCAAAACGGCCTTGCTGCGGCTGGAGATGGCGGCCGAGCTGCCCACGCCCGCTGCGCACCTCGATGCGCGCCGGGCGCTGCAGCTGCAGTTGCTGACCCGCCGCAACGACCCACCACCGGCCGCCACCTGGGGCCAGGATGTGGCCCAGGTGCTGGCCGCAGGTTTTGATGGCGACAACGCGCGCCGGGTGCAGAACGCGCTGAAGGTACTGCTCAAACGCTGATGCTTATCCGAACTGCTCGCTGACCGAAAAGCCGCTCCTTGGGAGCGGCTTTTTTCATGGCAGGTCGGGTTCGAAAAAGGCGTCGAGCAGCGGCAGCAGCGGCGCAAAGTCGGCCGCAAAACGCGCGCGGTTCACAAAGTAGGCCTCGCAGGCCACTGCAAAAAACTCCACGATGGACTCGGCACCATAGGCATTGAGCCAGGGCGCTTGCTGACCAAAACGCTCGGCCAGAATCACCTGCTCGCGAAAGCCTTCATACGCTGCGTTGAAGGCGCCCAGCCAGGCGGTGCGCGCAATCGGTGGGGCCGCGTGGCCCATGAATCCGGCGGGCAGGGGCGGGCAGCCGTCGGCCGCGCCGTCGCGCATGTCGATCTTGTGGACGAACTCGTGCACCACCACGTTGTAGCCCTCTTCGGCTGAGCTGCCGGCCATGAACACGTCCTGCCAGCTCAGCATCACCGGGCCGCGGTGCATGGCCTCGCCGCTGATGACTTCGCTGTAGCGGTGCACCACGCCGTCCGGGTCGGTCACCTCGCGTTTGGCCACCACCTCGCCGGGATGCACCACGATGCCCACAAAGTCGTTGTACCAGGCGAGCTGCTTCCAGCCGTGGCGCAGGTTCAGCACCGGCAGGCAGGCCTGGGCGGCAATGGCGACCGCAATCGCGTCCGATATCTCCAGGCCGTTGGCACCGTGGAACTGCTTCTGGTTCAGAAACTGGCGGGTGAGCCGCCGCAGCCGCTCTACCGCCTCGGGCGGTCGGTCGGCCAGAAAGGGGTAGTGGGTGAGGGTCTGTTGCCACAGCGCGTCGGGCAAATCACGCGTTGGCGGGGGCTGGCTCCACCAGGCTTGCAGGCGGCGCCACATGCTCAGGCCAGCGCCATTCGCTGCAGGCCCTGCGCGTTCAGCCGCAGCACCTCGGCGCGGGGCGGGGTAGCGGCCAGGTCCCAGTCGCTCAGCACCACCCGCTGCAGGCGGTCCGTGAGGGCATGGTGGGCCGGCTTGTGGGTATGGCCGTGGACCAGCGTGGGGGCTTGTGCGGCTTGCAGCCAGGCCAGGGCTTCAGCGGTGTCCACATCGGCGTAGACCGTGCCGGATTGTTTGCGCGCTTCGCTTTGCTGCCGCATGCCGCGCGCAATCGCTTGCCGCTCGGCCAGCGGGCGGGCCAGAAAAGCTGTTTGCCAGTCGGCCTGGCGGACCTGGGCCCGGAACGCCATGTAGTCGGTATCGTCCAGGCACAGCGCGTCGCCGTGGCTGAGCAGCCAGCGCTGGTGGTGGAACACCAGCACCGTGGGATCGTCCAGCAGGCGTAATCCGCAGGCTTGCGCAAAGCGGCTGCCAACCAGGAAGTCGCGGTTGCCGTGCATGAAAAACAGGTCGCGGCGGAGACCTGTACTGCGCAATATTTCGGCACAGCGCGACTCGAAACTGCCGGCATCGTCCAGCACGTCGTCGCCGACCCAGACTTCAAACAGGTCGCCCAGAATGAAAATGGCGTCGGCCGTGCTGGTGGCCAGGTAGTTTTGCCAGGCGGCCACGGTGGCCGGCTCGGCAGGGTGCAGGTGCAGGTCGGAGATGAACTCGACCGTCTGCCAGTGCGCGGGTGCCTGCAGCGCCGTGAGCGGGGGCAGGGCAGGCATCAGCGGCAGGGGTGGTGGCTCAGAGCGCCACGGCCTTTTCAATCACCACGTCTTCCACTGGCACATCGTCGTGGTAGCCCTTGCGGCTGGTTTTCACAGCTTTGATCTTGTCGACCACGTCTTCGCCGGCAACCACCTTGCCAAACACCGCATAACCCCAGCCCTGCGAGTTTTCGGCCGTGTGGTTGAGGAAAGTGTTGTCGGCCACGTTGATGAAGAACTGCGCGGTGGCCGAATGCGGGTCGCTGGTGCGGGCCATGGCCACGGTGTATTTGTTGTTCTTCAGCCCGTTGTTGGCTTCATTGCCGATGGGCGCGCCTACCGGTTTTTGTGTCATGCCGGGCGCAAAACCGCCGCCTTGCACCATAAAGCCGGGAATCACGCGGTGGAACACGGTGCCGTCGTAATGGCCTTCGCTGACGTACTTCAGGAAGTTGGCGGCGGAATTCGGCGCTTTTTCGGCGTCGAGTTCCAGGGTGATGACACCGTGGCCGGCGATGGTGAGTTCGACTTGGGGATTGCTCATGGCTTACTTTTGCACAGTGGCGGAGTTGATGGTGATGGGGGTTTGCGGCACGTCCTTGGGGAAGGGGCCGCCGGCGCCGGTGGGCGCGGCCTTGATCTTGTTGACCACGTCCATGCCGCTGACCACCTTGCCAAACACGGCGTAGCCTGGCGAGGCAAACGAGGGGTCGAGCGAGCTGTTGTCGTTGACGTTGATGAAGAACTGCGCGGTGGCGGAGTTGGGGTCGCTGGTACGGGCCATGGCAATGGTGCCCACCAGGTTTTTCGGACCACCCTTGGCAATCGCGTCGCGGGCCTCGTTCACCACCGGCGCGCGGGTGGTTTTTTGTTTGAAGCTGCCGTCAAAGCCGCCGCCCTGCACCATGAAGCCGTCGATGATGCGGTGAAAAATGGTGCCGTCGTAGTGTTTGTCTTTCACGTACTGCAGGAAGTTTTCCACCGTTTTGGGCGCCTTGTCGGCATACAGCTCCAGCACAATATCGCCGGCGCTGGTGGCGAGCTTCACGCGCGGGTTGGTCTGGGCCTGGGCGGCGCCTGCGAGCAGGGAAAAGGCGGCCAGCGCGAGCAGGGCGCGGCGCAGCGGAGAAAACACGGTGAACATCAGCCAATCACTCCTTCATAGAATATTTTCCACTGGCCGCTGACCTTGATCCAGTACTGGCGGCGGGTGGGCCCGGTGCGGGCGTTGGCGGGCAGTTCGGCAAAGGTCACCACCATGGTCTCGGCAATGTCTTTCCAGTGCATCACCGACAGGTCTTTGGTCTGCACCGTGCGGCCTGCGGTGGCCATGACTTCACGCTCCAGCGTGGGCAGCCACTGGTCGAAGGTTTTGCCGTTGCTGCTGAAATCGGTGGTGTAGAACGACACCACTTTGGACAGGTTGCCGCTGCTGCGCGCGGCCTGCCACGACGCCAGGGTTTGCTCGAATGCCGAGCGCTGGTTTTTCAGCGCAGCCGGCGTGACCCACTGCAGCGCGGGCGCAATCACCACCGGCGTGGAGCGCACCTCGACCGTGCGAATCAAATGTTCCAGATCGGGGTTGGCCAGCACCACACAACCGTCGGTGGCCTTGGGCGCCCGCGAGAACTGGTTGGGCGGCGTGCCATGCAGCCAGATGCCGCTCCCGGTTTTGCCGCGAATGGTGTCGTAGGGGTTGGGGTAGTTGATGGGCAGCGCGCCCGAGCCGTAGAAGTCTTTCAGCGACTTGCGGTTCAGGTGGCTGGTGATGAAGTACACCCCCAGCGGCGTGCGCAGATCGCCTTCGGCGGCTTTTTCTATGCCCGACTTGCCGACCGAGATGTAGTAGTCGGCCACCAGTTTGAGACCCTGGGTGGGCGTGTTCTCGAACAGATAGAGCCGGGCGCGCGATGCATCCACCGCAATCACATGTTTATTGCGCTGCGACAGCGTCAGCAATTGCGAGGGCACGGTGCCGGCCGGCGGCCGCTCGCGCAGGGCCTTGAGCCGCAGTGCAGATTCTTCGCGCAGTTCAGCCAGCGCCGGGCCGGCGGCGCTGACCATGGCGGCAGGCGCATCGCCCAGGGTGCGTACCGGTCGGGTCTGGCCGCTGAGCAGATCGCCGTAGACGAGTTGCGCGAGCTGGAAATTCGGGTGACTGGTGACCAGCACCTGCGCTGCAGCCAGCGCCTGCCGGTTTTTGCCCTGGCCTATGAGTTTGTAGATGGCAATCAGGCGGGCTTCGGCCACGCCGTCGGCGTCCAGGTTGCGCTGTTTGGCTGCAGCGGCGTGTTTCTGGCCTGGACTTTTCGCCAGGGCGGTGCCGGGCATGACCTGCACCAGCGTAGCCACCACCAAAGAGGCCAGAAAACCACTGCGCATGAAAAAAGAGGCCGGACAAAAGGCCGGATGCAAAGCCCCGTGCGGCTTGCGCGTGCCGGGCAAATCCATCAACCGCCCGAAACTTCCCTGACGATGACCCAGCGGTCGCCGGCCTTCACCAGGTTGAGCGTTTTGCGGCCGGAGACAGCGAGGGCGTCGGCCTTGTAGTCCTGGTTGAAACGCGCGGTGGCGGTGTTGCCCTTGCTGGAGATGGCGAACTTGTCGACCTTCACGCTGATGGCCGACTTGCCTACGATGCGGGCACGGCGCTCCTGTTCCCAGGCCTTGCGCGACTGGCCGCTGGGCGGCACGAAGTCGGGGCCGTAGGCGGCGAGGTAGCCATTCATGTCCTTGGCGGCCCAGGCAGCGGCCCAGGCACGGACAGCGGCTTCAATTTCGGCGTCGGCTTCTCCGCCTGCGACCGGGGTGGCGTCGGCAGGGGCGGGCAGTGGCGCGCCCGACGGGCCTGCGGTAGCGACCGGTGCGGTTGCCACCGGGGCGGGGGTGGCCACAGGCGCTGGCGCACGGGTGCCCGCCTTCTGGCCCTTGCCTGGGGTGAACAAATCGCGAATCAGCGCCAGCTTGGGCTGCACTGCGGTGTTGCTGCCGTCCAGCTGCAGCGCCTTGCTGTAGGCCTGACTGGCCAGCTTGGCGTACACATCGCCGAGATTCTCATGGGCGGTGGCGTAGCTGGGGTTGGTGCGAATGGCCATTTCCAGCGCCGCACGGGCCTTGTCGAACTGGCTCTGGCCGGCGTACAGCACAGCCAGGTTGTTGTAGGGCTCGGGCAGCTCGGGGAAGTCTTCGGTGAGCTTGCTGAAGGTGTTGATGGCGTCGGCCTGGCGGCCGCTTTCGCTTTGAATCACACCTTTGAGAAAACGCATCTGCGGATCACGCGGCTTGGCGGCCAGGTACTGGTCGGCCTTGGCAGACGCTTCCGGCAGTTTGCCGGCGCGCAGCAGCGCATTCACGTCGCTGTATTCGTCGGCATGGGCGGCAGCGCTGAGCGTGAAAGCCGCAGCCAGGGCCACAAAACGCAAGGCGCGGGAAAAAGGAATACGGGCGTAATGCATAAAGCCTCTTGGTGGTGCAGGGAGCCAGCCCAAACGCAGGGCTATACTGCCAACGATTGTAGCCGAGGGACCACCGCCCTTGGCTGCCGGTACCACCCCAAAACCCTGATTTCCCCAGCGAAGCCGCCAACCCATCGGCCCGCACGAAACGCGGCCGCCTGCCGGCCCTGAAAAACCGATGAGTTTGCGCATTTACAACACGCTTTCGCGTGGTCTGGAAGAGTTTTCGCCACTCGAAGCGGGCCATGTCCGCATGTATGTGTGTGGCATGACGGTGTATGACCTGTGCCATCTGGGCCATGCCCGCTCGATGGTGGCGTTTGATCTGATCCAGCGCTGGCTCAAGACCAGCGGCCTGCGCGTGACCTATGTGCGCAATGTCACCGACATCGACGACAAGATCATCAAACGGGCCCTGGAAAACGGCGAGCCTATCCGGTCGCTGACCGACCGCATGATTGCCGCGCTGCACCAGGATGCCGACGCGCTGGGCATCGAGCGGCCCACCCACGAGCCGCGTGCCACCGACTATGTGCCGCAGATGCTGAACCTGATTGGCCGCCTGGAAGACCAGGGCCTGGCCTACCGGTCGGATACCGGCGACGTGAATTTCTCGGTGCGCAAGTTCGCTGGCTACGGCAAGCTCTCGGGCAAGTCGCTGGACGAGCTGCAGGCTGGCGAACGGGTGGCGGTGTCTGAAGGAAAAGACGACCCGCTGGACTTTGTCCTGTGGAAAGCCGCCAAGGCCAGCGAGCCGGAAGACGCCAAATGGGGCGGCGCCACCCGCGACGTTTACTACGACACCGGCCGGCCCGGCTGGCATATTGAATGTTCGGCCATGGCCTGCGCGCTGCTGGGCGAGAGTTTTGACATCCACGGCGGCGGCGCCGACCTGCAGTTTCCGCACCACGAAAACGAAATAGCGCAAAGCGAAGGCGCCACCGGCAAACCGCTGGCGCGCTTTTGGGTGCACAACGGTTTTGTGCGGGTCGACAACGAGAAGATGTCCAAGTCGCTGGGCAACTTCTTCACCATCCGCGAGATTCTGGCCAAGTACGACGCCGAGACGGTGCGCTTTTTCATTTTGCGTGCCCACTACCGCAGCGCACTGAACTACAGCGACGCGCACCTGGACGACGCCCGTGGCGCGCTCAAGCGGCTGTACACCGCGCTCGATCTGGTACCGGCGGCCCCGCTGGAAATTGACTGGCGCAACCCCTACGCCGCGCGCTTCAAGACCGCGATGGACGAAGACTTTGGCACGCCCGAAGCCGTGGCCGTGCTGTTTGAGCTGGCGACCGAAGTCAACAAAAGCCAGTCTGGCGAACTCGCCGGCCTTTTGAAGGCGCTGGGTGGCTGCCTGGGTTTGCTGCAGGGCGACCCGAAGGCTTTTTTGCAGGGCGGCGGCGCGGTGTTGGACGTGGCCGAGATCGAAGCCCTGATAGCCCAGCGCGCAGCCGCCAAGGCGGGCAAGGATTTTGCAGAGGCTGATCGCATCCGCAAAGAACTGCTGGGCCGGGGCATTGTGCTCAAGGACACCGCAGCGGGAACGGGCTGGGAGGCCGCACAGTGACAATTTTTAATGCTTTTTTGGCCTCTGGCCGGCGCCACTATTGACATGGCAGCTATCAAAAAGATAGTTAAAGCCGGAGCACCCCTGGTGGTGACGCCCGACTACTGGGCCGACGCCTGCAAACATCTGGGCCGCAAGGACCGGGTCATGAAGCGGCTGATTCCCCAGTTTGGCGACGGCTGCATGCAATCGCGCGGCGATGCCTTCACCACACTGGCGCGCAGCATTGTGGGCCAGCAGATTTCGGTCAAGGCTGCGCAGACGGTGTGGGACCGCTTTGTGCAGCTGCCGCGCAGCCTGACGGCGGCCAATGTGCTCAAGCTCAAGGTCGACGACATGCGCGGCGCCGGCCTGAGCGCGCGCAAGGTGGAGTACCTGGTGGACCTGGCGCTGCACTTCGATTCGGGCGCCATCGACGCCGCCGCCTGGGCGGAGATGGACGACGAGGCCATCATTGCCGAGCTGGTGGCGATTCGCGGCATTGGCCGCTGGACGGCCGAGATGTTTCTGATGTTCCATCTGTTGCGTCCCAACGTGTTGCCGCTGGACGATGTGGGCCTGATCAACGGCATTAGCAAAAACTATTTTTCCGGCGATCCCGTCAGTCGCAGCGAAGCGCGCGAAGTGGCCGCCGCATGGGCGCCTTTTTGCAGCGTGGCGACTTGGTATATTTGGCGCTCACTGGAACCTGTGCCGGTTGCGTACTGAACGCCCACTGGAGAAGACCTTGGCAAAAAGAACATTCCTCGATTTCGAGCAGCCGATTGCAGAGCTGGAAAGCAAGATCGAAGAACTGCGCTATGTGCAGACCGAGTCCGCTGTCGATATTTCCGAAGAAATCGACCAGCTCAGCAAAAAAAGCCAACAGCTCACCAAAGGCATTTACGCCGAACTCACGCCCTGGCAGATCACCAAGATTGCCCGCCACCCCGAGCGGCCCTACACCTTGGACTATGTGAACGAAATCTTCACCGATTTTGTCGAGCTGCACGGCGACCGGCATTTCTCCGATGACCTGAGCATTGTGGGCGGGCTGGCGCGTTTTAACGGTATCCCCTGCATGGTGCTGGGCCACCAGAAGGGCCGCGACACCAAGGAGCGCGGCCAGCGCAATTTCGGCATGAGCAAGCCCGAGGGCTACCGCAAGGCGCTGCGGCTGATGAAGACGGCAGAGAAATTCAAGCTGCCGGTGTTCACCTTTGTCGATACGCCTGGCGCCTACCCCGGTATCGACGCCGAAGAGCGGGGGCAGAGCGAGGCCATTGGCCGCAACATTTTCGAAATGGCGCAGCTGGAAGTGCCCATCATCGTCACCATCATTGGCGAGGGTGGCTCCGGCGGTGCGCTGGCAATTTCGGTGGGCGACCAGCTGGTGATGCTGCAGTACTCCATCTACTCGGTGATCAGCCCCGAAGGCTGCGCCTCCATTCTCTGGAAAACCTCCGAGAAGGCCCAGGAGGCGGCCGACGCGCTGGGCATTACCGCGCACCGCCTCAAAGCGCTGGGACTGGTCGACAAGATCGTCAACGAACCGGTGGGCGGCGCGCACCGCGACCACAAGCAGATGGCAGCATTTCTGAAGCGTGCGCTGAACGACGCTTATCGCCAAGTCAGCGACCTCAAGGTGAAAGAACTGCTGGACCGCCGCTACGAGCGGCTGCAGAGCTACGGCCGCTTTACAGACACCAAGGCCGAAGCCAAATAAGCGGGCAGGGCGCCGGTGCGCGCTCGCCGCTGCGGTGCAAAGGAGAGTTGGGTGTGACTGTTGCTGACGCCATCGCTGCCTTTGCGCCCGATCCACCGCTGGTTTTTCCGCTGGGCATCGCCTTCAGCGGCGGCGCCGATTCCACCGCGCTGCTGCTAACTGCCGCCCGCCGCTGGCCTGGCCAGGTGGTGGCGTTGCATGTGCACCATGGCATTCAGGCGGCGGCCGATGGTTTTGTGGACCATTGCCGCAGGGTTTGCTCGGCCCTCCAGCTGCCATTGAAGGTAGCGCATGTTGACGGCCGACATGTACCAGGCGACAGCCCGGAAGACGCCGCCCGCAAGGCCCGGTATGTTGCGTTGGCAGACCTCGCGCAGCAGGCCGGCATCCACGACGTGCTGCTGGGCCAGCATGCCGATGACCAAATCGAGACGCTGCTGCTGGCGCTCAGCCGGGGTGCCGGGCTGCCGGGGCTGTCCGCCATGCCCGCGCGTTTTGAGCGCCATGGCGCCACCTTTCACCGTCCGCTGCTGGACGTGAGCGCCGCAGAAATCCGCAGCGGGCTGGCAGCGCAGGGTGTGGCCTTCCTCACCGACCCCAGCAATGCCAATACCGCCTTCACCCGCAATCGCATACGGCTGGAAATTCTGCCGGCGCTCGAAGCGGCGTTCCCGCAGTTCCGCGCGACCTTTGGCCGTTCCATCCGCCATATCGCGCAGGCCCAAACGCTGCTGCAGTCGCTGGCCGAAGAAGACCTGGCGCGGGTGGGCAATCCACCCGCGATTCAGGCATTGCAGGCGCTGCCCCGCGACCGCCAGGCCAATGCACTGCGGCACTGGCTCAAGACCGTGCACGGCGCCATGCCCAGCGCCGCCCAGCTGGGCGAGTTGCTCGATCAGATCGCTGCCTGCACCACCCGCGGGCACGCGCTGCACATCAAGGTGGGCAGCGGCTTTGCCGAGCGGCGTGGCGCGCACCTCGCTTGGTACAATCCCTGAGTTTTGGCGGTCACGCCGCGCCTGTACAGGCCGGCCCGTGCCGATGGCGCACCAGAACAGTGTCACCCCGCGCCGCTCTGCAAAATTTCCAATGGCATTGATTGTTCACAAATACGGCGGCACGTCGATGGGCTCGACCGAGCGCATCCGCAATGTCGCCAAACGCGTCGCCAAATGGGCGCGCGCCGGCCACCAGATGGTGGTGGTGCCCAGCGCCATGAGCGGCGAAACCAACCGCCTGCTGGGCCTGGCCAAAGAGCTGGCACCCGCCAAGGGCTCGGACGCCTACAACCGTGAGCTGGACATGCTGGCCGCGACCGGCGAGCAGGCCTCGTCGGCCTTGCTGGCCATTGCGCTCCAGGCCGAGGGCATGGGCTCGGTCAGCTACGCCGGCTGGCAGGTGCCCATCAAAACCAACAGCGCCTACACCAAGGCGCGCATCGAAAGCATCGACGACGTGCGGGTACGTGCCGACTTGGCCGCCGGCCGCGTGGTCATCGTCACCGGTTTTCAGGGCATGGACGATGCCGGCAACATCACCACGCTGGGCCGTGGCGGATCAGACACTTCGGCGGTGGCAGTGGCAGCGGCCATGAAGGCCGACGAATGCCTGATCTACACCGACGTGGACGGCGTCTACACCACCGACCCGCGTGTGGTGCCCGAGGCCCGCCGGCTGCAGACCGTGAGCTTTGAAGAGATGCTGGAGATGGCGTCGATGGGCTCCAAGGTGCTGCAGATCCGCTCGGTGGAGTTCGCCGGCAAATACCGGGTGCCATTGCGTGTTCTGAGCAGCTTTACCCCGTGGGACATTGATCTGGCCGAAGAGGCCCAATCCGGCACATTGATTACTTTTGAGGACGACGAAAAAATGGAACAAGCGATTGTCTCGGGCATTGCCTTCAACCGCGACGAAGCCAAGATCTCGGTGCTGGGCGTGCCCGACAAGCCGGGCATTGCCTACCAGATTCTGGGTGCGGTGGCCGACGCCAACATCGAGGTCGACATGATCATCCAGAACATCAGCAAGGACGGCAAAACCGACTTCAGCTTCACCGTGCACCGCAACGACTACGGCCGCACGCTGGAGCTGCTGCGCGGCCAGGTGCTGCCGGCGCTGGGTGCCACCGAAGTGGTGGGCGACAACAAGACCTGCAAGGTCAGCATCGTCGGCATCGGCATGCGCAGCCATGTGGGCGTGGCCAGCCGCATGTTCCGCGTGCTGAGCGAAGAGGGCATCAACATCCAGATGATTTCCACCAGCG
>JAZKCX010000216.1:0-7111 GCA_040387875.1 Pseudomonadota bacterium | reverse complement strand
TGCAGGCCGCCATCATCGACCTGGATGGCACCCTGATTGACACCCTGGACGATTTTGTCTGTGCGCTCAACCACATGCTGGCCGACCTGTCGCTGCCCGCCGGCACGCCCACCACGGTGCCCCGCAGCGTGGTGGAGCGCTGCATCGGCAAAGGCTCGGAGCATTTGATTCGTTCGGTGCTAAAAGAGGTTTTGGCCGTTGGCGCTGCTGACATGAGTGCTATGAATTTTGAGGCGCTGCAGGCGCCGGCATGGCGCAGCTACCAGGCCCACTACCTGGCCATCAACGGCCAGCAGGCCAGCGTGTATCCCGGCGCGGTGTTGGGGCTGGAGGCGCTGCAGCGGCGCGGCCTGCCGCTGGCCTGCCTGACCAACAAGCCCACCGCGTTTGCGCTGCCGCTGCTCAAGGCCAAGGGACTGGACGGTTTTTTCAGCCAGGTTTTTGGCGGCGATGCCTTCGAGCGCAAAAAACCCGACCCCCTGCCGCTTCTGAAAACCTGCGAGGCGCTGGGCACGCTGCCGGCCCGCACCCTGATGGTGGGCGACTCCAGCAACGACGCGCAGGCGGCGCGGGCTGCCGGCTGCCCGGTGCTGCTGGTGACCTATGGTTACAACCACGGCCAGCCGGCGCGGCAGGTCGACGCCGACGGGTTTGTGGACTCGCTCGCTGAACTGGCCGCGACCTAAGCGGTCAGGCGCCCTTGCCGAGCAGGGCTTCTTTCAGGCCCGCATCGGCTGGTTTGTCGCCAAACCAGATACGCATCAGCGCGGTAAAAAACTCGGGTTCCTTGAAAGGGTCGGGCTGCAGTTTGCCGTTGATGGTGAGCGTGGTGCCGGTGCCGGGCACCCAGTCAATCAGCACGTTGTCACCTGACTTGAGTTTTTTCTGGTCGGCAAACAGCTGGCCCATGCGGATCAGGCCCGGAATCAGCTTGGACATCTCGCTTTTCGCGGTGTTGTCTTCCACGCCCTGGGTGAACAGCTTGCCCAGCTCGCCAGCGTCAATGTCGCGCAGCATGGTCAGGCTCATGCGTTTGGGGCCGGTGGCGGCCAGCACCTCGGCCGGTGTAGCGGCTTTCTTGTTCAGGTACAGACCGGCCACATAAACCTTGAAAATCACCTTGGTGCGCACACCCGCGCCGTTGAGTTGCAGCTTGCTGCCTTGCAGATCAATGCTGTCTTCCAGCTTGACGCCAGCAACATCCACCGTGGCGGCCCAGCTGGCTGCCGACAGCAGGGTGGCAATACACAGCAGCCCGAGAGTGCGAAGGGTTTTCATCGTGGATCCTTAAAAGTGGACGATCGTGCGGCGATTCTGGTGATTTCACCGGCCCAGCGCAAGGGAGGTTGTCACGTAGGCGCGGCCCGCCCACTTTGTACCGTTTGCTACACTTTGGCCATGTTCATTCATCGCAACATGCGCGCGGGTTGTCATGACCGGGGAGCCTGGCCCTGGCGTGTACCCGGACTTCCCAATTGCTGAGGGGGCGGCACGGCCGTGCCCGTCGTCTGAATGAACACAACGCCCCCACTTTGGCGCGTTACCCGAGCTGGAGGCTCATCCCGTGATCACCGAACCCGAATTTGACCGTCTGGCGCTGGAAGGCTACAACCGCATTCCGCTGACAGCCCAAGCGTTTGCCGACCTGGAAACCCCGCTGTCTTTGTATTTGAAGCTCGCCCATACCGACCAGGGTGGGCAGCACAGCTTTCTGCTGGAGTCGGTCGTTGGCGGCGAGCGTTTTGGCCGCTACAGCTTTATTGGCCTGCCGGCCCGCACCCTGCTGCGCGCACGCGGTTTCGGCGCGGATGCTCTTACCGAAGTGGTGACTGAAGGCGAAGTGGTGGAAACCTCCAGCCAGAACCCGCTGGATTTTGTCGCCGCCTACCAGCAGCGTTTCAAGGTGGCGCTGCAACCCGGCCTGCCGCGTTTTTGTGGTGGTCTGGCTGGCTATTTTGGCTACGACACAGTGCGCTACATCGAGAAAAAGCTCGAAAAAACCTGCCCGCCCGACACCCTGGGCTGCCCCGATATTTTGCTGCTGCAGTGCGAAGAACTGGCTGTCATCGACAACCTCTCCGGCAAGCTGCACCTGATTGTGTATGCCGACCCGACCCAGCCCGGCGCCTATGCCAAAGCGGTGGCCCGGCTCGGTGCGCTGAAGGCCCGGCTGCACGCGCCGGTGAACGCGCCGCAGGTGACGCCCAGCGCGGGCCAGGCCACCGAGCGCGAGTTTGCCAAGGACGACTATTTGCGCGCCGTGGCCCAGGCCAAGGAGCTGATCGCCGCCGGCGATTTCATGCAGGTGCAGGTGGGCCAGCGCATCAGCAAACGCTACACCGAGTCGCCGCTCAGCCTGTACCGCGCGCTGCGTTCGCTCAACCCCAGCCCCTACATGTATTACTACCACTTCGGCGACTTCCATGTGGTGGGCGCGTCGCCGGAAATTCTGGTGCGGCAGGAAAAAACCAGCGAAGGCACCAAGGTCACGATTCGCCCCTTGGCTGGAACCCGCCCCCGTGGCGCCACGCCGGAACTGGACATCGCGACCGAGCAGGAACTGATCAACGACCCCAAGGAGCGCGCCGAGCATGTGATGCTGATCGACCTGGCGCGCAACGACATTGGCCGCATCGCCCAAACCGGCAGCGTGAAAGTGACCGAGGCCTTCAAGGTCGAGCGCTACAGCCATGTGATGCACATCGTCAGCAATGTGGAGGGCCTGTTGCTCGATGGCATGACCAGCATGGACGTGCTCAAAGCCACCTTCCCCGCCGGCACGCTGACCGGCGCGCCCAAGGTGCATGCAATGGAGCTGATTGACCAGCTCGAGCCCACCAAGCGCGGCCTGTACGGCGGCGCCTGCGGCTACCTGAGTTATGCCGGCGACATGGATGTGGCCATTGCCATTCGCACCGCCGTCATCAAGAACGAAACGCTCTATGTGCAAGCCGCGGCCGGCGTGGTGGCCGACTCGATTCCCGAGATGGAGTGGAGGGAGACCGAGCACAAGGCGCGGGCGCTGTTGCGGGCCAGCGAACTGGTGGAAGAGGGGCTGCTATGAACGCCGTAGCGACGGGCCGCCCCAAGCAAGGCACGGCCCCCTCGGGGGGCAGCGCAGTACACGAAGTGACAAGCGTGGGGGCAATATGAAACTGCTCATGGTCGACAACTACGACAGCTTCACCTACAACCTGGTGCAGTATTTCGGCGAACTCGGTGCGGAGGTTGAAGTGTTTCGCAACGACGAAATCACGCTCGAAGGCATTGCCGCGCGCAAGCCCGACCGGCTGGTGGTATCGCCTGGCCCCTGTTCGCCCAACGAGGCGGGCATTTCGGTGGCGGCGATCAAACACTTTGCCGGCAAGCTGCCGATTCTGGGCGTCTGCCTGGGCCACCAGAGCATTGGCGCGGCCTTTGGCGGCACCATCATCCGCGCGCAGCAGTTGATGCACGGCAAGACCAGCGTCATCACTACCACCGGCGAAGGCGTGTTCGCGAATCTGCCGCAGCAATTCACCGTCAATCGCTACCACTCGCTGGCGATTGAAAAGGCCACCTGCCCGGCCGAACTGAAAACTACGGCCTGGACCGACGACGGCGAAATCATGGGCGTGCGCCACACCAGCTTTGCGTCCGAAGTGCGAATAGAAGGCGTGCAGTTCCACCCCGAATCCATCCTGACCGAGCACGGCCACGCCATGCTGAAGAACTTTCTGGAGCTTGCATGACGACGCCTGAGCCCCACCAGATCACGCCGCAGGAAGCCCTGCAGCGCACCATAGAACACCGCGAGATTTTTCACGACGAGATGCTGCACATCATGCGGCTCATCATGCGCGGCGAGATGTCGCCGGTAATGATGGCCGCGCTGATCACCGGCCTGCGGGTGAAGAAAGAAACCATTGGCGAAATCACCGCCGCAGCACAGGTGATGCGCGAGTTCTCGACCAAGGTCGAAGTTGCCGATAAGACGCATCTGGTAGATATCGTGGGCACCGGCGGCGATGGCTCACACACCTTCAACATTTCCACCTGCAGCATGTTTGTGGCGGCCGCGGCCGGCGCGCGTGTCAGCAAGCATGGCGGGCGCAGCGTCAGTAGCAAATCGGGCAGTGCCGACGTCCTGGAGAGTCTGGGTATCAACATCAACCTGCCGACCGAAGCTATCGCGCGCTGCATTGCCGAGGTGGGTGTGGGCTTTATGTTTGCGCCCAACCACCATCCGGCCATGAAAAACGTGGCGCCGGTGCGCAAGGAAATGGGTGTGCGCACGCTGTTCAATATTCTTGGCCCGCTGACCAACCCGGCCGGTGCGCCCAACATTTTGATGGGGGTGTTCCATGCCGACCTGGTGGGTATCCAGGTGCGCGCGTTGCAGCGGCTGGGCGCCGAACATGCGCTGGTGGTCTACGGCAAGGACGGCATGGACGAAGTGAGCCTGGGCGCCGCTACGGTGGTGGGCGAGCTGAAGAACGGCGCAATCCGCGAATACGAAATCCATCCCGAAGACTTTGGCCTGGCCATGTCCAGCAGCCGGCAGTTGCGGGTGGAAACGCCTGAAGAATCGCGCGCCATGCTGGTGGGCGTGCTCGACGGCCAGCCCGGCGCGGCCCACGACATCGTGGTGCTCAATGCCGGCGTGGCGCTGTACGCCGCCAATCGGGCCGATTCCATTCCGGCTGGTATTTCGCTCGCGCGCCAGGCCATCGCGTCGGGTGCGGCCAAGGCCAAACTGGCGCAACTCGTTGCCACTTCCCAATCTCTTGCAGGCTGAACCGATGTCCGACATTCTCAACAAGATCAACGCCGTCAAGCTGGAAGAAATTGCAGCGGCGAAAAAGCGCATGCCGCTGGCGGCCATGCGCGCCGACGCCGAGTCGCGGGTGCTGACGCGCGACTTCGTGGGCGCGATGCGCAGCAAGATCGCCGCAGACCTGCCTGCGGTGATTGCCGAGGTGAAAAAAGCCAGCCCGTCCAAGGGCGTGCTGCGCGAAGAGTTCATTCCGGCCGACATCGCCCAGAGCTATGCCGAGTTTGGCGCGGCCTGCCTGTCGGTGCTGACCGACAAGCAGTTTTTTCAGGGCAGTGTCGATGCGCTCAAGCAGGCGCGGGCCTCGTGTGACCTCCCGGTGCTGCGCAAGGATTTCATCGTGGATGCCTACCAGGTGTACGAGTCGCGGGCGATGGGCGCCGACTGCATCTTGCTGATCGCGGCCAGTCTGGACAACGCGCAAATGGCCGACTTCGAGGCCATCGCGCTGGATTTGGGCATGGCGGTACTGGTCGAGGTGCACGACGGCACCGAACTGGACCGCGCGCTGCGCCTGAAAACCCCGCTGGTCGGCATCAACAACCGCAATCTGCGCACCTTTGAGGTCACGCTGGACACCACGCTGGCCCTGCGCAAGGAAGTGCCGGCTGACCGCCTGCTGGTAACCGAAAGTGGCATTCTGGCGCCAGCCGACGTGGCGCAGATGCGCGGCGAGGGCATTCACGCCTTTCTGGTGGGCGAAGCCTTCATGCGGGCGCCCGACCCGGGCGTGGCACTGGGGCAGTTGTTTGGCCTGAATGCTTCGAATTAAATAGCAAACAATGCAATCGGAACGCCGGCTACAGGTCGATTTTATTGAAGAAAACGGCCTGGAAGGTGGTGTGGCGCTTGCCGGGCGATTGGCGCGCTGGAGCCCTGCCGACTGGCCGGTGGCGCCCGACTGGCAGACGGTCACAGACGAATTTTTTGCCAGCCCCACCGGGCAGGCGCTGGGCCAGTTTGTCAGCGGGCGGCTGGCTGCGGGCGCCCTGGTCTATCCGCCGCAGCCCTTGCGCGCCCTGGCGCTCACGCCGCTGGCCAGCGTGCGGGTGGTGATTTTGGGGCAAGACCCCTACCACGGGCCCGGCCAGGCCGAGGGGCTGGCCTTCTCGGTGCAGCCGGGCGTGCGCAACCCGCCGTCGCTGCGCAACATCTTTCAGGAAGTCCAGCGCGAGCAGGGCGCCGCACCGCCAGCCAACGGTTCGCTGGTGCGCTGGGCGGAGCAGGGCGTGCTGCTGCTCAATACCTGCCTGACGGTGGAAGACGGCCTGCCCGGCAGCCATGCCAAAAAAGGTTGGGAAGCGCTGACCGACAGCCTGATTCAGGCCGTGGCGGCGAAGTCCGACAGTGTGGTGTTTCTGCTTTGGGGCGCCCATGCGCAGGCCAAGCGTGCCTTCGTCAACGCGCCCCGGCACGGGGTGCTGCTGGCCAATCACCCTTCACCGCTGGCGGCGCGCCGCCCGCCCCTGCCATTTGTGGGCTGTGGCCATTTCAGCGCGGCCAACCAGCTACTGGCGGCCCACGGCCACAAGCCAGTGGAATGGTGAAAGCCGGTAAGCGGCTTGGCAACTGCCACTTTTCCGTGGCATAATTCGAGGTTCGCTGAGGAGGGGTGCCCGAGTGGCTAAAGGGGGCAGACTGTAAATCTGTTGGCTTACGCCTACGCTGGTTCGAATCCAGCCTCCTCCACCAGCAGGCAATCAGGTAAAGAGTGTTTGGAGACAGACGTTCGGAGAGGGTTTCCGGGCATCGATGTCGCGCTGTCAAAGCGCGGGCGATGCGGGAGTAGTTTAGTGGTAGAACCTTAGCCTTCCAAGCTAATGATACGGGTTCGATTCCCGTCTCCCGCTCCATGTCTGATTGGGTTAGGTAATGGATTTGCCCATGTGGCTCAGTGGTAGAGCACTCCCTTGGTAAGGGAGAGGTCGCGGGTCCGATTCCCGCCATGGGCACCACGGTTTTCAGGTGGTGCGTGTCGCTAGAGCAATGCGTGCCGCCATTCATGGCTTCTTTGTTTTTTCGTATTCCAGCTGGAGATTTGAAAAATGGGAAAAGAAAAGTTCTCGCGCACCAAGCCGCACGTCAACGTTGGCACGATTGGTCACGTTGACCACGGCAAGACCACCTTGACCGCGGCCATCACCACCGTGCTGGCAGCCAAGTTCGGCGGCCAGGCCAAGGCCTATGACCAGATTGATGCAGCCCCGGAAGAAAAAGCCCGCGGAATTACCATCAACACCGCCCACGTGGAATACGAAACGGCCAACCGCCACTACGCCCACGTGGACTGCCCCGGCC
>JAZKCX010000215.1:0-12564 GCA_040387875.1 Pseudomonadota bacterium | reverse complement strand
GTGTTGATGTTGAAGTCGCCCACAATGCGGCGGTAGTCGTGGCTGCCCAGCGTGGTGGTGACTTCGTGCTCGGTAATGGCGCGGGGAATTTTGCTGACCTGGTTCACCGCACCGCCGGTGGAGCCTCGGCCAAACAGCAGCGATGCCGAGCCCCGCAGCACTTCCAGGCGGTCCAGGTTGAAGGTGTCGCGGTCGTAGAACGCGGGGTCGCGGATGCCGTCCAGAAAAATGTCGCCGGTGCCGGCCAGCGAGAAGCCGCGCAAACGGATGTCTTCCTCGCCGCCTTCGGCTGCCAGAAAAGTCACGCCCGAGGTCTGGCGCAGCGCGTCTTTCACCGTGTCGAGGTTGCGGTCGTTGATGAGCTTTTCGGTCACCACGGTAATGGACTGAGGAATGTCGCGCAGTTGCTGCTTGCCCTTGCCAATGGTGGTGGTGGTTACGCGGGTGGAATCCTTGCCGCGCTCTTCTTCGCGTTTTTCGGTCACGACGACCTGTTTCAGGCTGCGGTCTTCAGCCGGGCTGTTGGTGTTGGGACGCATCTGCGCCACGATGACCGGCGGCTCGGCGGCAGCGCGCTGGCTGTCGGCCGCAGGTGCCGCTTCTTCTGCCGCAGCGGGCGTTTCTTCGGCCCAGCCAGAGGCCGATGCAGCCAGCATCAGCGCTGCCAGGGGCAGCAGGGCCGGCCGAAAATGCGCCGATGGGAGGTTGGATGCGGAATGTGCGCCGTTGCGGCGCGCTTTTTTGCCAAGATTGGCAATACGGGGGGTGTGAGCCAAAGGGACCTCCAAAAATCACAAACCATTGCTGGTGCGGTTGTTGTCAGAGGCTGGCTGGTGCGCCGTTGCGGACGCGGTAGTTTGGCTTGCCTGTACTGTTCAGGCGCCGATGGTATAGCAAATGCGAATCTATCTCATTAGTATTTTTATGGATGCTGCGGATTTACAACAAAACGCGAGCCCTTCGGCTCAGGCTTGTTTGTTGGCAGCATCCGGGCGCCCATCTGGCGGAATTCCGGGTGCGGCGAATCGCGCAGGGACTGGCCCACCAGCGCCAGGTAGGCAGGGGTGGCGGTGCGTGGCACTTTTTGCAGCCAGACCAGGGCCTCGGCGGTATTGCCGCGCGCAGCCAGCATGCCGGCGTAGCAGAACTGGCCGCGAAAATCGCCGCCCTCGGCGCCTTCGCGGTAGCAAAAGAAAGCGGCGTCCAGGTCTTTTTCCACCAGCAAACCGTCTTCGTAGTACTTGCCAATTTTGGTCATGGCTTTGGCATAGCCCAGGTCAGCCGCCTTGCGGTACCAGGCCAGGGCGTTGGCATGGTCTTGCGCCAAGCCCTTGCCGGCGGCGAGCAGGTTGGCGAAGTTGTACATGCCGGCGTCCAGGCCCTTGTGGGCCGCCTGGCGGTACCAGTGGGCGGCAGTCTCAAAATTCTGGCGGGTGCCCCAGCCCATTTCGCAGCAGCGCCCGGCCATGTTCATGCCCATGGGGTGGCCCAGGCGCGCGGCCTTGATGAAACATTCCAGCGCCTGGGTGGGGTGGGGCGCCATGCCACGGCCGTCCAGCAGCCACTGGCCCAGCACCGCCTGTGCCTCGCTGTGGCCCAGGTCGGCCGCAGCCCGCAGCCACAACGCGGCCTGGCGCGGTTCGGCGGCCAGCACGGCGGGCCAGTCGGCGGTGCTGCATTGCTGCAGGCTGGTGGGCAGGGGCGGAAAAGCGGCAGGCATGGCCGGCATTCTAGTGAGAATGATTCTCAACGCGGCGAAGTGGATGAAAGCGCCAAACGGGCCTGCGGAGGCCAAAAAAAGGCCCCAAAACCGCAAATTTATAATGAAATTGGCAATTAGCCGGCGTGGCTATTCATTAGTTTGCTATTTAAAAAGTAGCGTTCAGTAGACCAGCCGCTCCGGCCGAATCTCCTGCAGGATGGTGGTGGCGATCTCTTCAATCGATTTGGTGGTGGTGGAAAGCCAGCGGATGCCGGAGCGCCGCATCATCGATTCCGCTTCGGCCACCTCGTGGCGGCAGCTCTCCAGGCTGGCATAGCGCGAGTTGGGCCGGCGCTCGTTGCGGATTTCGCTCAGCCGCTCGGGCAGGATGGTGAGGCCAAAGATTTTTTTCAGGTGCGGCACCAGCGCCGGCGGCAACTGTCGCCGCTCAAAGTCTTCGGGAATCAAGGGGTAGTTGGCGGCTTTCAGGCCGTACTGCATGGCCAGATACAGCGAGGTGGGCGTTTTGCCGCTGCGGCTCACGCCGACCAGAATCACATCAGCCATCTCCAGGTCGCGGTTGGACTGGCCGTCGTCGTGTGCCAGGCTGAAGTTGATGGCCTCAATGCGGTCGTGGTACTCCTTGCTTTTGCTCACGTCGCTGAAGCGGCCGATGCGGTGGTTGGAGGTCAGGCCCAGCTCGGTTTCCAGCGGCCGCACAAAGGTGGAGAACATGTCCAGCAACATGCCCTGGCAGCCGTCCAGAATCACCTTGGAGATTTCGGCATTGACCAGGGTGGTGAACACAATCGGTTTGTTGCCCTCGACCAGCGCCGTGTGGTTGATCTGCCGCACCGCCTGGTGGGCCTTGTCGGCGGTGTCGATGAAGGGCAGCCGCACATGGCGCCACTTCATCTCGAACTGCGCCAGGATGGCGTTGCCAAAGGTCTCGGCGGTAATGCCGGTGCCGTCGGAGATGAAAAAAACGGTGCGGTTGGGCATGGTGGTATCCAGGCGGTCGTACAGGGTGGGGCGAGTGTAGTTTGTGCAACGCGGCACTGGCCGCGCGCTGCGGCAGGCCTAAAATGGTTTCAACACCCCATTCCCATGCACAGCACCGACCCCCTCGAACAACAACAAGGTCTTGCGGCTTGCCTGCGCCCCGCCCAGCGTTATTGCCTGCGGCGTACACCGGTTTTTACTTCTGGAGTTTCACTATGTCGCAACGCTTTGAGGCCACCGCTTTGGTGGTTCCGTTTGAACAACTGAGGATGGACGATGTGGAGGTAGTGGGCGGCAAGAATGCCAGCCTGGGCGAGATGATCTCGCAACTGCCCGACGGCGTTCGCGTGCCCACCGGCTTTGCTACCACCGCCCATGCCTTCCGCCAGTTTCTGGCGCATGACGGCCTGACCGCGCGCATCAACGCCCGGCTCGATGCGCTGGACACCGATGACGTGCGGGCACTCGCCGCCGCCGGCGCCGAGATTCGCGCGATGGTCGAGGCCCAGCCTTTCCCGGCCGATCTGCAGCAAGCCATCACCACGGCCTTTGCCACGCTGAGTGCCGGCAACCCGCAGGCCAGTTTTGCGGTGCGCTCGTCGGCCACAGCCGAAGACCTGCCTGATGCATCGTTTGCCGGCCAGCAGGAAACCTTTCTGAACGTGGTCGGCATCAACGACGTGCTGCACAAGATGAAAGAGGTGTTTGCCAGCCTCTACAACGACCGCGCCATCAGTTACCGGGTGCACAAGGGCTTTGCCCATGCCGACGTGGCGCTGTCCGCCGGCGTGCAGCGCATGGTGCGCTCGGACCTGGGCGCGGCCGGCGTGATGTTCACCATCGATACCGAGAGCGGCTTTGAGGACGTGGTCTTCATTACCTCCAGCTACGGTCTGGGCGAAACGGTGGTGCAGGGCGCAGTGAACCCCGACGAGTTCTATGTGCACAAGCCCATGCTGGCGGCAGGCAAACGCGCGGTGATCCGCCGCAATCTGGGGTCCAAGCTGTTGCAGATGGAGTTTTCTACGCCCGCCGAAAAAGCCGCCACCGGCAAACTGGTAAAAACTACCGAGGTCCCCACCGAGCAGCGCAACCGCTATTCCCTGACCGATGCCGACGTAGAGCAGCTCGCTCGCTACGCGCTGGTGATCGAGCAACACTACGGCCGTCCGATGGATATTGAATGGGGCAAGGACGGCACTGACGGCCTGCTCTACATCCTGCAGGCCCGGCCCGAAACCGTCAAAAGCCAGAGCAAGGGCATGCCGGAGCAGCGCTACAAGCTGGTGGGCAAGGGCACGGTGCTGGCCGAAGGCCGCGCCATTGGCCAGAAAATTGGTACCGGCCCGGTGCGGCTGGTGCACAGCATCAGCGAGATGGACCAGGTCCAGGCCGGCGACGTGTTGGTGACCGACATGACCGACCCGAACTGGGAACCGGTGATGAAGCGCGCCAGCGCCATCGTCACCAACCGCGGTGGCCGCACCTGCCATGCCGCCATCATTGCGCGCGAGCTGGGCATTCCGGCAGTGGTGGGCTGCGGCGACGCGACCGAGCTTTTGAAAGACGGTACGCTGGTGACGGTGAGCTGCGCCGAGGGCGACACCGGCTTCATCTACGACGGCCTGCTGGAGACCGAGATTACCGAAGTCCAGCGCGGCGAGATGCCGCCGATCCAGACCAAAATCATGATGAACGTCGGCAACCCGCAGCTGGCGTTTGATTTCTGCCAGTTGCCTAACGAAGGCGTGGGGCTGGCGCGGCTGGAATTCATCATCAACAACAACATCGGTGTGCACCCCAAGGCCATCCTCGACTATCCGAACGTCGATGCCGATCTGAAGAAGGCCGTGGAGTCGGTGGCGCGCGGCCATGCCTCGCCACGGGCGTTTTATGTCGACAAGGTCAGCGAAGGCGTGGCCACCATTGCGGCGGCCTTCTGGCCCAAGCCGGTGATCGTGCGGCTGAGTGATTTCAAGAGTAACGAGTACCGCAAACTCATCGGGGGTTCGCGCTACGAGCCCGACGAAGAAAATCCCATGCTGGGTTTCCGCGGCGCGGCGCGTTACCTGAGTGCCGATTTTGGCGAAGCCTTTGCAATGGAATGCCAGGCGCTGAAACGCGTGCGCGAAGACATGGGCCTGACCAATGTGCAGGTGATGGTGCCGTTTGTGCGTACGCTGGGCCAGGCCGACAAGGTCACCCAACTGCTGGCGCAGCACGGCCTGAAACGCGGGGAAGGGGGCCTGAAGATCATCATGATGTGCGAAGTGCCGAGCAACGCGATTCTGGCCGACGAGTTTTTGCAGTACTTCGATGGTTTCTCGATTGGCTCGAACGACCTGACCCAGCTCACGCTGGGCCTGGACCGCGACTCGGGTCTGGAGCTGCTGGCACAAGACTTCGATGAGCGCGACCCCGCCGTCAAAGCCTTGCTGGCCAAGGCGATTGCCGCCTGCCAGGCCCAGGGCAAATACGTCGGCATCTGCGGGCAGGGGCCCAGCGACCACCCGGACTTTGCGCTGTGGCTGGCGGGGTTGGGCATTGCGTCGATTTCGCTGAACCCGGATTCAGTGATTGCCACCTGGCAGCGGCTGGCCGCCGGCGCCTGATCTTGCCGCGCTTGGCCTGACGGACACCATGGGCGCTTCCGGCAACCCTCTTACCCGGCTTGCCGACCGCCTGGCCCGCAGCAGCGGGCAGTTCAAGCTGGGCCTGCTGGCGCTGTGGGCGCTGTTGTCGCTGGGTCTGCCGTTTTTTGCCCGCGACATGACCTGGGTGGTGGGTGGCTGGCCGGTGAGCTTCTGGTTTGTGGCGCAGGGCGCCCTGGTGTTTTTTGTGCTTATCGTGGTGCTCAATGCCTGGGTTGCCAACCGCAACGAGCTTGGTCTCGATGCGGCCAATGCGCAATTGCAGGCGCGGTTTGAGCGGCGGCTACACCGGATGTTTGGCGTTTATGTGGCGGGCCTCCTGGCGTTTTTGCTGGCCATGGCACTGGCCGAG
Source organism: Pseudomonadota bacterium (assembly GCA_040387875.1). Taxonomy (GTDB): domain Bacteria; phylum Pseudomonadota; class Gammaproteobacteria; order Burkholderiales; family Burkholderiaceae_C; genus PCRC01. Next base: position 6,857 of record JAZKCX010000215.1, on the reverse strand, counting down.
TGGGCCGGCCTTTCGCGCCAATGGCTGGGCGCGATTTTTCTGTTTGCCACCATTGGCTTGTACGCGGCCATAGGCATTTACAACCGCACCACGGACCCGGCCGAATACTACGTAGCAGGCCGGCGCGTGCCCGCGATCTACAACGGCATGGCCACAGCCGCCGACTGGATGAGTGCCGCCTCGTTCATCAGCCTGGCTGGCGGTCTGTACCTGCAGGGCTTTAGCGGCACGCCCGAGCAACCTGGCGGGCTGGCCTACATCCTGGGCTGGACCGGCGGCTTTTGTCTGGTGGCGCTGCTGGTAGCACCCTATCTGCGGCGCATGGACCTGTACACCGTGCCCGATTTTTTTGGCCAGCGTTTTGGTGGCCGCTGGCCACGCCTGATTGCTGCAGGGTCGGCGGTGCTGTGCTCCTTTATGTACCTGGTGGCGCAGATCTACGGCGTAGGGCTCATCACCTCGTGGTTGACCGGTGTGCGTTTTGAAATTGGCATTCTGCTGGGCTTGGGCGGGGTGCTGGTCTGCTCATTTCTGGGCGGCATGCGGGCGGTCACCTGGACGCAGGTGGTGCAGTACCTGATTTTGATGCTGGCGTTTTTGATCCCGGTTTCATGGATTGCCTACAAGCAGCTGGGCAACCCGCTGGCGCCGCTGGTCTATGGCCAGCAGATCGAAAAAATCAGCGCGCTGGAGCGCAAGCTGGTGGACTCCCCTCAAGAGCAGGCGGTGATTGCCGAGTACCTGCGGCGGGCCCAGGCGTACGAACTCAAGCTGCGCGATGTGGAGGGTGCGCTGGACAAGGAGCGCCGGCAATTGCTGCGCCGGCAACAGGCCCTGAATGCGCAGTCAGCCGACCCGCTGGAGATTTTTGCGCTCAACCGCGAACTCGCCACGCTACCACGCGATGTGCGCTCGGCCCGCGAAAAATGGACCCGCGCAATGCAGGAAAACCTGGCGCGCGCCAAACCACTGGCCGGCATGCCGCCGCATGCGCAGGCCTTTGCGGGCAACCCCGAAGGCAGCGCCCAGGAGCGCGAAACGTTCAACAGCTCCCGGCTCAATTTTCTGGCGCTGGTGTTTTGCCTGATGGTCGGCACGGCCGGGCTGCCGCATTTGCTGACGCGTTTTTACACCACCACCACCGTGGCCGAGGCGCGCTCGTCGGTGGCCTGGTCCATGGTGTTTATCGGTCTGCTGTACGTCAGCGCGCCGGCGCTGGCGGTGATGGTGAAGTTCGAGGTGCTGCAAAACCTGGTGGGCAGCAGTTTCGACAACCTGCCGCAGTGGCTGAACCAGTGGGCCAAGGTCGATTCCACCCTGCTGGCGGTAGCCGACGTGAACGGCGACCGGGTGCTGCAGCTCGGGGAATTGCGGCTGGGCGCCGACATTGTCATGCTGGCTTCGGCCGAACTGGGCGGCTTGCCGTATGTGGTGTCGGGCCTGGTGGCTGCCGGCGGGCTGGCAGCGGCGCTGTCTACTGCCGATGGCCTGCTGCTGACCATTGGCAATGCGCTGTCGCACGACATTTATTTCCGTGCCGTGAATCCGCAGGCCGGTGCGCTGCGGCGGGTGATGTTGTCCAAATTCATTCTGTTGCTGGTGGCGCTGGCGGCCGCCTATGTGGCGGCGCAAAAGCCGGCCGGCATTTTGTACCTGGTGTCGTCGTCGTTCTCGCTGGCGGCGGCGGGTTTTGTGCCCGCCTTGGTGCTGGGCATTTTCTGGGGCCGTACCAATGCCGCCGGGGCGATAGCCGGCATGCTGGCCGGCCTGGGCCTGACGACGTACTACATGGTGGTGAACATTCCTGCTGTGCGGGCGCAACTGGGCCTGGAGGGTTCGGGCCTGTGGATGGGCATCCAGCCCATCTCGGCCGGGGTTTTTGGGGTGCCGGCAGGCATTTTTGTCACCTGGCTGGTGAGCCTTCTAACCTCCACCTCGGCGTTGGCCCGGATGCACCCCATCGAATAGGCCTATAATGCTGGGTTGTCCTTGCCACACCACTACCGACGCAGTGGGTGGCTCTTAACCCTCAAGGAGAGTCTATGCGTCATTATGAAATCGTGCTCTTGATCCATCCGGACCAGAGCGAACAAGTCTCGGCCATGCTCGAGCGCTACAAGGGCATGATCACCGCAGGCGGTGGCAAGGTCCACCGCGTGGAAGACTGGGGCCGCCGCCAGCTGGCCTACCAGATCAACAAGCTCAGCAAGGCGCACTACCTGTGCATCAACATCGAAGCCGAACAGGCCGTGATGCTGGAACTCGAACACGCGTTCAAGTTCAACGATGCCGTGCTGCGCCACCTCACCGTGCTGCGCAAAAAGGCCGACACCGGCCCGTCCGTCATGATGAAGACGGTGGAGCGCGAAGAAGCGCGCAAGGCACAGCAGGCCGAATACGCCAACAACTGACAAAGACGTGCCGCAAGGCATGAACCAGGTCGTGCTGACCGCCTGTGTCGTAGAGCAAAAAGCGCTGCGATACACCCCCGCCGGGTTGCCCGCGCTGGATCTGATGCTGGAACATGCATCGGAAATCCGGCAGAACAACCAGACGAGGCAGGTCAAGCTGGTCATCAGAGCCACAGGTTTTGGTGCACTGGCCGAGCGACTGGCGGTTCAACCGGTAGGCAGTTCATGGCGGTTTGAAGGCTTTCTGGCCACCCCGCTGAACGGCAAACACCCGGTCTTGCAGCTTCAAGAGTTTCAACCGATTTAATTTCAGGAGTCCACCATGCCCGGACCAAAACGTTTCAATAAAGACAAGCGTCCCAAGCGCAATACCCAGTCGCTGCTGTTCAAGCGCAAGCGCTTTTGCCGCTTCACCGTCGCCCACGTCGAAGAAATCGACTACAAGGACGCGGACACACTGCGCGACTTCATCGCCGAAAACGGCAAAATCATCCCGGCCCGCCTCACCGGCACCCGCGCCATTTACCAGCGCCAGCTGAACACCGCAATCAAGCGTGCACGCTTTCTGGCGATGGTGCCGTACAGCGACCACCACCGCATCTAAGGAGCACGACCATGCAAATCATTCTGCTCGACAAAGTCGTGAACCTCGGCAACCTGGGCGAGATCGTCAAGGTCAAAGACGGCTACGCCCGCAACTTCCTGATTCCCCAGGGCCGCGCCCGCCGCGCTACCGACAGCGCCATCAAGGAATTTGAAGTCAAGCGCGCCGAACTTGAAAAAGTGGCGGCCGGCAAGCTGGCTGCAGCCCAGGCGCAGGGCGAAAAGCTCGGCGGCAGCACGATCAAGCTCACGCAAAAAGCTGGCGTGGATGGCCGTTTGTTTGGCTCGGTGACCAATGCCGACATCGCTGAAGAAGTGACCAAACAAGGCTTCAAAGTTGCGAAGTCGCAAATCCGCATGCCCAACGGCCCGATCAAGATCGTCAGCGACAGCACCGTGAGTGTGGCGCTGCACACCGACGTGGTGGTGGACATCACCGTCACCGTCTACGGCGAAACCGCCTGATTCCCGCGTTTCCAGCAAAGGCCGCCTTCGGGCGGCTTTTGTTTTTGGTGCGCGGGTTTTGTACATACAAAACCACACGCTACCCACCAGTTATCCACACGGTTATCCGGTGACTGCACACAGGCAGTCCGTTAGCATGGCCGATTCCCCAGGAGCAGCATGTCCGCAGTTTTTTCAGGCATTGACGACGGGTTTCCCGCCGATCGGCAGGTGGCCCAGTTGCGCATTCCGCCGCATTCGATCGAGGCCGAGTCCAGCGTGCTGGGCGGGCTGTTGCTGGACAACGCCGCCTGGGACCGGGTTGCCGACCTGCTGACCGAGACCAACTTCTACCGCTTCGAACACAAGCTGATATACGGCTCCATTGGCGCGCTGATCAATGCCAGCAAGCCGGCCGATGTGATCACCGTGTTTGAGCACCTGCAGAACCAGGGCAAGGCCGACGAAGTGGGCGGCCTGGCTTACCTCAATTCGCTGGCCCAGTACGTGCCCAGCGCCAGCAACATTCGGCGTTATGCCGAGATCGTGCGAGAGCGCTCCATCCTGCGCAAGCTGGTCAGTGCCAGCGACGAAATTGCCACCAGCGCCTTTAACCCGCAGGGCAAAGCCGTCGACAAAATCCTGGACGAAGCCGAGCAGAAAATCTTTCATATTGGCGAAGAAGGCTCGCGCAACAAGGAGGGTTTTCAGGGCATGGACAAGCTGGTGGTCGAGCTGCTTGACCGCGTGCAGGAAATGGCCGAGAACCCGAACGACATTACCGGCGTACCCACCGGCTTTTACGACCTCGACCGCATGACCTCGGGCTTTCAGGCCGGCGATCTGGTGATCCTGGCCGCCCGGCCGTCTATGGGTAAAACCGCGCTGGCCATCAACATCGCCGAGCATGTGGCCTTGCACGAGGGGCTGCCGGTAGCGGTGTTCTCGATGGAAATGGGCGCATCCCAACTCGCGGTGCGGGTGGTGGGCTCGATTGGCCGCATCGACCAGAGCCACCTGCGCACCGGCAAACTGACCGACGAAGAATGGTCGCGCCTGTCAGAGACCATTGAAAAACTGCGCGATGTGTCGCTGCATATTGACGAGACGCCGGGCCTGACCGTCAGCGAGCTGCGCGCCAATGCCCGCCGGCTGGCCCGGCAGTGCGGCAAGCTCGGATTGATCGTGGTGGATTACCTGCAACTGATGAGCGTTTCCAGCAGCATGAACGACGAGAACCGGGCTACGGCCGTGGGCGAAATCTCGCGCGGTCTGAAGATGCTTGCCAAGGAGTTGCAGTGCCCGGTGATTGCACTGTCGCAGCTCAGCCGCGGCGTGGAATCGCGCACCGACAAGCGGCCGATGATGAGCGACCTGCGAGAGTCCGGTGCGATTGAGCAGGATGCCGACGTCATCATGTTCATCTACCGCGACGACTACTACAACAAGGACAGCAAGGAGCCCGGCATTGCCGAGGTCATCATCAGCAAGCAGCGCAACGGCCCCACCGGCACCACCAAGCTGGCCTTCCTGAAACCTATCACCAAGTTTGAAAGCCTCGCTTCGGGCGGGGGTGACTTCTAGCCTGTGCCTGCTGCTGTGCCGGCGCGCAGGATAATCAGTGCATGAGTTCCATCAATGCCGACCCGGCCGAACTGGCCAAATTCTCCGACCTGGCCCACCGCTGGTGGGACACCAACAGCGAGTTCAAGCCGCTGCACCAGATCAACCCGCTGCGGCTGGACTGGATACAGTCGCACATTCCGCTAAAAGACAAACGCGTGGTCGATATCGGCTGTGGCGGTGGCATCCTGTCCGATTCCATGGCCCGGCAAGGCGCAGAGGTACTGGGCATCGACCTCGCCACCAAAGCCCTGCGGGTTGCGCAGCTCCACGCGCTGGAAGCACAGACGCCGAATGTGCGCTACCGCGAAATCAGCGCCGAAGCCTTGGCTGCGGAAGAACCTGCCAGTTTCGACGTGGTGACCTGCATGGAAATGCTGGAGCATGTGCCCGACCCGGCCAGCGTGGTGTTGGCCTGCGCTACCTTGGTCAAGCCCGGCGGCTGGGTGTTTTTCTCCACCATCAACCGCAATCCCAAGGCCTTCCTGCTGGCCATCGTCGGCGCGGAATATGTGCTGAACATGCTGCCACGCGGGACCCACGAATACCAGAAATTCATCCGCCCCAGCGAGCTGGCACGGCACTGCCGCACCGCGAACCTGTCGGTCAGCGACACGCGTGGCCTGCAGTACAACCCGCTAACCCAGCGCTACTGGCTGGACGGCGACAGCAGCGTCAACTACCTCATCGCCACCCGCCGGGCATGAGTGCGCTTTTCAAAGGCGTGCAGGCCGTGCTGTTCGACCTGGACGGCACCTTGGTCGACAGCGCGCCCGACCTGGCTGCCGCAGCCGACCAAATGCGAACCGACCGGGGCCTTCCGTCGTTGCCCTATGAAAACTACCGTCCCATGGCGGGCGCCGGTGCACGCGGCATGGTCGGTGTGGCTTTTGGCATAGGGCCTGAACATGCCAACTTCATTGCGCTGCGCGACGAATTTCTGGCCAACTACGATCACTGTCTCACCCAGCGCACCCACGCCTTTGATGGGGTGGTCGATATGCTGGCACAACTTGCCCAGCGCGCCACGCCCTGGGGCGTGGTCACCAACAAGGCGGCGCGCTTCACCGTGCCGCTGACGCGTGCCATGCCGCTGTTTGCCAGCGCGCAGACGATTGTGAGCGGCGACACCACACCCCATGCCAAGCCGCACCCGGAACCCCTCTTCGAGGCTGCCCGCCGCATGGGCGTAGACCCGGCGAAGTGTGTGTACGTGGGTGACGACGAACGCGACATCGTGGCTGGACGCGCCGCCGGCATGGCCACCGTGGCCGCCACCTATGGCTACCTGGGCGCCACGCTGGACACCGCGCAGTGGGGGGCCGACGCCGAAATCAATTCGCCCCTTGCGCTCTTGCAACTCCTGATAAGCGCCTAAAATAGAATGCTGGGGCTGCACTGGTTTCGACGTGGGTACGGAATCGCTGTGGTGCATGTCGAGCTGAATGCGCTCGTAAAACAGATTCAAACAAACTAACTGCAAACGACGAACGTTTCGCACTCGCTGCTTAATAACCAGTGAGCCTTACAACAGCAGGCCGATGGGCTGGGCAAGGGGTGGTTGACGCAAGTTGACTGCTCCCGGCTGTAAGGTTATTCACATCGGCTGGCACTGGACCGGGTACCTTGGTTCGGGGCGAGACAATAGGGTACTGGCGTCCTGGATAGCGTGCGACTGCGCGATCCCGGTGGCGAGACTTAAATCAGACCGCTAAACATGTAGATCTGCTCGAAGAAGGCTTGCGGACGGGGGTTCAAATCCCCCCAGCTCCACCA
>JAZKCX010000214.1:0-6293 GCA_040387875.1 Pseudomonadota bacterium | reverse complement strand
GGAAGAAACGGCGTAGGCAAAACCACGCTGCTCAAAAGTCTGATGGGTCTGGTCCCCATCAAGACCGGCAGCATCGAATTCAACAGCCAACCCATCCATACCAAAACACCCTACGAACGCGCCCGTGCCGGCGTCGGTTTTGTGCCGCAGGGCCGCGAGATTTTTGCGCGGCTCACGGTAGAAGAAAACCTGAAGATGGGGTTGGCCTACAAAAAGGCCGGCACCCCGATTCCCGCCGAGCTGTACGAGCTGTTCCCGGTGCTCAAACAAATGCTGAACCGGCGCGGCGGGGATCTGTCGGGCGGGCAGCAACAGCAGCTCGCCATCGCACGGGCATTGGCGGCTGGCCCCAAGCTGCTGATTCTGGACGAGCCGACCGAAGGCATACAACCCAGCATCATCAAGGACATCGGCCGCGTTATCCGCATGCTGGCTGACCGGGGCGAGATGGCGATTCTGCTGGTGGAGCAGTACTACGATTTCGCCGAGGAGCTGGCCGACGACTACCTGGTGATGGAGCGCGGCGAGTTCATTGCACGCGGTGCGGGCAAGGACATGCAGGCCAAGGGCGTACGCCAACTCGTCGCCATCTGAACCCGCTCCACAAAAGAAAAGAGACCCGGTTGTCTAAAAACCGGGCCCCTTGCTGCACCAACCATCCAGCGTGTTCGTCACACGCCCGGCGGCCTTGCAGGCTTTAACTTCTCTGCCTCTTATCGTGGTGCGGGAATCACCAGCAATGGGCCGTTGGTGGTTTGTTTTTCCACCGTTACCACCGGCACGCCGGCAGGCACGACCACCGTTTCGGTGGATTTGATGACACCGCCGCCGGCCACACTGCCGTCGGCCTTGCCATAGCCCACTACGCGGGACTGGCAGGCGATTTTGTCTGCGCCGCTCAGAATTTCGCAGCGGGCCAGCGCGTTGGCACTGAAATCGCCACCGTTGTTATTGAGCTTGCCAGCGCGTTTGTCGGCGGCAGCGTTGTTGGCCTCTTTCAGGCAGGTATCGCGGTCTTGCTGCGTCATGCCGGTTGTGCAGGCAACGCGCTCGCTCTGGGTGTTGCCGGTGGCGTCAATGCCGGTGGTGCCAGACACTACTTGCGCAGTAGCGGCAGCGGTGGCCAGCAAGGCGCCAATGGCAAAACAGACAGCGTTGCTGCGGGGCGTCGAATTGAAAAATTGAATCATGGTCAAACTCCTGTGAGCGAATGACCTCAGTGTAGGAACGGCGCTGCGCAAGACATGCCGGCCAGCGCCGCTGCCGGCATGCGGCAGACAACCTGCGCGGCTGTAGGACATCGCCGTAATGCGCTCAGAAGCGTAGTGCTACATGGCCCAGATACGGGGCCCCGGGCCGGTGATGTTCCAGAAGTGCTGGCGCCACGCCAGCCAGACCTGGCGCAGCAGGGCGCTGGCTGGCTCGACCATTGGCGAGAGCACCCGCACCACCACCACCTGCTCGTTGGGGCTGGTGGCGCCAGCGGTGGTTTTGAGTGCGTGGCCACATATGACCTCCCGCGCCACATCCAGCGCGGCCTGTCGGCGCGCCCGTGCCAGCTTGCTGCCGGCCACCCAAAACAGCGTGGCCATGCAGTGCTGGCCGGCCAGCCCCAGCGGGCTGTGCAGCAGCCGGGCATCGGTGGCGCGAATATGGCCGCGCTCCAGCCACAGGCCCGGCGCCTCGATGTGCTGCAGCAGGCTGCCCTCGGCAAACGGCAGGTCGGCCTGCGGCAGGCCGAGCGCGGTGATGTCCCAGCCCAGGCATTCGGCGCCCGGCGCCAGGTTCAGACGGAGTTTGTTCTCGGCAATGCAGCCGCTGTAGCAAATCGCCTCCAGCGGCAGCCATTCAAAGCGTGCGTCGGCGTCTAGCTGTATGCGGGTGTTCTGCACGGCCGCTGCGCCCAGGGATCTATAAAAGCGGGTCGCGCCTGGCGTGGTGACCAGCCCATGGGCACCGGCTTTCACCGTGATGTTGATGTCCAGCGTGTCGCCGCCCACCAGCCCGCCCGGCGGATGGACCAGCACGTTGTGGCAAACCGCGTCGCCTTCGGGGTAAAGGCTGTGCAGAATACGTAGCGGCCCCTCGTGCAGAAAACGCGCCACGCTGCGGCCGGCCTGCAGTTCGTAATCCAGTGCGAGTTGGGCGTGCCAGGGCATGGCCCCAGTGTAGTGGTCGCCGATGCTCAAACGAGCTCGAAACGCACCCAGTCTTCTTTGCGCAAATCGCGCCGCACATCGGGCACCAGGTATTCGCCGGTCCATTCACGGCGCACCCAGAAACCCAGCGTGGGCGCAAACCACAGCGTGTCGCTGCGCATGTTGTTGCGGCGCCAGCCCAGGTCGGGGTGGTCAAACCAGATGCTGCGCTGCACCCGCAAGCTCAGAAACGTGCCGGCCGGTACGGTAATGCGTTCCCAGCCTTCGCCGCTGACACGGGTGGCCCAGCGCAGGCTGCGGTGGGCACCACTGCGCACGTAGCTGTTCTCCAGCACCGCGCCGGCGCCCAGCGCAAGCTGATCGGGCAGCAGACGGTCGGGCCGGTCAAACCGGTAGGGTTCGTCAAAAAACAGCTCTTCGCTGGCATGAAAGCGGTCGGTCATCAGCAGCACGCCGCTGCGTTGTGTGCTGCCGTCCTGCAGCGCCACGTACGACGACGGCAGGCTCACCGCAATGCGCTGGCTGCCGTTGGCCGACGCCGCCTCGGCGGTGTAGCTGGCGGTGCCTACCGACAGGCCGTTGTACAGATTGGTAACGTTGAAGCGCAGTTGCTGCCCCGCCTTCAGCGGCGCAATAACCACCGATGCCGGCGGTGCCTCAAACACCGGTGCGCTGGCGCAGCCGGCCAGGCCCAGCAGCGCCGGTGCGCCCAGCCAGCCAGCGGAATGTTGCAGCCATTGGCGGCGGGTAGAGAGGCGGGTAGGGTGGAAAGCGAATGTCATGGCGCGGGTGCAAAGCGGAAAGTGCTATTGGACCCAAAGTGGCGCGCCATGGGCAAGTACCGGCTTGTTACCAACATCGGCACCAGTGACAATTCCGCGATGCCCCCATTTTCCGACCACACCCCGGCGCCCGATCCGCACACCGCGCCGCGCGCTTTTCTACAGTATTTGTTTGGCGTGGCGGTGCAGCGGGCGCAGCCGCAGCACACCCTGGCCGGTTTTCTGCCCACGCCGCCGCCCGGCCGTACGCTGGTGGTGGGGGCGGGTAAGGCCGGCGGCGCCATGGCCCAGGCCTTCGAGGCACTCTGGCCCCCTGACGCGCCCCTTTCCGGCCTGGTCGTCACCCGCTACGGCCATGTGCCCGAGCGGCCGGCCGACCTGCCGCAGCGCATCGAGGTGGTGGAAGCAGCGCACCCGGTGCCCGACGCCGCAGGTCTGGCGGCCGCTGAACGCATGCTGCAACTCACGCAAGGGCTTACAGGTGACGACCTGGTGGTCTGCCTGATCTCCGGCGGTGGCTCGGCCCTGCTCACCCTGCCGGCCGATGGGCTGGCGCTGGCCGACAAGCAGCGCATCAACCAGCAACTGCTGGCCAGCGGCGCCCACATTGGCGAGATGAACTGCGTGCGCAAACACCTCTCGCGCATCAAGGGTGGCCGGTTGGCGGCAGCCTGCGCCCCGGCCCACCTGTTGACGCTGGCCATCAGCGACGTGCCCGGCGACGACCCGGCCACCATTGCCAGCGGCCCCACCGTGCCCGACCCCACCACCTGCGCCGATGCGCTGGCCATCCTGGAGCGCTACCGCATTGAGCTGCCGGCGTCGGTCGACCTTGCCCTGCGCTGCAGCGCGCTGGAAACCCCCAAGCCGGGCGATGCGGTGTTCGAGGGGCAGCGGGTGTACCTGGTGGCCACGCCGCAGCAGTCGCTCGAAGCCGCAGCACAGGCAGCGCGCCGGGCCGGCATCGAGGCCTACATCCTGAGCGACGAGATCGAGGGCGAATCGCGCGAGGTGGCCAAGGTGCATGCGGCGCTGGCCCGGGCAGTGGCAAACAAAGGGCAGCCGTTCAGCACACCGTGTGTGTTGCTCAGCGGCGGCGAAACCACCGTCACGCTCAGGCCAGTGCCCACCGGTGGATTGGCGGGACGCGGCGGTCGCGCCGGCGAATTCTGTCTGGGCCTGGCGCAGGCACTGCAGGGCCAGCAGGGGGTGTATGCGCTGGCGGCCGACACCGACGGCATCGACGGCGTGGAAGACAACGCCGGCGCTTTTGTGGCGCCCGACACGCTGGAGCGCGCGCTGGCCAAGGGCCTGAAGACCACCGCGTTCCTGGACCGCAACGACGCCTATGGTTTTTTCACTGCGCTCAATGATCTGGTGGTGACCGGCCCCACCCACACCAATGTCAACGACTTCCGTGCGCTACTTATTTTGTAGCTAACTATTTAATAAATACGCTGGCTAGAGGCATATTTGATTCATATTTTAGGCAAAAAGGCGGTTTTTTCTGCCCCACAGGCTTGCAGGGCGTTGCTGCGCCAGCGCTCCAGCGCCCCGAACCAGCCCAGCCAGACGCAGCCTTCGCAGCCCCGGCCGCAGCAGCCTACTGGCTCGGGTGGGGCGGGTGGGGTGCTTGCGCCCCGCGTAGCCACGTAGTGCAGCACCGCGGCAATCGTGGCCTGCGCGCCGGCCAGGTCGCGCACGGGGCCATGCAGGTGGGGGTTGGTGGACATGACCCGCAATGTAGCGCAGCGAATACGGTGCATTTGTGGTGTGCTGCCCACACGCCCGCAGCAATTGCTTGGTGATAATACGAAACCCGAAGACCCGCGGCACCCCGCTGTTGTGGCCCGCACGTCCCCAAAAGGAAGCTAGAGATGACCGATCTGCAGACACCCGTCCGCCGCACCCTGCTGGTTCTGGCCACCGGGGCCGTGCTGGCCCTGGCGGGTTGCGGCAAGAAGGAAACGCCGGTGCCCGCGCCCGCGCCGGCTGCGTCCGCGCCGGCCGCACCGGCCAAGCCCGAGCCGCTGAAAGTGGCCTTCGCCTATGTGGGTCCGCTCACCGACGGCGGCTGGACTTATTCCCACGAGCGCGCCCGCCAGGCGCTGCAGCAGGAGTTTGGCGACAAGATCGTCACCAGTTTTGTGGCCAGCGTACCCGAGTCGGCCCAGGCCGAGCCGACGTTCCGCGACATCGTGGTCAAGGGCAACAAGCTGGTGTTTGGCACGGCCTATGGCCACGGCGAAGCCATGCTAGGCCTGGCCGCCGCCAACAAGGGCGTGAAATTTGAGCACGCCACCGGCTACCAGAACACCGAGAACCTGCGCACTTTTGATGCCCGCACCTACGAAAGCGCCTACATGGCCGGCGTGCTGGCCGGCCAGATGACCAAAAACTGGCGGGTGGGCGTGGTGGCCTCGGTGCCGGTGCCCGAAGTCATCCGCAACATCAACGCCTTCACCCTGGGCGCGCAGTCGGTCAAGCGCACGGTGGTGGTGCGGGTCGGCTGGGTTGGCGACTGGGCCAACCCGCCCAAGGAAAAAGAAGTAGCCAACAACCTCATCAACACTGGTGTGGACGTGTTGATGCAAACCACCGAGTCGCCCGCCGTGCTGCAGGCCGCGCAGGCCCGTGGCAAGCGCGCCATCGGCTGGGATTCCGACATGTCGGGCTGGTCGCCCAAGGCGCATCTGGCCTCGGCCGTGGTGAACTGGCAGCCTTACTACAGCCAGTCGGTGCGCGACGCGCTGGACGGCAAATGGACCAGCGGCCGCCAGTGGGGCGGCGTGAAAGAGGGCTGGGTCGATGTGGTCTCCATCGCGCCCGATGTACCCAAGGACACGCTGGCCAAACTCGACAGCATCCGAGCGGGCCTGAAAGCCGGCACCTTCAGCGTGTTCAAGGGGCCGCTCTCCAACAACAAGGGCAAAGAAGTGCTGGCCAAAAACGCCAGCTTTGACGATGCCGCTTTGCTGGGCATGAACTTTTATCTGCGCGGTGTGGAAGGCGACATTCCCGCCGCCAGCGCGGTGCCGCCGCCCTATGCCGGCACCGCAGAAACACTGGTAGCTACAAGCGCCGCCGCAACCGCGGCTGTGGCCGGTCAGGCCCAGGCTGCTGCCAAGGCCCAGGCCGACAGGGAAGCCGCCGCCAAGGCCAAAGCAGAAGCCGATGCACAAGCCAAGGCCGAGCGCGACGCCAAGGCCAAAGCCGACGCAGAGGCCCGTGCGGTGGCCGATGCAAAAGCCAAAGCCGACCGCGAAGCCGCGGCCAAAGCCAAGGCCGAGTCCGACGCCAAACGCAAGGCCGAAAAAGACGCCAAGGCCAAAGCCGACGCTGAGGCCCGCGC
>JAZKCX010000213.1:0-5278 GCA_040387875.1 Pseudomonadota bacterium | reverse complement strand
GCCCGCTGGCCACTTCGCCGGCCACACACATCTCGGGCGCGTCGGCCAGCACCTGTTTCAGGCCTTCGCGGACGATGCGGTGGTCGTCGCATAACAGCACCTGGATCATGCCATCTGCTCCGTTTTCTGTAGCGGCAAACGCAGGCAGAACGCCGCCCCGTGGCCTAAAACGCTTGAAATTTCGATGTCGCCGCCAAAATGCCGGGCCCGCTCGCGCATGCCCATCACACCGTAGGCGGTGGCGGCCTCAAAGGCCTGGGGCGCGGCGCCCTTGCCGTTGTCGGACACCTCCACCGTGATCTGCGTTGCGTCGGCCGCGATGCGTATCGCCACCGCACTGGCCTGCGCGTGGCGGCCCACGTTGCTGAGCATTTCCTGGAAGATGCGGAACACCGCCATGGCCATGGGCTCCGGCAGCGTGAGGCTTTCGTCTACCGCCATGCTCCAGTCGCACTGCAGCTCGGCCGACTGCGCAAATTCCTGGCCCTGCCATTCCAGCGCGGCCCACAGGCCCTGGTGGTCCAGAATACTGGGGCGCAGGTCGGTGATGATGCGGCCCACGTTGTCCACCGCGCTCTCGATGAGCCTGCCCATGTTCTGGCATTTGCCGCGCATCTTGTCGCGCATGACCTGGGCCTCTTGCGGCTCGCGGGCCTGCTGCTCGCCCAGCCGTTTGTCGAGCCAGCCCACGTCCATCTTCAGCGCCACCAGCAGGCTGCCGAGTTCGTCGTGTACCTCGCGCGCAATGCGGGTGCGCTCTTCCTCGCGCACGCTGTGGGTGTAGGCCGAGAGTTCACGCAGCTGCTGCAGCGCGGCGGTGAGCTCGGCGGTGCGGTCGGCCACCCGCTGCTCCAGCTCGTCGTTGGCACGCTGCAAGGCATCGGCCTGGCGGCGGCGTTCGGTGATGTCGGTAAAGGTGATGACGGCGCCGCGTACCGCCGTGCCCTCCAGAATCGGGTGGCTGGAATACTCCACCGGAAAGGCCGAGTGGTCGGCGCGCCAGAACACCTCGGTGTCAATCCGGCAGGGCAGGCCCTGGCGGAAGGCGCGAAAGATCGGGCAATCGGTCTCCGGGTAGTGGCCGCCGTGCGGATGCGAGTGGTGGGCCAGCTCGTGCATGTTCTGCCCCAGCACCTGGGCCGGCGCGTAGCCCAGCATGCGGGCACCTGCCTGGTTGATGAACATGCAGCGGCCGTCCAGATCGATGCCGAAGATGCCCTCGCCTGTGGACTCGAGCAGCAGGCCCAGCTGGTGTTGCCACAACGCGTCCGACGCGGGCGGCTGGAGCTGAAGGGCGTTGGTATGCAGCGCGCGTTTCATGGCCACAGGCCAAACAAAGTACACGCCAGATTGGTGCGGGCGGGCTTGTCGCGACGCATATTGGTGCGCAGCCTCGGGTAACTACTGAGGCGCCGGGCCGGCGACCAGCGTGGACAGCGGCAGCGCGGCCACTTCCAGCAGCAGGGCCGCCAGTTGCTGCGCTGCGGCATCGACCACTGCCTGGCCTTTGGCCGCCGTGGCAGCTGCCGCATTGCCAGCCGCGCCCTGGGGGTTCACGTCCTGCATCTGCCAGGCGAATTTGGCGCTTTTGCCGTTGCCCAGAATCGGATAGTGCGCCGCGCGGTCCTGCGAGGTCGATGCGAAATCCTGCGCGGCGTCCATGCGCACCTGCTGCGGCTGCAGGGCCAGCAGCATCGAGGTTTCCACATCGCCAGCATGAATGCCAAAACGGTGTTCCTGCGCTGGAAAAAGTTGCTCCACTTCGGCCGGCAGCGGCAGTTGAAACCAGTTGACGCTGTAGACCAAGAGCCCCAACCGCGCCCGCAGGTCACGCGCCACCACGTCGAGCAGGCCGACTTGGCCGCCGTGGGCGTTGAACAGCACCAGCTTCTTGACGCCGGCCGCTGCCACCGACTCGCCGATAGCGGTCCACAAACGAATCACGGTCTGCGCATCCAGCGTCAGCGTGCCGGCAAAAGCGGCGTGTTCCGGGCTGAAACCCACCGCCTGCGTTGGGAGTACCAGCACCGACGCATCTGCCGGTAGCAACGGCAGCGCGGCGGCAACCAGCCCGTCAGCCAGCACCGTATCCACCCCCAGCGGCAGGTGCGGGCCATGCTGTTCGGTGGCGCCCAGCGGCAGCACGGCCACGGTGCGGGCAGGGTCAAGCTGCGCAAAATCGGTCGTGCGCAAGTGGGCCCAGAAACGGGGTAACGCGGAGGGAGAACCGGCCATGGCGCCATCATAGGCCAGCCTTTGGCAGCAGGAATTCGCTACCATGGGCTGAAATATCCGCCCGGCTGGCGCGACTACCCTCTGTGTCTGCCGGCTCCTGCAGACTGTCCCGCGCCGTGGAACTTAGCGCCCTGCCCCCTCTCACACCCTGCAATGCCTGATTTGACCGCTTTTTTCCGCCACTTTTTCGCACTTGTTTTAATAGCAGCAGGTGCAGTATCCACGCCGGCTGTGGCACAAAACACTGCAAAAAATGTGGTCACCACGCCGCAGGTGCGGGCCGAGCTGATGGCCTATGCCCCGGACGGTGTGGAGCCCGGCAAGCCGGTCTGGGTGGGGCTGCAGATTGCACACATTCCCGAGTGGCACACCTACTGGAAAAACTCCGGCGACTCCGGCCTGCCCACGGTGCTGAACTGGCAACTGCCGGCGGGCGTGACGGCGGGCGAGATCAACTGGCCGCTGCCAAAAAAGATTCCCATCGGCAACCTGGCCAACTATGGTTACGAGGGCACGGTGCTGCTGCCGGTGCCGCTGACCATCAGCCCTGACTTCAAGCCCTCGCTGCTGTCCAGCAATCTGGAAGTCAAGCTCAAAGCCGCCTGGCTGGTCTGCCGCAAGGAATGTATTCCGGAAGAAGGCGAGTTCACCCTTACGCTGCCCACCAAAGGCTCCAGCGCCATCAACGCCGCGGCTTTCAGCGCGGCCATGGCGGCCCAGCCCAAGGCGCTGGCCAGCGGCAGCGAAGTGGCATTGGCCGGCAAGAACATCCAGGTGTCGGTCGCCGGCCTGCCCGCCAGCCTGCAGGGCAAGATGCTGGAGTTTTTTCCCGAAACCTCTGAGGTGATCGAGACCGCCGCCGCCTGGACCCAGGCCTGGAACGGCAATGTCTGGACCGGCACGGTGCCGGTCTCTGCCCAGCGCAGCCAAAGCCCCATGGTGATGCCGGTGGTGGTAGCCTTTGAGGCCGACGGCCAGCGCCAGGGCTGGCGGGCCGAGGCCAAGGTGCTGGGCACCTGGCCCGCGCTGGCCGCGCCTACGGCCGTGTCGGCGCAACTGGATGCCGCCCTCAAGGCCAATGCTGCTGCCGGTGCGGCGCCGGCATCTACGCCCTCACTCACGCTGCTGGCGGCTTTGTTCGGCGCGCTGCTGGGCGGGCTCATCCTTAATCTGATGCCCTGCGTTTTTCCGGTGCTGGCCATCAAGATGGTGGGTTTTGCCCGGCATGCCGACGACCGGCGCGGCCACCGCATCAGCGGTTTTGCCTACACCGCTGGCGTGGTGCTGTCTTTTGTGGCGCTGGGCGCGTTGATGCTGGCATTGCGCGCAGCGGGCGAGCAGCTCGGTTGGGGCTTTCAGTTGCAGTCGCCTGCCGTGGTGGCGGGCCTGGCGGTGCTGTTCACGCTGATTGGCCTGAACCTGGTCGGCCTGTTTGAGTTTGGCCAGTTTGTGCCCAGCGGCGTGGCGTCGCTGGAAGCCAAACACCCGGCGGCCAATGCGTTTCTCTCCGGCATGCTGGCAGTCGCCATTGCCTCGCCTTGCACCGCGCCGTTCATGGGCGCCTCGCTGGGGTTTGCGGTGGGTTTGCCGGCGCTGCAGGCGCTGCTGGTGTTTGCCGCGATTGGCATCGGCATGGCGCTGCCCTATCTGGTGGCCAGCCTGGTGCCGGCGGTGGCGCGCTGGATGCCGCGGCCCGGCGCCTGGATGGACACCTTCCGCAAGCTGATGGCGTTTCCGATGTTTGCCACGGTGGCCTGGCTTTTGTGGGTGCTTGGCCAGCAAAGCGGCATTGACGGCGCGGCGGCGCTGCTGGTGCTGCTGGTGGTGTTGTCCATGGTGGTCTGGGCCTTGACGCTGCGCGGCCGCGCACGCACTGTGATCGCTACTATTTCAATAGCTATATTTGCTGTATTGGTGCCGGCTATCGGCAAAAATGTTACGCAAATCAGCGATTCCACCGCCCCGGTGGCCGCCAACGCCCGCTGGCAGGCCTGGGAACCGGGCCGGGTGGAGCAGATTGTGTCGACCGGCCAGCCGGTGTTTGTGGACTTCACCGCCGCCTGGTGTGTGACCTGCCAGTACAACAAAAAAACCACGCTGGCCAATGCCGAGGTGCTGGCCGACCTGGACGCCAAAAAAGTAGCGCTGCTGCGCGCCGACTGGACC
The DNA here is from genome assembly GCA_040387875.1 of Pseudomonadota bacterium. Lineage (GTDB taxonomy): Bacteria > Pseudomonadota > Gammaproteobacteria > Burkholderiales > Burkholderiaceae_C > PCRC01. Next base: position 877 of record JAZKCX010000213.1, on the reverse strand, counting down.
CGGCGCGACCCGGCCATTACCGCCGCGCTGGCCAACCTGGGCCGCAACGGCGTGCCGGTCTATGTGTTCTACGCCCCCGGCAAGCCGCCGGTGGTGTTGTCGGAAGTGCTGAGCGTGGCCGATGTGCGCGCCCAGATTGCCAAACTGTAAAACCACTGGAAGGAGTGACCATGTTCCGTCGATCCCTGTTATCCGCCTCTCTGGCCCTGGCCGGCGCCGCACTGTTGGCCGGCAACGCATCCGCCCAGACCGCCGCTGTGGGCCAGCCCGCGCCCGACTTCAGCGCCACCGACACCACGGGCAAAACCGTCAAGCTCAGCGACTACAAGGGCAAACACGTGGTGCTGGAGTGGACCAACCCCGGCTGCCCGTTTGTCGTCAAACACTACGGCTCGGGCAACATGCAGGCGCTGCAAAAAGAATTCACCGCCAAGGGCGTGGTCTGGCTGTCGGTGAACTCCACCGAAACCGGCAGCGCCGACTACAAAAAGCCGACCGAACTGGCCGCCTGGATGGCCAGCCAGAAAGGCGCGCCCACCGCCACGCTGATGGACGAAAACGGCCGCGTGGGCAAAGCCTACAGCGCCCGCACCACGCCGCACATGTACATCGTCAACCCGCAAGGCGTGCTGGTCTATGCCGGCGGCATCGACAGCATTCCGTCGGGCCGGGTGGAAGACATCAAGACCGCCACCAACTATGTACGCCAGGGCCTGAACGAGGCGCTGGCCGGCAAGCCCGTGAGCATGGCAGTGACCAAGCCCTATGGGTGTTCGGTGAAGTACGCGGGCTGAGCGCCTCTTTGTCCGGCGCGATAACATGCGCCGATGAGCAGCATCAGCGACCTGCGCCGCATTCTGGGCGCCAACAAAACCAT
>JAZKCX010000212.1:0-4227 GCA_040387875.1 Pseudomonadota bacterium | reverse complement strand
GCGCCGCCCATGCCCTTGACCATCTTGCCGGGAATCATCCAGTTGGCCAGATCGCCCTTTTCGCTGACCTGCATCGCACCCAGAATGCTGAGGTTGATCTTGCCGCCGCGAATCATGGCAAAACTGTCGTGGCTGCCAAAAATGCTGCTGCCCTTGATGGTGGTAACGGTTTGTTTGCCGGCGTTGATGAGGTCGGCATCGACCTCGTCTTCGGTAGGAAAAGGGCCGATGCCCAGCATGCCGTTTTCGCTTTGCAGCCACACCTCTTTGTCGCCGGTGAAATTGGCCACCAGCGTGGGAATGCCAATGCCCAGGTTCACGTAAAAACCGTCTTCAAGTTCCTGCGCCGCGCGGGCGGCCATCTGGTCTTGGGTCCAAGGCATTTCAGGCTCCTTTGTTGTTGTTGGTATTTTTCGCAGGGACAGGCACGTCTACTGCTGCAGCGGCCTGCGCAATGACGGCCTGCGCCTCGACCTTGGCGGCCGCCACGTCTACCGCTGCAGCCGCTGTAACGGTGCGTTTTTCGATGCGCTTTTCCGGCGTGGCATTCAGCACGATACGGTGCACATAAATGCCGGGCAGGTGCACCTGGTCGGGCACCATCTCGCCCACTTCCACAATCTCTTCCACTTCCACAATACACACCTTGCCGGCCATGGCCACGGCGGGGTTGAAGTTGCGGGCCGTGAGGCGGAACTGCAGGTTGCCGGACTTGTCGGCACGGTGCGCCTTGACCAGCGAGACTTCGGGCACCAGTGCGCGCTCCATCACGTACTGCTCGCCGTCGAATTCGCGAATTTCCTTACCCTCGGCCACGATGGTGCCAACGCCTGTCTTGGTAAAAAACGCCGGAATGCCGGCGCCGCCGGCGCGCAGCTTCTCGGCCAGCGTGCCCTGCGGCGTAAATTCGAGTTGCAGTTCGCCGGCCAGGTACTGGCGCTCGAACTCCTTGTTTTCGCCGACATAGGACGAGATCATTTTCTTGATCTGCCGCGTCTCCAGCAGCTTGCCCAGGCCAAAGCCATCGACACCTGCGTTGTTGGAAATCACGGTGAGGTCTTTCACGCCGCTGTCGCGCAGCGCGTCAATCAGCGCTTCGGGAATGCCGCAGAGGCCGAAGCCGCCCACGGCCATCAATTGGCCGTCTGCAACCACGCCGTTGAGCGCATCTTCGGCGGAGGGGTAAATCTTGTTCACGGAAAAAGCTCCTTGCTGTGAAGGCTGAACGATACTACGTACAGCCTTACGTAGTATTGCCTAATGGTGAATACCGAGATGAAAGACATTGATTACCGGCTGGCGTTTGAGCTCAACCCGATTGGCCTGGTGCTTTCCGACAACCGCAGTATGGTGGACTGTAACCAGCGCCTGTGCGAGATGTTTGGCGCCACCCGCGAGCAGCTGGTGGGCCAGTCGTTTCAGGTGCTCTACCCCAGTGCCGGCGAGTTCGAGCGCATTGGCGCCCGCATTGCACCCATCATGAACGCCAAGGGCAACTATGCCGACGACCGCATCATGAAACGTGTTGACGGCCGTTTCAAGGGCGAGACCTTCTGGTGCCACGTGACTGGCCGTGCGCTCGACCGCCACCAGCCGCTGGGTGCCGGCATCTGGACCTTTGAAGACCTCAGCGCCCGCCGCCCGGTCAAGGCCGAACTCACCCCACGCGAACGCGAAGTGGCCGCGCTGCTGATGGACGGCCTCACCTCCAAGGAAATTGGCCGCACCCTGGGCATCAGCCACCGCACGGTAGAGATTTACCGCGCCCGGCTGATGCTGGCCTACAAGGCTTCGACCACGGGCGAGCTGGTGCACAAGCTGGTGGCAGGCAGTTGATGCTCCTGAATAAATAGCAAACTACTGATATTCCACGCCGGCTACCTGCCAAAAAAGCTTTAGAAATGGCACAAAAACGCTATTTTGGGCTTTCCACCACCTCGGCCGCGCTGCGAAAGGCCTCCACCGCCGCAGGAAAGCCGCAGTACACCGTGGCATGCAGCAGCACCTCCTGAATCTCCTGCACTGTGGCGCCGTTGTTCAGCGCGCCGCGGATGTGGCCTTTCAGTTCGGTCTGCTTGCCCAGCGCGGTGAGCATGGCCACCGTCACCAGGCTGCGGGTCTTCAAATCAAGCCCCGCCCGCTGCCACACCGTGCCCCAGGCGTTGCGGGTCACGTACTCCTGCAGTGGCTCAGAAAACGGCGTCATGCCGTCAAAGGCTTTGGCCACAAAAGCCTCGCCCATCGTGGCGGTGCGTTGGGCCAGACCGGCCTGAAATTGTGCGTCTTGGTTCATAGCGTTCTCCATGACGGCAGGATAACGAATTACCAACGCGCATAAAAAAGCCCGGCCGGGGCCGGGCTTTCAGGGGAGCCTGGGAAATCAGGCCAGATCGAAGCGGTCAGCGTTCATCACCTTGGTCCAGGCGGCAACAAAGTCGCTCACAAACTTGTCCTGCGAATCGCTGCAGGCATAGACCTCGGCAATGGCGCGCAGTTGCGAGTTGGAGCCAAACACCAGGTCGACCGTGGTGGCGGTCCACTTGGCTGCACCGCTCTTGCGGTCGCGGCCTTCCAGCACACCGGCGGCGCCGGATTTTTGCCACTGTGTACCCATGTCCAGCAGATTCACAAAGAAGTCATTCGTGAGCGAACCGGCGCGCTGGGTGAACACACCGTGGGCCGACTTGTCGGCATTGATGTTGATGGCACGCAGGCCACCCACCAGCACCGTCATTTCCGGAGCGCTCAGGTTCAGCAACTGGGCCTTGTCCAGCAGCAGCTCGGGCGCCGAGTCTTCCAGTCCCTTGCGGGCGTAGTTGCGGAAACCGTCGGCCAGGGGCTCCAGCGGCTCAAATGCATCTACATCGGTTTGTTCCTGCGATGCGTCGGTGCGGCCGGGCGTGAACGGCACGGTCACGCTGTGGCCCGCCTTCTGCGCGGCCTGCTCTACCCCGGCGCTGCCGGCCAGCACGATCAGGTCGGCCAGCGACACTTTTTTGCCGCCGCTCTGCGCCGCGTTGAACTCTTTCTGAATGCCTTCCAGCGTGCTGAGCACTTTGGCCAGTTGCGCGGGCTGGTTGACTTCCCAGTCTTTCTGCGGTGCCAGACGCACGCGGGCGCCGTTGGCACCCCCACGCATGTCGCTGCCGCGGAAGGTCGATGCCGAAGCCCAGGCCGTGCCCACCAGCTCGGCCACCGACAGACCGGATGCCAGCACCTTGGCCTTGAGCGCAGCCACGTCCTGGTCGTTGACCAGTGGGTGGTCGAGCTCGGGCACCGGGTCTTGCCAGATCAGCACTTCCTTGGGCACCAGCTTGCCCAGGTAGCGGGCGCGCGGGCCCATGTCGCGGTGGGTCAGCTTGAACCAGGCGCGGGCAAAGGCATCGGCAAACTCAGCCGGGTTCTGGTGGAAGCGGCGCGAAATTTTTTCGTAGGCCGGGTCCATGCGCAGCGACAGGTCGGCCGTGGTCATCATCGGCGGGTGCTTCTTGCTGGGGTCGTGTGCATCCGGAATCAGATCTTCCGGCCGGACGTTTTTGGGTGTCCACTGGTGGGCGCCCGCCGGGCTCTTGCTGAGCTCCCACTCGTAGCCAAAAAGCATGTCGAAATAGCCGTTGTCCCAGGTGGTGGGATTGGGTTTCCAGGCGCCTTCGATGCCGCTGGTGATGGCGTCGCCGCCCTTGCCGCTGCCGTGCCGGCTGATCCAGCCAAAGCCCTGCGCCTCAATCGGTGCGCCCTCGGGCTCGGGGCCGCAGTTGCTGTCGGGGGCAGCGCCGTGGGCCTTGCCGAAAGTGTGGCCGCCGGCCACCAGGGCCACGGTTTCCTCGTCGTTCATGGCCATGCGGGCAAAGGTTTCGCGCACGTCGCGGCCCGACGCCACCGGGTCGGGGTTGCCATCCGGGCCCTGGGGGTTGACGTAGATCAGGCCCATCTGCACCGCAGCCAGCGGCTTGGCCAGCTCGCGGTCGCCGGAGTAGCGGCTGTTGGCCTTGTCGCTGGTGGCCAGCCACTCGGCCTCAAGGCCCCAGTTGATGTCTTCTTCGGGCTGCCAGATGTCGGCCCGGCCACCGGCAAAACCGAAGGTCTTGAAGCCCATGGACTCCAGCGCCACGTTGCCGGCCAGCACAAACAGGTCGGCCCACGACAGCTTGCGGCCGTACTTCTGCTTGACGGGCCACAGCAGGCGGCGCGCCTTGTCGAGGTTGCCGTTGTCGGGCCAGCTGTTCA
>JAZKCX010000211.1:0-7101 GCA_040387875.1 Pseudomonadota bacterium | reverse complement strand
ATCAATTGGAGCAGAATTTTCAGGCCGGTGCTACTGTCGGGCTCGCTGGTGCGGTCGGGCTGGCCGGGAAAACTCCAGACCAGCTGCCCGTTGACCAGTTGCACCCGGTAGGCGCCGGTCTGCAGGGTGGGCTCAATCAGTTTTGTGGCGGCCTGGGCGAGCGGGATGTTGCGTACCACCAGCGCGACTTCGGAGTTTTGCAGCTGCGAGCGCAAATCCAGGTTCATGGAGCCGATCACCAGCAGCCGGCCGTCCATCACCACCATTTTGGAATGCAGGCTGGCCTTGGAGCCGGCACCCGAAGGACTGGCGCCGCCACTGCCGCCCGACGAACCGCCGAGGCCGCCCACGCCCGCCGACTGCTCGGAACGCATTTCAAACAGCTCAATGCCGGCCTCCAGCAGGGCCTTGCGGTAGCGCGCATAACCCACATGGGCCAGCGGCGCGTCGTTGGAGGCCAGCGAATTGGTCAGCACCCGCACCCGTACGCCGCGCGCACGCAGCCCGGCAAACTGGTCCATCATGCGCTGGCCCGGCACAAAGTAGGGCGAGACGATCAGCAAATCGCGTTTGGCCAGTGCAATGAGCTGCAGCAGGCCGTCGATGACGGTGTCCTGTGCGTCTTCGGTGTCGCTGGCGTCGGCGGCAATTTTGGAGGGTTTGTCCACCAGTACTGCGGCGCTGGCCCAGGTGAGCGGCAGTTGCTGCAGGTCGAAGCCGGGCACGCTGACTGGCGGCGCGGGCAGCTCGCCGGCATTGGCGGTGCTCAGAATGCCGGGTTTGACAGTGGCCTCGGCCGGTTTGCCGCCGGCGGCTGGGGCTTTGAGCGCATCCAGCTCTTTTTGCGAGACCAGCGACTGCACCGGGTAGGCCAGCTCGCTGTTCCAGTAGGCGTCAAAACTGGTGGACAGGGTGCGCACCACGGGGCCCACCGCGAGCACATCGGTATCGACAAAGTTGGTGTTTTTGCCCTGGCCAAAATAGGTTTCGCCAATGTTGCGGCCACCGGTGATGCCCCAGGCGTTGTCGGCCACAAAAATCTTGTTGTGCATGCGCCGCTGGATGCGGCCGACGTCGTCGAGCGAGCCCAGAATGCGCAACACCAGTGAGCCGCGCGAACCGGGCAGCGGGTTGAACAGCCGCAACTGCAGGTTTTTCTCGAAGGCCAGATGCAGTATCTGGGCGTTGCGGCCGCTGGTGTTGAAGTCGTCCAGCAAAATGCGCACCCGCACGCCGCGGGCGGTGGCGGCGCGCAGCCGCTCGATCAGCACATCGGTGGTGGGATCGGCATGAATGGCGTAGTACTGGATGTCCAGCGTTTTCTGCGCGGCATCGACCAGCGCCAGCCGGGCGGAGAGGGCCATCTCCGCACTGTCGAGCAGTTTGAAGCCGGATTCGTTTTTGGTGCCGGCCTGGCTGCGTTTGGTTTGTGCCAGTTGCCCCAGCGGGGTTTGGGCCGGCTCGGCCAGCGCGGTGGACACCGGCCGCACCACGTTGCTGGGCAGGTTGGCGCAACCGGCCAGCGCTGCCAGCAGCAGCCCCGCGATCCAGGCGCGGCCTCTGCCGGGAAGGGGGGAGGGCGGCGCGAGGGAGGGTGTGGTCAGCATGGCCTTGCACTGTACTGCAGCGCAGGCCGCTGCCGGGGAGCGTTACACCTTGGCGGGGGCTATTCCCGTCAAGGGCGTCAGGCGGTGCTGCCCAGCAGCTCCCAGCGCTCCAGCGCGTCCAGCAGTTCGGTGTCGATGGCGTCGTTGCGCCGGCTCAGGTCGGCGGCCAGCGCGGGGTCGCTGGTGTAAATGCTGCCGTCGGCAAGCTGGGCCTGCAGGCTGCGCTGCTCGTCTTCCAGCGCCGCAATGCGCTCGGGCAGGGTTTCCAGCTCCCGCTGCTCCTTGTAGCTCAGCTTCTTTTTTTGTAGCGAACTTTGCAATACCGGCGCCGGCCCCATGCCTTTTTTATCCATATTTTGGGCTTTTTCGGGTGTGGCAGCCGCTGCAGCCAGGGTTTTGGCCCGGGCCGACTGCATCAGCCAGTCTTCCACGCCACCCTCGTACTCGCGCCAGCGGCCGTCGCCCTCGAAGGCAATGGTGCTGGTGACCACGTTGTCCAGAAAACGCCGGTCGTGGCTGACCAGAAACACCGTGCCGTCGTAGTTCTGCAGCAGGTCTTCCAGCAACTCCAGCGTGTCGATGTCCAGATCGTTGGTCGGTTCGTCCAGCACCAGCACGTTGGCCGGGCGGGCGAACAGGCGGGCCAGCAGCAGCCGGTTGCGCTCGCCGCCGCTGAGCGAACGCACCGGCGAGTTGGCGCGGGCGGGCGAGAACAGAAAGTCGCCCAGGTAGCTTTTGACGTGTTTGCGCTGGCCGCCAATTTCAATCCACTCGCTGCCGGGGCTGATGAAGTCTTCGAGTGTGGCGTCCAGATCGAGCGTGTTGCGCATCTGGTCGAAATAGGCGACTTCGAGCTTGGAGCCCTGGCGCAGCTTGCCGCTGTCGGGCTGCAACTCGCCCAGAATGAGTTTGAGCAGCGTGGTTTTGCCGGCGCCGTTGGGGCCAATCAAGCCAATCTTGTCGCCGCGCAGCAGGGTCGCGCTGAAGCGGTTGACGATTTGTTTGTCGCCAAAGGCCAGGCTCACATCAGTGAGTTCGCCCACAATCTTGCCGCTGGGCGCGCCGGATGCCACGTCGAGCTTGACGCTGCCCAAAGCGCTGCGGCGCGCGGCGCGGCTGGCACGCAGGCGGTCGAGCCGCGTAATGCGGCCCTGGGCCCGGGTACGGCGCGCTTCCACGCCTTTGCGGATCCAGATTTCCTCTTGCGCCAGCAGTTTGTCGGCCTTGGCTGAAATCACCGCCTCCTGCGCCAGCTGCTCTTCTTTCTGCACCAGGTACTGCGCGAAGTTGCCGGGGTAGGACAGCAGGTGCCCGCGGTCCAGCTCCACAATGCGGGTGGCCACCCGGTCGAGAAAGGCCCGGTCGTGGGTGATGGTGATGACGCTGCCCTTGAAATCGATCAGCAGGTCTTCCAGCCAGGTGATGGAATCCAGGTCCAGGTGGTTGGTGGGTTCGTCGAGCAGCAGCACGTCGGGCTTGGCCACCAGCGCCTGCGCCAGCGCCACCCGTTTTTTGGTGCCGCCGGAAAGGGTGCCGATGAGCGCGTTGGCGTCCAGGTGCAGCCGGTGCAGGGTTTCCTCGACCCGCTGCTCCCAGTTCCAGGCATCAAAAGCCTCAATTTGTGACTGCAGCGCGTCCAGGTCCACCCCGTCTGCGCCGCTCAGGTACAGGTCGCGCGCCGCAATCACCTTGGCCAGTCCCACGCTGGCGGACACAAAAACCGTGGCTTCGGGGTCGAGCACCGGCTCCTGCGCCACATAGGCCACCCGCAGGCCCTGCTGGAACTGCAGCACGCCGTCGTCGGGTTTCTCCATGCCGGCCAGGATTTTCAGCATCGAGGATTTGCCGGCGCCGTTGCGGCCAATCAGGCCCACCCGCTCGGTGGTTTCCAGCGCAAAGTCGGCGTGGTCGAGCAGGGCAACATGGCCAAAGGCGAGTTGTGCGTTCAAAAGGGTAATCAGAGCCATGGGGCAGGATTATCCTTGGCCGCTGTGCAGTGCGCGCCGAGACACGGTGGCGACTCGGCTGGGGTTGTGCCTCTAACCGGACCCGAGGGCGCTGGCTATAGTGGTTTGATCACTACTTTGTCCAGGGAACCCGTGGAACTTCTGATCAATGGCAAGACCGTCAGCGCGACGGTCGATGCCGGCATGCCGCTGTTGTGGGTGCTGCGCGATGTACTCAACCTCACCGGCACCAAATACGGCTGCGGCGTGGCCGCCTGTGGCGCCTGCACCGTGCATCTGAACGGCGTGGCAGTGCGCTCCTGCGTGCTGCCAGTATCAAGTACTGCCGGCCAGGCGATTACCACCATCGAGGGGCTGGGCACGCCGCCGCTGCCGCACCCGCTGCAGCAGGCCTGGATTGACGAGCAGGTGCCACAGTGTGGCTACTGCCAGAGCGGCATGCTGATGGCCGCCGCCGCGCTGTTGGCCACCACGCCCCAACCGAGCGATGCCGATATCGACGCCGCCATCACCAACCTGTGCCGCTGCGGCACCTACCAGCGGGTGCGCGCGGCGATCCATCGTGCGGCCAAACCAAAGGTTGTCGAGGGGGCAGCAGCATGAAGCGCAGGACTTGGTTACTGAGTGCGGCGGGCGCTGCGGGAGCCCTGGTGGTGGGCTGGTCGGTGCTGCCGGCGCGCTCGCGCCTGGGCGCGGCCAGCGTTTTTTCGGCCGAGGCGAGCGAGGTGGCGCTGAACGGCTGGATCAAGATTGCGGCAGACGGCAGCGTGGTGCTGGCCATGGCCCGCAGCGAAATGGGGCAGGGCGTGCACACCGCGTTGCCCATGCTGGTAGCCGAAGAGCTGGATGTGCCGCTGGAGCGGGTGCGTATTGAACAGGCCGGGGTGAGCAGCATCTACGGCAATGTGGCCATGTTTGTCGGTTCGCTGCCGTTTCACCCGCCAACAGGGGCCGACGACAAGCCATCCACGGTGGTTCGCGCCAGCGAATGGATGGTGGGCAAGCTGGCGCGCGAGCTGGGCATTCAGGTCACCGGCGGCTCGTCGAGCCTGGCCGACGCCTGGGATGTGCTGCGCATGGCGGCAGCCACCGCCCGCGCGGCGCTGGTCACAGCGGCAGCGCAGCAATGGAGCGTGGCGCCGGCAACGCTGGTGGTCAAAGACGGTGTGGTGTCGGACGGCTCCGGCAGGTCGGCGGCCTATGCGGAGCTGGCCCGTGCGGCGGCTGGTATCTCGCCCGGCGCCGTGCAGACCAAACCGCGCGCCGACTGGAAACTCATCGGCCAAAGTCCCAACCGGCTTGATGTGCCGGCCAAAGTGAACGGCACTGCCCGCTTTGGCATCGACGTGCGTTTGCCCGGCATGTTGTACGCGGCGGTGCGCATGTGCCCCATGCTGGGCGGCACGCTGGTGTCTGTAGACGACAAGGCGGCGTTGTCGCTGCCCGGTGTACTGCGCCGGGTGGACTTGCCCGCCGAAGGCGGTGCCACGGCGGGTCTAGCTATCGTGGCCAGCAGCTGGTGGCAGGCCTCGCAAGCGGTGCAGGCGCTCAAACCCGAGTGGGCACCGCCTGCCGGCGCGCTGGCGGACTCGCAGGCCATCCGCAAACAGCTGGAGGCAGCGGTACAAGGCAGCGACGGCACGGCCTTCTATACCCAAGGCGATGTGGCCAGCGCCCAGGCGGGCGCCGCCAAGGTGGTTGAGGCCGTTTATGCCGCCCCCTATTTAGCGCACGCGGCCATGGAGCCCATGAACTGCACTGCCCAGGTGGTCGAAGGCCGGGTCGAGGTCTGGGCACCCACGCAGGTGCCCAGTGCAGCCCGCGACCTGGCGGCCAAGGTCGCCGGTGTGGGCGCCGACAAGGTCACGCTGCATGTAACGCTGCTGGGCGGAGGTTTTGGCCGCCGGCTCGATGTCGATTTTGTCGGCCAGGCGGTGCGCGTGGCGATGGCCGCCAACGGTAAGCCTGTGCAACTGCTGTGGTCGCGCGAAGAAGACATGGGCCACGATTTCTACCGGCCCATGCATGTGGCGCGGCTGCGCGCGGGTGTGGACAGTACCGGCTTCCCGGTGAGCCTGGAGATTCAATCGGCGGGGGACGCCATCACCCCCCGCTGGATGGCGCGCACCCTGCCCGCCCTCAGTGGCCCGGTCGATTTGCCCGACAAGACCACCGCCGAGGGCCTTTTTGATCAGGCCTATGGCATCGCACACCAGCGCATGGCCCATGTTGCCACCCGCAGCGGTGTGCCGGTGGGCTACTGGCGCTCGGTGGGGCATTCGCACAACGCCTTCTTCATAGAAGGGTTTATTGACGAACTGGCTACGGCGGCGAAGGTCGACGCACTTGTGCTGCGCCGCAAGCTGCTGCAGAACGCACCGCGCCACCTGGCGGTGCTGGAACTGGCAGCGGCCAAGGCCGGCTGGGGCACGCCTCTGCCTGCGGGGCGCGCGCGCGGGCTGGCAGTCCATGAATCCTTCGGCAGCGTGGTCGCACAGGTAGTGGAGGTCTCTATTGAAGCGGGTCGCCCCCGGGTGCACCGCGTGGTGTGCGCGGTCGATTGCGGCACCGTGGTCAACCCGGGCATCGTGGCCCAGCAGGTGGAAAGCTCGGTCGTGTTTGCGCTGACCGCCGCACTCTATGGCCGCATCGACATCCAGGCCGGCGCGGTGCGCCAGCGCAACTTTCCCGATTACCCGCTGTTGCCCCTGGCCCAGGCGCCGCAGGTCGACACCTATATAGTGCCCAGCGACAGACCGCCCTCCGGCATGGGCGAGCCGGCAGTGCCGCCTCTGGCGCCTGCGCTAGCCAGCGCCCTGTTCCTGTTGAATGGTCAACGCCAGAGGGAACTGCCCCTGAAAGCGTGAGCCCGCCAGCGGCCGCAGTTGAAAGTTTTTGTAGGACTGCTTCGGCGGCTCTTTCAAAGGTGTTATAGTCGTGGGCTCTGCTGATGACAGCGCATAGCAATGCGAAGCGCAAGAAGAAGCAAAGAAAAAGTGGCTCCGGATTCGAAAGAGGTGAAAACTTCGGTATAGAATACGAGGCTCTGCTGGAGACGAAACGCTTGCAAGCCAGGCGGTTTGAAGAAGGCAAAAAGTTTGGCCCGGAGTTGACGGAAATAAAAAATCCGGTATATAATTCGAGGCTCTGCTGAAAACGAAAAACGAACGCAACGCGAACGTGATTCACTCGGTAGAAAAACAAAAAAGTTTGACAAGTTCTTCAAAAACATGTCATAATTCAAGGCTTCGCTGATCTCAGCAAGTCGGGCAAAAGCAGGATGCAAATCAAGCAGATGCCGCAAGGTTCGTTAAAAATATACAGCCGATAAGCGTGGGCGTTTGAAGGCGATTGCCAAGTTCTTCGGAACTAGGTCTTAACTGACCTACAAACGCTCATGAAGTAAAAAAGATATGAAACTCAGAAATGAGGTTCGTGTCGATTCCAATTTATGAGTTGCTCGAAAGAGCGAAAAAATCAAGATCGAACTATAGAGTTTGATCCTGGCTCAGATTGAACGCTGGCGG
>JAZKCX010000210.1:16954-22731 GCA_040387875.1 Pseudomonadota bacterium | reverse complement strand
TGGCTGGTGTTTGCGCTGTGGCTGCACGGCGCCTTGATCGGCGTGCGGCCCTTCGGCTAAACCTCTTTAACAGCCCAGCGCAGCAATGCGGCTGCGGCCGTTTTTCTGCTCGTTGCGCAAGCCGTCTTTGACCTTGGCCGGATAGCTCTGCGTGAGCATCTGGTCAATCTCGCCAATGCGTACCCGCAGCACATCGCACTCCTGGCCTTTGTCCACCACCGGGCCGGCGCTGGTGGCCACGCTGCCGTCGGCATTGCGCGGGCGGCCCACTTCCAGATGCTGTGTGCCGCCTTTGGATACCTCTTGTGTGGCCTTGATTTCGCTCGGCGCGCCGCTGTTGGCCGCGCGAATGCGGCTGATCTCCGACTCCGGCGATGGCCCGCCGCTGGGCAACACGGCGGGCGGGCAATCCGGGTCGGGGTTGCTGCCGGCGCAGTTGTTCACGCGGCTGCGCGACACAGTGCCACCACTGCTGAAAGTGCCGGGGCTGCGCGTGCCCGAAGGCGGCAACACCGTTACCGTGGGGTCGGTGCCGATGGCATCGGGCTTTTTCTGCCAGGGCGCTACCAGCTCGATGTTGGCGTAGTTCGCCAGCAGCCACTGGCCGCCATACACCGCGCCCACCACAGCGGCGGTGCCCACCACGGCCCACAGCAGCCTGCCGGGCCAGCGTGACGGCTGGGGTGGCATGAACAGCGCGTCCAGCGCCTCGTTGTGCACGGGCGCGCGCGACGGGTCGAGCGGTGGTTCATGGGGCTGCATGGCGATGTCCTTTGCGGGCGGCCGGTGGCAGGTGCCGCCCGGCGAATGGGTTGATTTTATTTTGTTGCGCCAGCGGGTGCAGCAGATTGGCCACACGCGGCCGCCCAAATCGGCATCTTGCGCGCTTTATACGCAGCAGACCGTGCGATTTGGGCCGTGCCTTGGCAGAATGCAACGAAGGGCCACGCCCTTGCCCCCTTGCCCGTTTTCACCGCTTTGCACACTTCCAGGCTCCACATGACTTTTGCACCTGCCCCCACTGTTCGTAGTCTGTCCCTGGCGCTGGCCTGTGTGTTTGGCGGCAGCGCGTTTGCCGGCTGGGCGCCTTCAGGCGCGTTTGTGCAGGCGGGCGGCGGCGAGAACCATCTGGCCTCGGCCACGCTGGGCGCCTTCTGGCCCTGGGACTGGAAAACCGATGTCTTCGGCGGCCAGGCCTCAGGCTACTGGGAGGGGTCGATTACCCACATCAGCGCGCGCGGGACCAGCGGCCGCAACACCTTCACCCAGATTGCGGCGGTGCCCATGCTGCGCTACACCTTCGACGGCGGCCGCTCGCCCTGGTTTGTCGAGGCGGGCATTGGTTTTACCCTGACCGACCGCATCTACCGCACCGACAAAAAAGCCTTCAGCACCACCTTTAATTTCAGCGACAACCTGGTGGTGGGCCGCAGCCTGGGCAAGGGCTGCGAGATCAGCCTGCGGCTGCAGCATGTCTCCAATGCCAGCATCAAGCGGCCCAACCCCGGCGAGAACTTTTTGCAGGCCCGCTACACGTTTTCATACTAAAAAAGGCCACTAGCCGGCGTTGTTGCTCAATGGTTTGCTATCGCAAATATAGCTACAGGTAAATCTGCGCCGCCAGCGGCGCGTGGTCTGACAAATGCGACCAGGGCTTGCGCGGCAGCACCAGCGGCTGGTGCACGCCGGCATTGCGCACATAAATACGGTCCAGCGCCAGCACCGGTAAACGTGCCGGAAAAGTGCGTGCGGCGTGGCCATCGGCCTGCACAAACACTTCGTACAGCCCGGCCTTGCGCGCCAGCACCTTGTGGGCGCGGCGGCGCCAGTCGTTGAAGTCGCCCGCCACCACCAGCGGCGCGTTGGGCGGCACGGCCTCGTCTACCAGCCGGCAGAGCAGGTCAATCTGCTTGCGCCGGTGCGACTCTTTCAGCCCCAGGTGCACACAGATGGCGTGCAGGTCGGGGCCGTCGCCCGGCGGGCGCAACACGCAGTGCAGCAGGCCGCGTTTTTCGGGGCCGCTGATCGATACATCGTGGTTCTCGCAATGCACGATGGGGTAGCGCGACAGCAGCGCATTGCCGTGGTGGCCGTGCGGGTAGACCGAGTTGCGGCCATAGGCAAAGTCGGGCCACAGCGTATCGGCCAGAAACTCGTAGTGCGGCGCGCTGGGGTAGTTGGCCACGCGGCGGCTGCCACGCGCGGCATGGCGGGCATGGGTGCCCACCACCTCTTGCAGAAACACCACGTCGGCGCCCACGCCGCGCACCGCTTCGCGCAACTCATGCAGGATGAACTTGCGGTTGAAAAAGGTAAAGCCCTTGTGGATGTTCACGGTCAGCACCTTGAACGAAAAACCGGTGTCGGCGCTGGGCGCAGCAAGCGCAGTAGAGAGCATGCGGGGGTTTCCTCCTCGAAACCCCCATTCTTTGGCACTGGCCAGCCCCTGGCTGTAGGACGGCAGCGCCAAGCGCTGTCTGACCTAGCAGCCCAGCATGGCCATGCGCTGGCGTGCGGTGTTGCGCTTGTCGGCAATCCACTGCACCGCATCGGGGTTGTCGCCCACCATTTCATCGAGGTTTTTCATGTGCACTTTGAGGAAGGTGCACTGCGACTCGGGCTTGCTGATGACGATGTTGCCGTCTTCGTCGGTGGTGGCGCCGGCAATGCCGGATGCTGCGTCCTGCGACTTGCGGGCCACGGGCGGCGGCAGGCTGCCGTCTTCGCGCGCCTGGGGTGGCGGGGGCACGCCCAGCAGGCTGCCGCGCGGCGCTACCGGCGGTGGCGGCGCACCGACGTTGACCTTGTACAGCACGGCAAAGGCAATGCCACACACCAGCAAAAAACCACCAATGGCGATGGCAATCATGCGCACCGGCAACTTGCGCGGCTCGTCAAAGCGGATGCTGTTGGACGGGTCGTAGGCGTTGAAGGTCTTGGCGGCGTCGTCAGAAGGGCGGGGCTTGTTCATTGCGCGTGGGGCCTTGGCAAGATGGGAGCCGCTATTGTCCCGCAGCCGCCGACCTGGGGGCAAGGCTCTTTGCCACACCGCGCGCGGGGGCAAACCCGATGTCAAGCGGGCTTACATTTGCGCACCTCCAAGACATCACACCTTCATGCAAGGCCCGCAAACTGTGCGCTCGTTGCTATAAAAAAGAAGGAGTCACGAATGCAAGTCAAAAAAGCACGGTCGGTGTCCATGCGCTCGGCGCAGGCCGCCCTGCTGCTCACCACCGCCCTCGCCTGGGGCATGTCGGCCCAGTCGGTGGGCAATCTGCGCAGCGGGAACCAGCGCGGCCTGCAGGAGCGCAGCACGCTGCTGCAGCCTGCCTCGCCTGCGCCCGCACTGCCGGCGCAAGCCCTCCGCTAAGCCGGTCGGGCCGCTTGCTCCCCGGCGACTCTGTATTGCGGTGCCTGCTGCGAAAATCGGGCGGTGGTGCCCCGCACCCGCCCTGCCCGCGCTATTTTCCAAGGACGCCCATGCCCCGCCCCATCCTGCCCGAAGCCCAGATTCACCCCGCCATCCGCGAACGTGTGGCCAGCCACCAGCAGGCCATCGTGCGCGAGGTGCAGGCCGCCATCACCACGCACCCGGTGGTGGTGGTGGGCATGGGCGGCAACCCGTTTGTGAAAAAGGCGCGGCGTGCGTTGGCCGATGCCGGTGTGGCCCACCACTACCTGGGCTACGGCAGTTACCTGAGCCAATGGCGCGAACGCAATGCGCTCAAGCTGTGGACCGGCTGGCCCACGCTGCCCATGGTGTTTGTGCGCGGCACGCTGGTGGGCGGCGCGACCGATGTGGCGCGTCTGATGGAAAGCGGCGAGCTGAAAACAATGCTGGCCTGAACACCGCGAGGCGTTCAGGCCAGTTTTTTTGCGGGGCCCTACATGCGCCCCGCGTGCAACACGATCAGCCGCGCGGCTTGTCGCCGTGGTGGCCGTGGTGTTTGCCACCGTGTTTGCGCAGCATCTTCAGCGCGGCTTCGTCAAAGGTCTTTTTCTGCTCGGCATTGAGCGCGGCATAAAAGGTTTTGGTGGCGCTGGCGCGCTGGTCCATGCGGGTGCTGCGGGCATCGCGCATCGCACGCATCGCGTCAATGCGCTCGGGCGTGGTCATCTTCTCGAACGCTGCGCGGTCGGGCCGGGCCGGGCGCTGGGCGGGTGGCTGCATCGACGCCGCAAAAGCTGTCCAGGCCGGCTCTTGGGCGCTGGTGATCTTGAGCGTGGCCTTGAGTTCACCCAGGCGCTTGTTGATGCGTTCCTGCATCTTGGCCGGGTCGCGGTGGCCCCAGCCGCCGTGGCCACCGGCTTTTTGTACGGTGGCAGCGGGCGCAGGGGTGGGCGCGGACGATTGGGCCGTGGCGGCCAGGCCGGTGGCGGCCAGCAGGCCGGCGAGCATCAGGGTCTGCAGGGGTTGGCGGGCGAAGGTCATGGAAACATCCTTTCGGGTTGGAAAACCCCCGGTGCCAAACAGCGGCATCAGGTTGGAGTCCAGTGTCTCGGCGCGATGTATCTGCGGTATTGCGCCCGCATGCAGCAGTGTAAAGATTTCTGAAGGGTTCGCGTAGCCCACCGCCGCAGTTTCTAAAGCATTTTTGGCATGGAGCCGTTGTCATTACTCGTTTTGATGCTACCAAAAGCAGAGCACAAGGCTCAGGCCAGTGCGCCGTTCTGGAAATCGTGCACCGCCTGCATCAGCTCTTCGCGGGTGTTCATCACGAAGGGGCCGTACTGGGCGATGGGCTCGTTCAACGGTCGGCCGGCAATCAGCAGCACGCGGGCGGCGGCACTGGCACGCAGCGTGACGCCGTCGCCGTCGTTGGCCAGAATGGCCATGCGCTGCGCTGGCACGTTGCTGGCGTTGCCTTGTGCATCCACCACCTCCACACTGCCACGGTAAACATAGACAAAGGCGTTGTGCTGCGCGGGCAGCGGCTGGCTGACGCTGCCGCCTTCTGCATCGAAGTGAATGTCGAGGTACAGCGGGTCGGTAGGAAAGGCATCGGCCGGCCGTTGCAGCGCGCCGCCCACGCCGTGGCTTTCGCCGGCAATCACCCGCACGTTCACACCGGGCGCGGGCTGCACCTCGGGAATCTCGGCACTCTGGATGTCGCGGTACCAGGGCGCGATCATCTTGTCGCGGCCGGGCAGATTCAGCCAGAGCTGAAAGCCTTCCATCGTGCCGTCGCGCTGCTCGGGCATTTCGCTGTGGATCACGCCGCGGCCGGCGGTCATCCACTGCACGCCGCCGTCGGACACCAGGCCTTCGTGGCCGGCACTGTCCTTGTGGCGCATGCGGCCGCGCAGCATGTAGCTGATGGTCTCAAAACCCCGGTGCGGGTGGCTGGGAAAGCCGGCGCCGTAGTCGTCGGGGTTGTCGCTGGCAAAGTTGTCCAGCATCAGAAACGGGTCGAGCCGCTGCTGCAAATCGTGCGTCAGCACGCGGGTGAGCTTGACGCCGGCGCCGTCGCTGGTGGGCGTGCCGGTGATGAGCCGCTCAACGCGGCGGGGGGTGGTTACGGTGTCGGTCATGGGCCGTATTTGACCCCGACCCCGCCCTTTTGCAAGGGCCTAGCGCAGCACGCGCAAATAGGCGCTGGCGGCGTCGCGCAGGGCCTGCGCCTCAAAGCGGTCGTTGCGGCCGTCGGCGCGCTCCATCAGTTGCTGGGCAATGCCGACCACCGGTGCGGCAGGCGCGCTGCTGCTGCGAAAAGTCCGGGCCAGAAAAGCGGTCATGCGGTTCATACAAACACCGTTGTGCGGTGAAAAAGTTGCGG
>JAZKCX010000210.1:0-16854 GCA_040387875.1 Pseudomonadota bacterium | reverse complement strand
CGATCTTGATGCCGTTGCGGCATGGCAAGCAGCGCTTGCGGCATGGGCCCGACAATGCGGGCATGCGTTTCCAGCTTTTGTCCGATTTGCACCTGGAGGTGCACCCGAATTTCGCGCCGCCGCCCGCGCTGGGCGCCGATCTGCTGGTGCTGGCGGGCGATATTGGCTCTTACCAGAGCGGTTCGTTGCTGGCCGACCCGGACTTTGGCCTGGCCCGCTTTGCGCCCGCCCATGGCTGGCCCACCCCGGTGCTGTTTGTGCCCGGCAACCACGAATACGACGCGCTGGACTTTGACGACGCCCACACCCGCCTGCGCGCCACCTGCGAGCGGCTGGGCATCACCTGGCTGGAGCGCGAGGTGCGGGTGATGAGCGGCGTGCGCTTTGTCGGCACCACGCTGTGGAGCGACTTTGACGCGCTGGCCAGCCTGCCACCGGCGAAACCGCCCAAAACCCATCTGAAGCACCAGCCCCCGCCCGACCCGTTGACGCGCCAGCGCAAGGCCCGCGAAAAAGCTTTTCGCGCGGCCAATTTCTATCTGAAAAAAGCCGGCACCACCCGCAACGGCGAGCCTTGGCTGGCCGAGCAAATGCGCGAACAGGCGCTGGTCTGCCAAACGTGGCTGCGCGGCGCGCTGGCCCAGCCGTTTGACGGCAGCACCGTGGTGGTGACGCACTTTGCGCCCAGCCTGCACAGCGCCGACCCACGCTACGGCATGGTGCCGGGCACAGCGGGTTTTTGTAATGCGCTGGACGATTTGCTGCCATCCGCGCAGTTCTGGCTGCACGGGCATTTGCATTGCCCCAGCGACTACACGGTGGGCGGCTGCCGGGTGCTGGCCAATCCGCTGGGTTATGCCCGCAAGGGCGAGCAGGCGGCCTTCAGCGCGGGGTTTTGTGTGGACTTGCCAGCAGCCGTGGCGCTAGAGAATAAATAGCAATTAAGCAAGCAATGGCGCCGGCCAGAGCCTTAAATAGCCTTAAAAAGGCAGTTTAGCGCGCCCGCAGCCCGTCAAAACAGGTGCTCAGCACCAGATCGACAATCTCGGCGTCGCTGTGCTGGCCGCCCATTTTCAGGAACTCCAGCACCGGGTCGCAGGCGCGGGCGTACATGGTGTACAGCACCGCAATGGCCGGCAACTGTGGGTTGAGCGTGCCGTCTTTTTGCGCCGCTTCAATCCACTGGCCCAGAACATCGCTGATGTCCATCAGGCCGTCGATGTAGTCCTTGTTGTCCATCAGCGTGGCGCGCAGGCTGGAGTTGTGGCTGGGCAGCGAGGGCATGTCGCCGGCGAGCTGCACCTCCATGGTCCAGCGGGCCATGGCGCGGATCTTCGCCA
Source organism: Pseudomonadota bacterium (assembly GCA_040387875.1). Classification (GTDB taxonomy): domain Bacteria; phylum Pseudomonadota; class Gammaproteobacteria; order Burkholderiales; family Burkholderiaceae_C; genus PCRC01. The sequence continues at coordinate 15,514 of JAZKCX010000210.1, read as the reverse complement.
ATGGTGCGTCGCCCTCCGCAATGGTGCGGATGAAGGCCTGCGCCCGGCGCATGACGCGCACCATGGCGGCGGCGGCCAACGCCTCTTTGCTGGCGAAATGTTTGTACAGGCTGGCCTTGGCAATACCGACCGAGGCCGCGACTTCGTCCACCGTCATCGCGTCAAAACCCTTTTCGGCGAGCAGGCGGTTCACGGTGGAAATGATGGCGTCCTCGCGGGCGGCAAGCATCTGTTCCTTGAACGAGACGCGGGGCGGTGCGAGGGTGGCAGCTTGACTCATGGTTGCATTTTAGCCGCCAGGTCGCTTTCTGGGCGCGCCGACCATTTGGTTACTGACCAGTCTATGCTTACACATGCGGTAACACCTCTTTCGCGTGCATAAATCTTGCGTGCGCTCACTGCAGGTACAACCGAACCATGACTTACCACCTCGACCACCACTGGAAAGACGCCCTGTTCTGGCTGCTGGCGGTGCTGCTCGCGCTGGTTTTGGCCTTTGCCGCGCCCAGTGAGCGGCTGGTAATGGGTTCGGTGCCCACTGTCAGTACACAAGACCTGAACCACAAGCCGCTGGATTTGCCGCACGGCCTGCAAGCCGAACGCACCCTGGCGCTGATTGGTTTTGAGCGCGGCCATGCCGGTGCGCTGGACAGCTGGGTCAAGGGCCTGAATCTGCAACAGGACACCGACATTGCCTGGGTGCGCATGCCGGTGCTGAACGACCCCGGCAATGCGGAGGGCCGCCTGGCCATCGAGCGCACGCTGCAGTCGCGTTACCCCCACCCGGCAGAGCGGGCCCGGCTGGTGCCGGTGTTTACCGACCGCGACGCTTTTATCCGCTCGGCCGGCCTGGCCAACGCCGGGCAGGCCTATGCGGTGGTGCTGAGCCGCAGCGGCGAAGTGCTGGCCCGGGCCGAAGGCTGGTTCAACGCCGAACGCGGCCAGGCCTTGCTGGAAACCCTGCGCGACGGGCCCCACGCGCACTGAGCCTGAACGAGCTCAGGCTTTCTCCACCCCAGGCCGGCCACTGGCCACTTCAAACACTGCCTGCGTCGCCAGCGTGGCATCGGCTGCCACCGGATAGGCGGTTGCGCGAAATTCACAGCGGGTGGTTTTTGGCGTGACCTGCAGCAGCGCATAGCCCCGGCCGTCGCCGCTGGCATGGGCAAGGTCCGGGTTGCTTTTGCGCATGGTGGCCAGCGTGCCCGGCCCCAGCCCGCGTGAGGTCACCGCACCCGTCACAAACTCGCTGGCCAGCACCGGGGATGCGCTGTTGTTGGGCGCCAGCCGCAGTTGCGCCGCCAGGTGGTGGTGTACATCGCCGCCCAGCGTGACCGCGCTTTTTTGCCCGGCATCGGCCACGGCCTGCAGCAGGCGTTTGCGCGCTTCGGGGTAGCCGTCCCAGGCTTCGGTGTAGGTGCTGCGCACGCCGTCTGCACTGCTGGGGTCCAGGCCACTGGGCGCGATTTGTGTGGTCTGTGCCAGCAGCTGCCAGCGGCGCGGGCTGGCTTTCAGGCCGTCGGCCAGCCAGCGCTCCTGCGCCGCGCCCAGCATGCTGCGGGTGGGGTCGGCCAGTTCGTCGCACGCCACCACATTACGGCCGCCCCGGCGCTGCGGGTCGTTGCAGGCGTGGGTGCTGCGCCACTGGCGGCAGTCCAGCGTCCAGAGTTCGGCGAGCTGGCCCCAGGGGGTGCGGCCGTGCAGCGGTGCCGTGGCCCAGCCGGTGGAACCTGCCGGAAGCAAGACCGGCATGTGCTCGAAATAGGCCTGGTAGGCGGCAGCGCGGCGCTGCAGAAAACGCGCGGGTTCGGTGTAGAACGGATCGAGGTCGTCGGCATAGTCGTTCACCACCTCGTGGTCGTCCCACATCACCAGCCAGGGGTGGGCGGCATGCGCGGCCTGCAGGTCGGCGTCAAGTTTGTACTGGGCGTGGCGCTGGCGGTACTGCTGCAGGGTGTAGGGCGTGCCGCCCAGGTGCTGGCGCTGCGCAGCCAGGGGGTTGGCCGGGTTGCTGGTTTCGTAGATGTAGTCGCCGACAAACAGCACCAAATCGAGCGGCTGCCGCGCAATTTCGCGGTGCACCGCAAAAAAGCCCTGCTCGTAATGCTGGCACGAAGCCAGGGCGATGCGCAGTTGCTGCACCTTGGCGTCTGCCGCCGGCGCGGTGCGGGTGTGGCCGACGGCGCTGACCGCATTGCCGCAGGTAAAGCGGTACCAGTAGTCGCGCCCCGGCTGCAGGCCCGTCACCCGCGCATGCACGCTGTGGGCGCGCGCCGCGTCGGTTTGGATCTGGCCCTGTGTCACAGGCTGGCGCCGCGCCTCGTCGATATAAATTTCGTAGCTTACGGTCAAGCTTTCATGCCGGCCAACGGGCAATTCGGTATCAAATCCGGCAAAAAGACGGGTCCACAGCAGCACGCTGTCGGGTGCTGGCATGCCGCTGGCCACGCCGAGTGCAAACGGGTTGCTCTGCCAGCGTGGCGCGGTAGCTGCCTGGGCGAAGGGCCGGGTCCACGGCGCCAGTGCGAGGGCCAGCGCGGCGTGGTGGAAGGCGCGGCGTTTCATTGCGGGGCGCTGGCCGCAGAGGCGGCGGGTTCCGGCGTGGCGGCGGGCGGTGACGGCACCGGCTCGGGCACGCTGGCAGGTGTTTCGGGGGGCGAAGGCAGCGGCTCGGGAGAGTAGGCAGGGGCCGGGGGTGGCGACGGTAAGGCGGCGGGCGGCGCAGGTGGCTGCACCGGCATAAATGGCTGCACTGGCGCAGGGCGCACTGGCGCCGCCAGCCGCTCGCCCATCCAGGCCAGCAGGTCGGTCCACATGCGCTGCATTTCGGCATCGCGCGGGGTGGCTTCGGAGCTGGGCAGCTCGATGGTCACCACCGGCATGCGGCGGTGCACGCCGCCGTAGTTGCCCAGCGAGCCGGGGTAAATGCCCACCTGGTCGAGGTAGAGGCTGCCCAGCCGGCGCGGCGGCTCGACCGAGGGGCCGTCAAAGTCGAGCACGCCGTAGGGCGCGTGGATGCTGACAATGAGGTTGGGCTGGAAGGCGTCCATCTCGCTGTGCAGAAAACGCGACTCGGGCTCGGACAAGGGGGTGGTGCCAGGAAAACGGCGCGGGTCGCGCTGGGTGCGTTGCTCCCAGTAAATGCGGGCCTGGCGGGCCCAGTCGGGCGTGGGAAAGTTGCGGTTGAGGTCAATGCCACGCGCGTTTACCCGCTGCGCCGGCTGGCGGAACAGGCCGTCGGGGTTGAGCGCCGGAATAAACCGCCAGCGCACGCCCGCTGCGTTGGCGCCGGCCAGGCCAATCCAGTGCAACACCATCGAGGCCGACGACATTTCGTCGCCATGAATGGCGCCAATCACCAGCACTTTCAGGCGCGGCTGGGGCACGTCGATGTCGCGGACAAAAATCGTGCGGCCCTGCACCGAGCGGCCTGAACTGGGCACCAGGCCGGCATTCCTGCAACGGGCGCTGGAGACATTGGGCAGCCAGCGCACAAACTCGGCGCAAGCGCCAGGAACGCTGGTGGGCGGGGCATGGACCACGGCGGGCGGGGACACGGGTGCCGAGGTTGTGTCCAGCGGCGGTTCGGCCAGCGGCAGATAGACCTCGGGCACGCTCGCAGCGGCCTGCGGCGCCGAGGCCATGTTTGCGGGGGTGTCTGCGCCGGGAGGCTCGGTGAGCGGCAGGTAAACGTCGGGCGCACGCGCTGCGGGCTCGGGTCCCGATGCCACCGCCAGTGGCGGGTCGGCCTGGGACAGCACGGCCAGCGGCGCCAGCAGCAGGCTGCCTGTGGCCAGCCAGCGCAAGGCGCGCCAGCCGGAATGCGAAAAATCGGTCATGCACACCCCATTGCCGGGCATTGTCCCAAAAAGCCATTACAGGCGGGCGGAGAGGCCTTCACCACAATCCTGAATAATGGCTGCATGAATGTTTCCGCCCGTCCGGCCGTGCTGGCCCAGCCGCCGGTTTTTTCGCCGCTTGAATTTCGCACTGCGCTGGGCATGTTTGCCACCGGCGTGACCATTGTTGCCACCCGGCTGCCCGACGGCACGCCGGTGGGCATGACGGTGAACTCCTTCAACGCCGTCTCGCTGGTGCCGCCGCTGGTGCTGTGGAGCCTGTCGGTACAGGCCAGCGCCATGCCGGCGTTTACCGGCTGCAGCCACTACACCGTGAGCGTGCTGGGCGTGGCGCAAAAAGAGCTGGCCGAGCGTTTTGCCAGCCGCGCCAGCGACCGCTGGGACGGCGTGGCCACCACCGAGGGAATTGGCGGCGTGCCGCTGATCACTGGCGCGGTGGCCACCTTTGAATGCAGCAACCGCAGCCGTTATGCCGAAGGCGACCACGTGATTTTTGTCGGTGAGGTGCTGCGCTGCACCCACCAGCCGCAGGCCGCGCCGCTGCTGTTCCACGGCGGGCGTTTTTACACCGAGCACCCGCTGTAGCGGGCTGCCCGCACAACCATCCATCGTCGTCCTGCGCGAGCCATGCCCTGCCCGCATAAGCGGGTTTTTTCCTGCGTTATTCCAGCCCTTGGCCCGCCGGCGTGGCCGTGTAATAGAGGCAAGTGAGCAGCCAACGGAACCAAGGGAAGGCAAGGCGGCTCACACCATGCAAGTCACGGCCGGGCACGCTCTGCTAATTACATTCGGAACTGCCGGAGAGTCCCGCGCCGTGACAGCTTTTTCAGTGCTTCTTCTGTAGTTCTCTCTCCTCGGGTGCGGCCTCGCTGGCCGCAATTGCCCCGGCCCCGTCACACGGGCCGGGGCTTCTTTTTGGGGGTGTGGCCCCCACGCTTGTCGCTTCGCGTACCGCACCGGCCTCCGAGGGGGCCCCATTTTTCCTTTGGGCGTGCTGCTTTACGGCGCTCGTAGCGCGGCTGTAAATGCTTGGCGTATCGCGCGGCCACAGGCGGCGGAATGGTTGTAGGCCTGTTCCTGCCGGCTTTGCCGCGCAACGATGCCGTAGTAGCTTTTGTCGGCCGAAATCCAGGGGTAAAAACCAAACAGGCCAGGGCTGGAATAGGCTTCTACGGCGCCGCCAGCATCGCGCTCGACCCAGTGGCCGTGGCTGTAGTTCCAGGTGGGCTGGTTGGACGGCGAATACTGGGCGTTGCAGGTGCCGGGCGAGGCGGTAGAGGTGCAGACGGCGTTGGCGCCCAGGCGCTGGTGGATGGCGAGTTCGCCGCGCAGGACTTTCTGCAGGAAGCGGCCATAGCCTTCGGCCGAGCCGTGCATGCCACCGGCCACGTTGGCCGAGCGGAATGTCATGCCAAAGTCGCCCAGCGCGGCGTTGTAGCTGTTGGCCAGCTGCTGTTTGGTATGGGGGCCCAGCCCCAGGTCGATTGCCAGGCGCTGCAGGTGGCCGCCGTTGTAGTGAAAGGCGCCTTCGTTGGCGGCTGTTTGGGGGCCTGCCAGGCAGCCCTGCACCCGCAGCGCCAGCAGGCACGACAGCTGGTTCTGGCTGGTGTAGCCGGAAGTCAGGTTGAGCTTGCGGATTTCGTCAGCGCTGAGCGCTCGGTGGCGGGTGACCTCGTTGGCGTAGGCACCAAACACCCATTTGGAGGCGGACGCGATGTCCATGGTGCTGCTTGCGCTGTACTCGCTGCCCACCGCGCCGCTGGCCAGCCGGCCGCCGGCACCGCCGATTTCCCAGTAAAAGTTGCCCAGCAAGGTGCAGGCCGGTGCGCTGGTGGCGGCCGTGGTGGCAGCAAGAGTTGCGCGGCCGGCTGGGTCGGGTGCGGTTTGCGCCAGCGCTGCGCTGCCAAGCGCACAGGGCAGTGCCAGCAGCAAACGGTCAAGGTGGGTAGAACAAAAACGGGACATGGCAAGCTCCTGCACCGGGATGGGGGCGGTACGTCACAGTAGACGCGCCATCGCTGCGTTTCTTACAGGCGGGTACGGCGTTCTTGCTCCGCGCTGCGGCGGGCCGCAAAGTCCACAAACCACTGCAGGCTGCCGGGATTCGCCATGGCGTCGCGGTTCACCACCTTCTCAATCGGCTGGCCCAGCAGCAGCTTTTTGATGGGCAACTCCTGCTTTTTGCCGGACAGGGTGCGGGGAATTTCGGCCACCTGAAAAATGGCGTTGGGCACGAAGCGCGGGCTGAGGGCGGTTTTGATGGCGTTGTTGAGTTTGTTGCGCAGCGCATCGTCCAGCGCCACGCCTTCGCGCAGCACGACGAAGAGCGGCATGTAGCTCTCGCGGCCCAGGTACTCCAGATCGACCACCATGCTGTCGACCACTTCAGGCAAGGCCTCGACCGCGCTGTACAGCTCGCTGGTGCCCATGCGCAGGCCGTGGCGGTTGATGGTGGCGTCCGACCGGCCGTAGATGGTGCAGCCGCCCTGCTCTGTGATCTTCAACCAGTCACCGTGGCGCCAGACACCGGGGTACATGTCGAAATAGCTGGAGAGGTAACGTTTGTTGCCTTCATCGCCCCAGAAGTACAAAGGCATGGACGGTATCGGCGCGGTGCAAACCAGCTCGCCCACTTCGCCGATGACCGGCTCGCCCTGCGCGTTCCAGGATTCGACTGCGCAGCCGAGCAGGCGGCACTGCATTTCGCCGGGGATGGACGGCAGGTTGCGGTTGCCGCCGATGAATGCGCCCGCGAAATCTGTACCACCCGAAATATTGCACCACCAGATATCAGGCACTCCAAGCTTCGCCATCTGCTCCGTCCCCCAACGCTGCGCCTCCTCGCTGATGGGTGAGCCGGTGGTGCCCAGCGCACGGATTTGCTGCAAGCCATCGATGGACGACAGGTCGACACCGGCCTTCAAACAGTTGGCATAAAACGCCGCGCCGGCGCCGAAAAAGGTCACGCCCAGCTCGGCGCCAAAACGCCAGAGCGTGGTCCAGTCAGGCGGTATCTTGTTGCCGGCGGCATCGACCGTAGCGCCGCCAGGATTGCCGTCATAAATGCAGCAGGTGGTGCCGTTCAAAAGCCCGGCAATCTGCGCATTCCACATCACCCAGCCGGTGGAGCTGTACCAGTGGTAGCGCTCGCCCAAGGAATTGGGGTGGTAGCTGCAGCCAATGTCGTTGTGCAGCACCTTGAGCGCCAGCATGACCAACAGCGTGCCGCCGTGGCCGTGCACGATGGGCTTGGGCAGGCCGGTGGTGCCGCTGGAGTAAACAATCCACAGCGGGTGGTCAAACGGCAGCCAGAGTGGCACAAAAGCCGCAGTTTCCGCATCATTTTGGCCACAGGCCGGCGCCAGATCTGCAGAGTTTGCTATTTTTTCAGAAGCATGGTCGGCGTAATGCACCAGCACATGCAACACACTGGGCAGCGCCGCGCGCAGCTCGGCCAGCACCGGGCGGCGGTCAACATCGCGGCCACCGTAGCGCATGCCGTCGCAGGCAATCAGTACCTTGGGTTCAATCTGCCGGAAGCGGTCGAGCACCGCATTTGTGCCCATATCGGGCGCACAAATGCTCCACACGCCGCCAATGCTGACCACCGCCAGAAAGGCGACCATGGCCTCGGGGATATTGGGCAGGTAGGCTGCGACCCGGTCGCCTGGCACCACGCCCTGGGCCTTCAAATGCAGCGCCAGCGATGCAACCCGCTGGCGCAATTCGGGCCATGAAACTTCGCCCCCACGCTCGCCCACATCGTGTGGCTTGCTGCCCCCCGAGGGGGCCGTGCCTTGCTTGGGGCGGCCCGGCGCGGCGGCGTTCGCTTCGCCCCGCCAGATGATGGCTGGCAGCCCCGCGGCATCGGCAGTATCCACATGCCGGAACACCTGCTGGGCGTAGTTCACCTGTGCGCCGGGGAACCACTGCGCGCCGGGCATGGTGCGCTCGGTCAGCACGCAGCTATGCGGCGTGGGCGACTGCAAATCGAAATAGTCCCAGATGCTTTGCCAGAAGGCGGGCAGATCGTCGGTAGACCACTGCCACATCTGGTGGTAGTTATTGAATGCCAGGCCGCGCTCGCGGCGCAGCCAGTTTTCGTACAGCGTGATCTGGGGAACAAAAGGTGCAGCCATGCACCAATGATGCCGCGTTGGCCGGCCCTGTCCAGCACCGGCGCGGCAGCCGCTCAGGGCGCTGGCTTGCTGCTGTAGCTAAAGTTCACGCTGGACGGCCGCGATATTACCGACAGCGTGGCCAGGGTGCGGGTTTCGCCCGGTCCGAGGCGGCTGCCGGATTTTTCCGACGCCAGGGTGGGAATGCCCGAGACGCCGATGGCGTGGATTCTCAGAAACACGGTCTGTGCAATCTTGCTGTTGTTGGTGCAACTGATGGTGGTTTTTTCGTCGTCGCCCTTGCCGCTGCGCTGCGAGCGGCAGCCCACATCGCGAACCACCGGAGGCACGGGCACCGGTTTTTTTGCGGTGGGTGCCGCAGCTGGGGGGAGCGGGCGGGCGGGCGGCAGGGCTTCGGCCTGCAGCGGCGCCTGGGTGGCTACCGGCGCGGGCTCGGCCACCACGGCGGGCCGGGGCGCAGGCGGGCTGGCCGGTGGCTCGGGCTTGCGCGCCAGCGAACAGGCCACCAGCGCCAGCGGCAGCAGGCAACCAAAACAGCGGAAAAAACGACGGGCCAGAACGGTCATGCAATGCAGGGGTGAAAGACTTGGCCGGGCATACGCGGCAAGCAAAAATGCAAAAATGAGAGCAGGGGAGCCAGATTATGCGTTGGTGCGCCGCCCACAAGCTGTACGGGGCCAAGCAGACGCTGGATGTGCACAGCGTCTGCTGCGGTCACGGCCGGGCCTCGTGGGTGAAATAAATGTCTACTTTTGCCGGCCGCGCTACGGTGGTGAGCATGGCCAGTTGCCGGGTTTTGCCGGGCGGCAGCACAAAGCCGCTTTTGGATTCAGCCGGGGGCGGCACGCCGTCCATGCCCATGGCGTCGATCTGCAGAAACACCGCCTGCGCGACCTTGCCGGTGTTGCCGCAGGAGATGGCGATTTTTTCTTCGCCGGCCTCGCGGCTGCGCACCGCCTTGCAGTGCACCGGCCGTGGGGGCGGCGGCGCGGGCCGGGCCGTCAGCACCGGTGTGTAGGCCAGGCTGCCGCTGGACGGCGGCACCGGCATCTCGACGATGGGGCCCAGGGCGGCGGCGTCGCTGAGCGCCAGCAGGGCCGCCACTTCGCGGTTGGGCAGGGTTTGCAGCGGCCATTCCTGCACCGGTGGGGGTGCCGCCGCAACCGGCGCTGCGGGCGGGCGGGCGGCTGGCTGGCCGGGTACGGCGTTCGCCGCAGGGCCTGCAAGGGGTTTTGCGGGGGGTGCGGCGGCCACGACACGCGGCGGCGCAGGTGCTGGCAGTGGCGGCACGGGTGCCGGGCGGTTGGCCGACACCGGGCCGCGCTGCGACAGCATGTTGGCAATGCGCAGAATCGGCGCGTCGTCGTCAGGGTCAGATGGGCGGGCCGCCGGCGGCAGTGGCGCACAGGCCACCAGCAGCAGCGGCAGGCAGAACGGAAAAAGGTGGCGGGCCGGAATCATGCGGCAAAGGCGTGTAGTGGCAGAACAGAAGTATCGGCAGAAACCTGCAGGGCCTTGATGATGCCTGCGTCGGAGGCGCTTTCCAACTACCGCCGCGACAGAAGCGGCCTGCGGGCCGGCGGTGTAACACTTTCGTGGCGCCGCTGCCACGGCTGCCAGGCGGGCGCCCTAGCGCGCCCCGATGCGCACCGCGCCAAACACCGCCTGCGCCTCGCGCGGCAAACAGCGCCAGTACTGCGCACTGGCCTCGACCTGGCCGCCCAGTGCGGCGGCGGCCTCCCAGGCCCAGCGCGGCTTGTACAGAAAGGCCCGGGCCAGCGCCACCAGATCGGCGTTGCCGGCCTGCAGCACGTCCTCGGCTTCCTGCGCGGTGGTGATCAGGCCCACGGCGGTGGTGGGCAGGCCCGATTGCTGGCGAATCTGCCGCGCAAACCCCACCTGGTAGCCGGGGCCAATCGCAATTTTCTGCTGCGGCGAGACCCCGCCCGACGAGACATGGATGAAGTCGCAGCCCAGCGCTTTGAGGCGCACGGCCAGCGCGGCGCTTTCATCGGCGGTCCAGCCGCCCTCGATCCAGTCGCTCGCCGAAATCCGCAGGCCCAGCACGCCCTGCCAGACGGCGCGCACCGCGCTGAAAACCTCCAGTGGAAAGCGGATGCGGTTGTCGAAACTGCCGCCGTAGTGGTCGGTGCGCTGGTTGGCAATCGGCGACAAAAACTCGTGCAGCAAATAGCCGTGGGCGGCGTGCAGTTCAATGGCGTCCACGCCGATGCGCGCACTGCGCTGGGCCGCCAGCACAAAGGCGCTGACCACATCGCGCAGACCGGCGGCGTCCAGCGCCAGCGGCGGGCGTTCGCCGGGCAATTGCGGCAGCGCCGACGGGGCGATGGTCTCCCAGCCGCCGTCTTCCAGCGCCATCAGTTGCCCGCCGCGCCAGGGCACTTCGCTGGAAGCCTTGCGGCCAGCGTGCGCCAGCTGGATGCAGACCGGCACCGGGGGCGCCAACTTGCGGGCGCGGGCCAGCGTGTCGGCCAGCGCGGCCTCGGTGGCGTCGTCGTACAGGCCCAGACAGGCCGGCGTGATGCGGCCCTGCGCTGTCACGGCGGTGGCCTCGATAGTGACCAGACCGGCGCCGCTGTTGAGCAGGCTGGCCCAGTGCTGCAAGTGCCAGTCGGTGGCGGCACCCTGCTCTGCGGAGTACTGGCACATGGGCGCCACCACAATGCGGTTGGCGAGCGGCAGGCCGCCGCGTGGCGATGGCAGGGTGTAGGGAGAGAACAGCAGGCTCACGGGGGGCTTTCGGGGAGGGCTGGCGATGGATGCCAGGCCTGTATCGTATGCGGCCCCGGCGCTATTTGCTGGCGGGTGCGGAGGGTTTGCGCCCCGGCGACGGTTCTGGCCCCGGGCTGAAGATTTTGCCCAGCGTGGCGCCAATGCGTGCGCCAATGGCCGTGCCCACACCGGGCAGCACGGCGGTGCCCACCACCGCGCCGGCCAGCGCACCGGGCGGCACCGAGACCTGCGGTGACTCGTAGGGGCCGTTGACCTTGAGCGGTATGCCGACCACGCCATCGACCAGGTCGATGGCAAATTCGGCGTTGATGCGGCGCTGCGCCAGCGTGGCCTGGCCCGACGCCACCAGGTTGCCCGCGCTGGCCTTGACCTGGGTGTAGCGGGCCACGATGCCCTTGCCGGTGTTTTGTGTATCGAGCTGGCCGCTGACGTTTTGCAGCGGGGTCTGGCCCGCGGTGTCGCGGCCGGCGCTGCGCACCGCCTTGTCCAGGTCAAAACGCAGCATCAGGGCGTTCTCCATGGCAAAGCGGGTCTGGGTTTGCAGCGCGCGCGCCAGCCCGGGCAGGCTGTCGGCACTGGCCGACAGCGTGGTCTGGCCCGACATGCTGCCGCTGATGGGCGAGGTGCGTCCGAGCGCGGCCATGGCGTTGTTGATTTCTACATTGCGCGGCTGCAGTTGCCCCGCCAGTTGCAGCTGGCCGCTGGTTTGGCGGGTGAGCGTGGCCTGGCCGTCGGCGCTGCCACCACCGATGGCAATCTGCACCTGGTAAACCTCGGCGTTGCCCTCGCTGGCGGGGGCGGTGCGCTGCAGGCGCAGCCGGGCGGCGGGAGACGATGCGCTGCGGCGCAGCTCGGCCTGCTCGGGCCGGCCGTCGGCGGCAAATTCAACTTCACCTTCCAGCGGCAGCGCCGGGCCATGGCGGGGAATCCAGCGCAGGTTGGCAAATTGCAGGCGCTTGAGCGCAAAGCTGTCGGCATCGGATTTGTTGGCGGGCGGCTCCAGCGCGCTGAGCGAGACCTGCGCCAGCACCGCGCCGTCCACGTCAATGCGGCGCAGCACCAGTTGGCCGCGCAGAAGCGGCCAGAGCGCGGGGTAGGCGGTGAGGGTTTCGATCTGCAGCGGCTGCGGCTGCACCGTCTGGGCGTTTTCAATGCGCACCACCGGCTGCGGAAACAGCCGCCAGCGCAGCGCGCCCACCTTGACTGGCACGCCCAGCCGTTGTTCGGCTTCGGCCGCCAGCCGGTCGGCCAGTTGCCGCTCGTCGGGCAGCAGGGCCGGCAGCGCCAGCCAGAGGCCGGCCAGCACGACCGCACCCAGGCCCAAGGCCCAGACCCATCGCCGCGATTTGTTTGTCATGAAGCTGTCAGGGCCGGTAGGATGTGGGCATAGCTTGCTACGGTAACGCAAAGCGCCGCGCCGCACTGTAGGCCCGCGCCCTGCGGGCTTGCGGGTGTTGGGCCTGAAGCGCTGCGCGAAATCCAGTACGCTACTGAAATAATAGCTATCGCGCTTGCAGCCACGCCGGCCTGCTGGCTAAAAGTCTTGAAATCTGCTGTTTGGGAGCTGGCATGCGTATCTGGAAAAAGGCCTTATCGCTCAACGAGCTGGTGCGTATCCACATCAACACCGCGCCGGCGCACCTGGGCATAGAGTTTCTGGAAGTGGGCGACGACTACCTGCGCGCCCGGCTGCCGGTGGACAGCCGCACCCGCCAGCCCTATGGCGTGCTGCACGGCGGCGTGTCGGTGGTGCTGGCCGAAACCCTGGGCTCCTGCGGCGCGGCCTATTCGGTAGAAGACGGTTTTCGGGTGGTGGGGCTGGACATCAATGCCAACCACATCCGCAGCGTGGCCAGTGGCTGGGTCACCGGCACCGCGCGGCCGGTGCACATTGGCCGCAGCACCCAGGTCTGGCAGATCGAGATGACCGACGACCACGGCAAGCTGTGCTGCGTGTCGCGCCTGACCATGGCGGTGCTGTCGGCCACCTGACGACCCGCAGGCGGATTCAAACCACCCGCTGCGGTGGGGGTTCTTCGGCCTGCACACCGCGCGCAGAGCTTACGGCTAGACTGCGCGGCAGACCTTTTCCTCAAACTATTCCAATCCATCCCCTGGAGATCTTTTATGGACCTGATGCAGTACGGACGCCACCCCCTTGCCCACGACGGCAGCGCCACCGAATCCACCACACCCAGCGCGCTCAGCCGCCGGTTTGTCATGACCTCGCTGGCCAGCGGCTTTGCGGTGGCCACGCTGCCGGTGTCGGCCCAGACCATCACCACCGACACCAAGGGCCTGGTGGCCGGCGAGGTGAGCATCCCTGTGAAAGACGGCAAGATTCCCGGCTACGTGGCCCGCCCGGCCAAGCCCGGCAAACACCCGGTGATTCTGGTGGTGCAGGAAATTTTTGGTGTGCACGAGCACATCAAGGACATGTGCCGCCGCTACGCCAAGCAGGGCTACTACGCGATTGCGCCCGAAATGTTTGCGCGCCAGGGCGATGTGAGCAAACTCACCGACATTCCTACTATTCTGTCTACCGTGGTCTCCAAGGTGCCGGACGCACAGGTCACCGGCGATCTGGACGCCGCGCTGGCGTTTGCCAAGGCCAGCGGCCACGCCAATGCCGCCAAGGTGGGCCTGGTGGGCTACTGCTGGGGTGGCCGCACCGCCTGGGTGTATGCCAACCACAACCCGCAACTCAAAGCCGCCGTGGCCTACTACGGCCTGCTCGAAGGCCTGAAAGACGGCAACCTGCGCACCCAGGACCCGATTGACTTTGCCAGCAACATCAAAGTGCCGGTGCTGGGCCTGTATTCCGGCATCGACGCCTTTGTGAAGCAGGAAACCATTGCCAAAATGCGCGGCCTCATCAACAAGGGCGGCAGCGGGTCGGAAATTGTGGTCTTCCCCAATGTGGACCATGGTTTCAACGCCGACTACCGCCCCACCTACGACAAGGCCGCCGCCACCTATGCCCAGAAGCTGGCGAACGACTGGTTGAAGAAACACGGCGTGTAAGTAGCGGCCCCCTGCTGAATAAACCCCAACGCCGGTGATGGCTTGCATCGCCGGCGTTTTGCTTTTTTGGGCGGGGTCCTACGCGGAAACGCGGTGCCAGCCTGTCGTGCCCGAAGTTGTGCCTGTCCAGAATGGAATAAACGGACAGCGTTGTGTCCGCCAAGGAGCAACCATGAAACTGCAACCTCTTTTGCTGGCTGCCGCATTGGCAACCGGCAGCCTGACCATGGCGCAGACCCCGCCGACAGAACCGGCGCTGGCGCCCGCTGCCGGCGCGCTGATTACGCCCAGTTCGCCGCGTTTGCCGGCCGCACCGGGCGCTCCCCTGCCGGCCACCGGCTGGACGGCGCAGCAGGCTGCGGAAGTGTTTTTGCGGGTGGACACCAACCGCGACGGCAGCCTGAGCCGGGCCGAGGCCCAGTCCATCACCAACGCGCGCCTGAATTTTGAGGAGCTGGACGCGAACAAGGACGGCGCCCTGTCGCGCAGCGAATTCGAGGCCGGGGTGCGCTGACGTTTATTCGGTATCCGCTGCTGCATCGGCAGTGGAATCTGCCATGCGTTTGCTTTTCCAGTAAACGTCGTCGCCTCCGTTCATGCGGTTCAGCACGCGAGCAAGAACAAACATCAGATCGCTGAGCCGGTTCAAATACTGGCGTGGCGTGTCCTTCAAATCCTCGGCTGCGCCCAGCGCCACCACCGCCCTTTCGGCCCGGCGTGCCACCGTGCGGCAAACGTGCGCCTGCGATGCAGCCCGGTTGCCGGCCGGCAGAATGAATTCCTGCAGCCGGGGCAGCGCCTCGTTGTGCTGGGCCAGCGCTTCGTCCAGGGCCAGTACCGCTTCGGGCTTGAGCAGCTCGAAGCCGGGAATGCTCAGCTCACCGCCCAGGTTGAAAAGCTGGTGCTGGATTTCCACCAGCAGGTCCGGCACGCTGTCGGGCAGCGCCTCGCACAGCAGCACGCCAATGTGCGAATTGAGTTCGTCTACGTCGCCCATGGCATGGACGCGCAGGCTGTCTTTGCTGACGCGGGTGTTGTCGCCCAGGCCGGTGGTGCCGTTGTCGCCGGTGCGGGTGGCGATTTGAGTCAGTCGATTGCCCATGTGATTCCTCGGTGTTTGCGCTATTTTCGCTGTTCGCACGCCCTGCACAAAAAAAGCCCCCCCGGCGTAAACTGACCGCATGAACGCACCCACCGACCCGCAGCTCTTGCCGCAACTGCGCCTGCGCGATGTGCCCGAGGCGCTGCTGGCTGCGCTGGCGGCCCGTTTCGGCGCGCAGTACTCCACCGCGCTGGTGGTGCGCGAACAGCATGGCCGCGACGAGTCGTCCTTTTCGGCGCCGCCGCCGGCCGCCGTGGTGTTTGCCGAAAACACACAAGACGTAGCCGACACGGTGGCGCTGGCCGCGCAGTACCGGGTGCCGGTGATTCCGTTTGGGGTGGGATCGTCGCTGGAGGGGCATTTGCTGGCGGTGGAAGGCGGCATCAGCATCGATGTGGGCCGCATGAGCCAGGTGCGGGCAATCCACGCCGAAGACATGACGGTCACGGTGCAACCCGGCGTCACCCGCAAGCAGCTGAATGAAGCGGTGAAAAGCACCGGCCTGTTTTTCCCCATCGACCCCGGCGCCGATGCATCGATTGGCGGCATGACCGCCACCCGCGCCAGCGGAACCAACGCGGTGCGCTACGGCACCATGCGCGAAAACGTGCTGGCGCTGGAGGTGGTGACGGCCA
>JAZKCX010000209.1:0-2796 GCA_040387875.1 Pseudomonadota bacterium | reverse complement strand
TCGTCCACCACCACGCAGAAGTTGTAGGTGGGTGTGCCATCGGGACGGGCAATCACCAGATCGTCCAGCTCGTCGTTGCTGATCTCGATGCGGCCCTTGACCTTGTCGTCCCAAGCCACCACGCCACCCTGCGGATTCTTGAAGCGCAGCACCGGCTGTACGCCCTCGGGCACCGGCGGCAGCGTCTTGCCGGGCGCCGGGCGCCAGGTGCCGTCGTAGCGCGGCTTTTCCTTGGCGGCCATCTGCCGCTCACGGAGCGCATCCAGCTCTGCCATCGACATGTAGCAGGGATAGACATGGCCGGCAGCCTTCAGCTCTTCGAGCACCGCCTTGTAGCGGTCCATGCGCTGCATCTGGTAGAACGGGCCCTCGTCGTGCAACAGGCCGAGCCAGGCCATGCCTTCGATGATCACATCCACCGCCGCCTGCGACGAGCGCTCGACGTCGGTGTCTTCAATGCGCAGAATGAAATCGCCGCCGGTAGCCCGCGCAAAGGCCCACGGGTACAGCGCCGAGCGGATGTTGCCGAGGTGGATGAAGCCGGTGGGCGAAGGGGCGAAACGGGTGCGGGTACGTTGGGTCATTAAAGGGAATCCAGGCCCCGTGCGAGGTCGGTTTTCAAATCAATCACGGCTTCCAGCCCCACCGCCACCCGCACCAGCCCCTGCTGGATGCCAGCGGCCTGGCGCTGTACTTCGGACAGGCGGCCATGCGAGGTACTGGCCGGGTGGGTGATGGTGGTTTTGGTGTCGCCCAGGTTGGCGGTAATCGAGCAGACCTGGGTGCTGTCGATCACATGGAAAGCATTCTTGCGCGCCAGCTCGGGCGTGTCGCCCACCACATCAAACGACACCACTGCGCCGCCCTGGCCCGATTGCTGCGCCATGGCCAGCGCATGCTGTGGGTGCGACGGCAGGCCGGGGTAATACACCCGTGCCACCTGAGGATGCGTCTGCAGCCAGGTGGCAAGTTCGAGCGCGCGACGGCACTGGGCCTCCATGCGGATCGCCAGTGTTTCCAGCCCCTTCAAAACCACCCAGGCGTTGAAGGGCGACAGGCTCATGCCGGCACTGCGCATGACCGGAATGAATTTTTCGTCGATGAGTTGCTTGGGCCCGCAGATCGCACCGGCCACCACCCGGCCCTGGCCGTCCAGGTACTTGGTGCCGGAATGGATGATGAGGTCGGCGCCCAGTGCTGCGGGCTTTTGCAATGCGGGCGTACAAAAGCAGTTGTCTACTGCCAGCAGCGCACCAGCGCCGTGGGCTACTTCGGCCAGCGCGGCAATGTCGCAGATCTCGGTCAGCGGATTGGTCGGCGTTTCGGCAAACAGCAACCTGGTGTTGGGCTGCAGCGCGGCCCGCCATTGCGCCACGTCGGTCTGCGACACAAAGGTGCTCTGCACACCGAACTTGGCGAACTCGCCACCAATGAGTTTGATGGTGGAGCCGAACACGCTCTGCGAGCAGATGACGTGGTCGCCGGCCTTGAGCAGGCCCATGCACAGCAGCAGAATCGCCGCCATGCCGCTGGACGTGCCTATGCAGGCCTCGGTGCCCTCCATGGCCGCGAGCCGCTGCTCCATGCTGGCCACGGTGGGGTTGCTGAAGCGCGAATAAATAAAGCCGTCTTCCTCGCCTGCAAAGCGGCGGGCGGCGGTGGCGGCATCGGGCTGCACAAAGCTGCTGGTGAGGTACAGCGCTTCGGAGTTTTCGCCGTGCGGGCTCTTGGCCACGGCTTCGCGCACCGCGCGGGTGTCGGCATGCAGGCCGGGTGGCAGGGGGCGCTCGCTCACTCAGGCGTCCTGCGTGCTGACTTGCGCGTTCGGCAGGGCCAGGCGCGAGGTATCTTCCTGATTTTCCTGGCCACCACCGCGGCTTTCACCCAGGCGGGCAATGTCGTCCGAGGTGATGTCGCCGGTGACGTAAATGCCGTCAAAACACGAGGCATCGAAGCCCTGCAGTGCGCCGGCTACAGGGCTGCCAGCGGGTGGCGCTGCGGCCTGCACCGCGCGCTTCATGGCGTCGACGTCCTGGTAGATCAGCGCGTCGCAGCCAATCAGCTGGCGAATCTCTTCTACCGTGCGGCCATGCGCCACCAGCTCGTCCTTGGTTGGCATGTCGATGCCGTAGACATTGGGGTAGCGCACCGGGGGTGCGGCGCTGGCCATGTAGACCTTGCGGGCGCCAGCGTCGCGGGCCATTTGCACAATTTCTTTCGAGGTCGTGCCGCGCACAATGGAATCGTCGACCAGCAGCACATTGCGGCCCTTGAATTCGCTGACGATCACGTTGAGCTTTTGCCGTACCGATTTCTTGCGCACGGCCTGCCCCGGCATGATGAAAGTGCGGCCCACGTAGCGGTTCTTCACAAAACCTTCGCGGTAGGGAATGCCCAGCAGGTGCGCCAGTTGCGTAGCGCTGGGCCGGCTCGATTCGGGGATGGGAATCACCACATCAATGTCGCTGGGCGGCACGGTGGACACCACCCGCTTGGCCAGCGATTCACCCAGGTTCAGCCGCGCCTGGTAGACCGAGATGCCGTCCATGGTGGAGTCGGGCCGGGCCAGATAGACGAACTCAAAAATGCAGGGGTGCAGCGACGGAGCTTCGGCGCACTGCTGGGCGTGTACCGTGCCTTGCAGGTCCACAAACACTGCCTCGCCGGGCAGCAGGTTACGGTCAAAGTGGTGGGCCGTACCTTCCAGCGCCACGGATTCGCTGGCCACCATCACCGCATCAGCACTGCGGCCAATACACAGCGGGCGAATGCCGAAGGGGTCGCGGAAAGCCACCA
>JAZKCX010000208.1:0-9212 GCA_040387875.1 Pseudomonadota bacterium | reverse complement strand
TCGAAGAACGCGTCAAGCACTACAAGGAATTTGTCATTGGCCTGGACGACAAGCAAGCCAAGGTTCAGGCTGCGCGCTGTATGGACTGCGGCACGCCGTTCTGCAACAGCGGCTGCCCGGTCAACAACATCATTCCGGACTTCAACGACCTGGTCTACACCGGCGACTGGAAGAACGCGATCACGGTGCTGCACAGCACCAACAACTTCCCCGAGTTCACCGGCCGCATCTGCCCCGCACCCTGCGAGGCCGCCTGCACACTGAACGTGAACGACGACGCGGTCGGCATCAAGAGCATCGAACACGCCATCATCGACCGTGCCTGGGCCGAAGGCTGGGTCACGCCGCAGTTGCCCAAACACAAGACCGGCAAAAAAGTGGCCGTGGTGGGTTCTGGCCCGGCCGGTATGGCGGCTGCGCAGCAACTGGCCCGCGCAGGGCATGACGTCACGCTGTTCGAGAAAAACGACCGCGTGGGCGGCCTGCTGCGCTACGGCATCCCCGACTTCAAGATGGAGAAAACGCACATCGACCGCCGCGTCGAACAAATGCAGGCCGAGGGCGTGACTTTCCGTACCGGCGTGATGATCGGCGCGCTGCCCAAAGACAGCAAGGTCACCAACTGGGCCAAGGAAACCATCAGCCCCGAACAACTGCAAAAAGACTTTGACGCCGTGGTTCTGACCGGTGGCGCCGAGCAGTCGCGCGACCTGCCGGTGCCCGGCCGCGAACTCGACGGCGTGCATTTCGCGATGGAATTCCTGCCGCAGCAGAACAAGGTCAATGCCGGCGACAAGCTCAAGGGCCAGTTGCGCGCCGATGGCAAACACGTCATCGTGATTGGTGGCGGCGACACCGGCTCGGATTGCGTGGGCACCAGCAACCGCCACGGTGCAGTCAGCGTGACCCAGTTCGAGGTTATGCCCCAGCCGCCCGAAGAAGAAAACAAGCCGCTGGTGTGGCCGTACTGGCCGCTCAAGCTGCGCACCAGCTCCAGCCACGAAGAAGGTTGTGTACGTGAGTTCGCCATCTCCACCAAGGCTTTTCTCGGCGAAAAGGGCAAGGTCACCGGTTTGCAGACCGTGCACGTGGAAATGAAGGATGGCAAGCTGGCGGAAATTGCCGGCACCGAGAAAACCTACCAGGCCGACCTGGTGTTGCTGGCCATGGGGTTCGTGAACCCGGTCGCCAGCATCCTGGACGGCTTCGGCATCGAGAAAGACGCCCGCGGCAACGCCAAGGCCAGCACCGAATTTGCCGGCGGCTACGCCACCAACGTGCCCAAGGTGTTTGCCGCTGGCGATATCCGCCGTGGCCAGAGCCTGGTGGTCTGGGCCATCCGCGAGGGACGGCAGGCGGCGCGCGCGGTCGATGAATTCCTGATGGGATTCAGCGATTTGCCCCGCTGAGGCATTTCGGGTTATCCCGTATCATCAAAGGCCGGCTCGTTCCGGCCTTTGTTTTTCATGAATCCACCTGCCTCCACCGCCCTTGTTGAACTTCGCAGCCTGACTTTTGGTTACGGCGAGCGGGTGATTCTGGACGACATTTCGCTGTCCATTCCGCGCGGCAAGGTCACGGCGCTGATGGGCGCGTCCGGTGGCGGCAAGACCACGGTGCTGCGGCTGATCGGCGGCCAGTACCGCGCCCAAAGCGGCAGCCTCACCGTCGATGGCCAGGAAGTGGCGGGGCTGGACCAAAAGGCGTTGTACGCGATGCGCCGGCGTATGGGCATGCTGTTCCAGTTTGGCGCTTTGTTTACCGATCTGAGCGTGTTCGACAACGTGGCCTTCCCCCTGCGCGAACATACCAACCTGTCCGAGGCGCTGATTCGTGACGTGGTGCTGATGAAGCTCGACGCGGTAGGCCTGCGCGGCGCCCGCAACCTGATGCCCAGCGAGATTTCAGGCGGCATGGCGCGCCGGGTGGCGCTGGCCCGGGCCATTGCGCTGGACCCCGACCTCATCATGTACGACGAACCCTTTGCCGGGCTCGACCCGATTTCACTGGGCACCGCCGCGCGGCTGATTCGCCAGCTCAACGATTCGCTGGGCATCACCAGTATTGTGGTGTCGCACGATCTGGAAGAAACCTTCCACATTGCCGACCAGGTCATCATTCTGGCCAACGGCAAGATCGCCGCGCAGGGCACGCCCGACGAGGTGCGCAACAGCAGCAACCCGCTGGTGCACCAGTTTGTCCATGCGCTGCCCGACGGGCCGGTGGCCTTTCATTACCCTGGCAGCACGGCTGCGCAAGACTACGGCCTGGAGCGTGCGCGATGAGCTGGCTTCATCCTGCCAACATCGGTTTTGCCGCGCGCGGCGTATTGGCTAACTGGGGCTTTGCCACGCGGCTGTTCTGGCGCATGCTGGCTTCGCTGCCGTCCAGCCTGGCGCGTTTTGGTCTGGTGCGCGACCAGATTCACTTTCTGGGTAACTACTCGCTGGCCATCATCACGGTGTCGGGTCTGTTCGTTGGTTTTGTGCTGGGGCTGCAGGGCTACTACACGCTGCAGCGTTACGGCTCGACCGAGGCGCTCGGTCTGCTGGTGGCCCTCAGCCTGGTGCGCGAGCTGGGGCCGGTGGTCACCGCGTTGCTGTTTGCAGGCCGCGCCGGTACCTCGCTGACAGCCGAAATCGGCCTGATGAAAGCCGGCGAGCAACTGAGTGCGATGGAAATGATGGCGGTAGACCCGATTCGCCGCATTCTGGCGCCGCGCTTCTGGGCTGGCGTGATCACCATGCCGCTTTTGGCGGCGGTGTTCAGCGCCGTGGGTATTCTGGGCGGCTGGGTGGTGGGCGTGCTGATGATTGGGGTGGATTCCGGCGCCTTCTGGAGCCAGATGCAGGGCGGGGTCGATGTCTGGCGTGACGTCGGCAACGGCGTGCTCAAAAGTTTTGTGTTTGGCGTGACAGTGAGTTTTATTGCGCTGCTGCAGGGCTACCGGGCCCAGGCCACGCCGGAAGGGGTGTCGTATGCCACGACCCGCACCGTGGTGGTGGCTTCGCTGGCGGTGCTGGGTCTGGACTTCATCCTGACCGCGCTGATGTTCAGTATTTGAAAGATTGAGGGTAAGCCTATGGAACGCTCCAAAAACGATATCTGGGTTGGCCTGTTTGTGCTGATCGGCGCGGCGGCCGTGCTGTTTCTGGCGCTGCAGTCGGCCAACCTGCTGAGCCTGAATTTCGAGACCACCTACAAGGTCGATGCCAAGTTCGACAACATTGGCGGCCTCAAACCGCGCGCGGCGGTGAAAAGCGCCGGTGTGGTGGTCGGCCGGGTCGAGTCGATTGCGTTTGACAGCAAGTCTTTCCAGGCCCGCATCACGCTGGCCATGCAGAGCCAGTACGTGTTTCCCAAGGACAGCTCGCTGAAAATCCTGACCTCGGGTCTGCTGGGCGAGCAGTACATCGGCATTGAAGCCGGCGCCGAAGAGAAAAATCTGGCGGCTGGCGATACCATCAGCAACACGCAATCGGCCGTGGTGCTGGAGAACCTGATCAGCCAGTTCCTGTACAGCAAGGCGGCAGAAGGCGGCGACACCAAAGAGAAAGAAAGCGAGGCCAAAAAATGATGCCAGCTCCCTGTGTATCCCCGCGCGGCCGGCCTGCCGGCCGGTTTGCTGCGGCCGTGCTTTTGCTGGTGGCGCTGGCGCTCGCGTCGGGCTGTGCCACCCGCAAGGGCGGCGACCCGCGCGACCCGTTTGAGCCTTTCAACCGCGACGTCACCAAATTCAACGATGCGGCCGACCGCATTGTGCTCAAGCCGGTAGCTACCGGCTACACCCAGCTGGTGCCGCCGCTGGTGCGCACCGGCGTGAGCAATTTTTTCAGCAACGTGACCGACGTCTGGACTTTCATCAACAGCACGCTGCAGCTCAAGGTGCAGTCGGCCGGTGAAACCCTGATTCGCCTGAGCGTCAACACCACGCTGGGTCTGGGCGGCATCATTGATGTGGCCAGCGAACTGGGCATCGACAAATACAACGAAGACTTCGGCCTGACGCTGGGCCGCTACGGTGTGCCAGCCGGCCCCTATGTGGTGCTGCCGCTGCTGGGCCCGTCTACCGTACGCGACACGCTGGCTTTTGGCGTGGAGTCGAGCGGCAACCCGTTGCGCGGCATTGACAACGACGCCACCCGCAGCGCGGTTTATGTGCTCAATGCGGTGGACAAACGTGCGGCCTTTCTGGAAGCGGGTGACCTGCTCGAAGAAGCCGCACTGGACAAATACACCTTCTCGCGTGATGCCTACCTGCAGCGCCGGGGCAACCTGATTGCCCGCAACAAGGCCGACGAAGACTATTCGGCCAGCCCGGCGGCTGCACCGGCTGCACCCGCGTCGGCGCCCGCCTCGGCTGCTTCTGCCCCCAAAGCCCCGGCATCGGCCCCCGCCAAAAAGTAAAGCTTTGGCGGTGCGGTGTTACAAAGCGTGTAAGCGTCGGCGGTGGTAAGGTCAAAGGCGTTGATAGCTTGCGCTCAAGGCGCTTATGAAGGAATTGAGATGAAACGACGTTTGTTTGCAGTAGTGTTTTCGGGTGCGCTGGCCATGGGCCTGTCGGGTGTGACTGGCATGGCGATGGCCGCCGATGAAGCGCCCGAGGTTCTGATCCAGCGCGTGGCTGGCGAGGTGCTGGACGCGGTGAAGGCCGACAAGTCCATCAAGACCGGCGACACCACCAAGGTCATTGCACTTGTGGACAGCAAGGTTATGCCCAACGTGAATTTCCAGCGCATGACCGCATCTGCCGTGGGCCGCAGCTGGCGCGAAGCTACCCCCGAGCAGCAAAAACGCCTGCAGGAAGAATTCAAGATCCTGCTGGTACGTACGTACTCCGGCGCGCTGGCGCAGGTGAGCGACCAGACCATCAGCCTGAAGCCTTTCCGCGGCAGTGCCGACGACAAGGAAGTGGTGGTGCGCACCGAAGTGCGCGGCAAGGGCAACCCGATTCAGCTTGACTACCGCCTGGAAAAAACCCCTGGCCAGGGCGCGGGCTGGAAGATTTACGACATCAACGTGCTGGGCGCCTGGCTGGTGGAAAACTACCGTGGCCAGTTCACCCAGGAAATCAGTGCCAAAGGCATTGATGGCCTGATTGAAACCCTGGCCACCCGCAACAAGTCCAACCAGAAAAAAGGCTGAGCGTGCTCGTCTTGCCGGCCGAACTGACCGAAGCGCAGGCCCAGGCTTGCCTGGGCGGCCTGCTGCCGGCAGTGCGGGCAGAAGCCGGCAATGCGGTGCAAGCCGATGCGGCAGCGCTGCAGCATTTCGATTCGTCGGCGCTGGCGGTGCTGCTCGAATGCCGGCGCGAGGCGCTCAAGGCCGGCAAGACTTTTGCCGTCAAGGCCATGCCGGCGCGCCTGCACACGCTGGCCACGCTGTACGGCGTGGCGGACTTGTTGCCAGCGACCGCCTGACCGCAGCATTTCCCTGCCAGGGCTTGGACCGCGAAAGTGGTTCAAGCCCTTGGTCGTTCAGGCCCCGGCTGCGGGCCGTAAAATCAGCTTGTTCATGCAAGCCATCTCATTTCAGTCGGTCTCCAAGGCCTTTTCCTCCCCACGCGGCCAGATCACAGCACTGAACGGGGTGTCGTTCGACATCCACGAAGGCGAATTTTTTGGCCTGCTGGGGCCCAACGGCGCCGGCAAAACCACCCTGATCAGCATCCTGGCCGGCCTGGCAAAAGCCACGTCTGGCACGGTGCTGGTGCGCGGCAGCGACGTGCGCGCCGACTTTGCCAAAGCCCGCAGCCAGTTGGGCGTGGTGCCGCAGGAGCTGGTGTTCGACCCGTTTTTTAATGTGCGCGAGACGCTGCGTATCCAGTCGGGCTACTTTGGCGTGAAGAACAACGACGCCTGGATCGACGAGCTGCTGCACAGCCTGGGCCTGACCGAAAAAGCCAACGCCAACATGCGCCAGCTCTCCGGTGGCATGAAGCGCCGGGTGCTGGTGGCGCAGGCCTTGGTGCACAAGCCGCCGGTCATCGTGCTGGACGAGCCCACGGCCGGCGTGGATGTGGAGCTGCGCCAGACGCTGTGGCAGTTCATTGCCAAACTCAACAAGCAGGGCCACACGGTGCTGCTGACCACCCACTATCTGGAAGAGGCCGAAGCCCTGTGCAACCGCATCGCCATGCTCAAACAGGGCCGGGTGGTGGCGCTGGACACCACCAGCGCGCTGCTGAAGTCGGCGCTGAGCAATGTGCTGTGCTTCAAAACTGATAGCGAACTTCCGAATACCCTTGCCGGTCAGGCCCGTATTACAGGCCGAATGGTGCAGTTGCCGGCCCACAATGCCCATGAAATCGAGTTGTACCTCGCCACCCTCCGCGAAGCAGGGGTGCAGATGGAGGACGTGGAGATCCGCAAGGCCGATCTGGAAGACGTTTTTCTGGATGTGATGGCGGAACGACCCGTAGCAGAGGTACTGCCATGACAGGCTGGCGTACTTTGCTCTACAAGGAAGTGATGCGCTTCTGGAAAGTCGGTTTCCAGACGGTGGGCGCACCTATCCTTACTGCGGTGCTCTACCTGCTGATCTTTGGCCATGTGCTGGAAGACCATGTGAAGGTCTACGACAGCATCAGCTACACCGCTTTTCTGGTGCCCGGCCTGGTGATGATGAGTGTGCTGCAGAACGCCTTTGCCAACAGCTCGTCGTCGCTGGTGCAAAGCAAGATCATGGGCAGCCTGGTGTTTGTGCTGCTCACGCCCCTGAGCCATTGGGGCTGGTTTGGCGCCTATGTAGGCTCGTCGGTGGTGCGCGGGCTGTTGGTGGGCAGCGGCGTTTTTCTGGCAACCCTGTGGTTTACCGAACTGCATTTCGCCGCGCCGTTGTGGATTCTGGTTTTCGCCGTGCTGGGTGCAGCGCTGCTGGGCACGCTGGGCGTGATTGCCGGGCTGTGGGCCGAAAAATTTGACCAGATGGCGGCGTTCCAGAACTTTCTGATCATGCCCATGACCTTTCTCAGCGGCGTGTTCTACTCCATCCATTCGCTGCCGCCGGTGTGGCAGAAGGTCAGCCACCTGAACCCGTTTTTCTACATGATCGACGGTTTTCGCTACGGTTTTTTTGGCGTGAGCGATATGTCGCCGTGGGTCAGTCTGGCCATCGTGGGAACAGCGCTTTTGCTGGCCGGCGCGCTGGCAGTGAATTTGCTGCGCATCGGCTACAAAATAAGAGGGTAGGAAGAATGACTGTCGACGAACTTCAAGCCATCATTGCCAGCGGTCTGGCCTGTGACCACCTGAAAGTGGAGGGCGACGGCCGGCACTGGTATGCCACCGTAGTGGCGTCTGAATTCGAAGGCAAACGCCTGATTCAGCGGCACCAGCGGGTCTATGCCACGCTGGGTGCGAAAATATACACCGACGAGGTGCACGCCCTGTCGATGAAAACCTACACCCCCGCCGAGTGGGCGGCGCTGGGCCACTGAACACCGGCCCCTGCCAATGCAGCGGCGCTGCACAGATATTTTTACGAGAACGGTATGGACAAGCTTTTGATTCGCGGTGGCCGGGCGCTGCAGGGCGAGGTGCGCATTTCCGGCGCCAAGAACGCGGCCCTGCCCGAGCTCTGCGCTGCTTTGCTCACGGCAGAGCCGGTGACGCTGCTGAACACCCCCCGTTTGCAGGACGTGGCCACCATGCTCAAGCTGCTGCGCAACATGGGCGTGGTGGTGGAGCAGGGCGACGGCCAGATCAGCCTGAATGCGGGCGGCCAGATCAAAGCCGAGGCACCCTACGAGCTGGTCAAGACCATGCGCGCGTCGGTGCTGGCGCTGGGCCCGCTGCTGGCGCGTTTTGGCCAGGCCAAGGTCTCGTTGCCAGGTGGCTGCGCTATTGGCTCGCGGCCGGTGGACCAGCATATCAAGGGCCTGCAGGCCATGGGCGCCGGCATCATCGTCGAGCACGGCTACATCATGGCGGGCCTGCCGCGCGGCCGCGACCGGCTGAAGGGCGCGCACATCACCACCGACATGGTCACGGTGACCGGTACCGAAAATTTCATGATGGCTGCCACGCTGGCCGAGGGCGAAACTGTTCTGGAGAACGCCGCGCAGGAGCCGGAGATTGCCGATCTGGCCGAAATGCTCATCAAGATGGGCGCGCGCATCGAAGGCCAGGGCACCAGCAAGATCCACATCCAGGGCGTAGACCGGCTGCACGGCTGCAGCCACGAAGTGGTGGCCGACCGCATTGAGGCTGGCACGTTTTTGTGTGCGGTAGCCGCTGCCGGTGGCGAGGTGCTGCTGCGCCACGGCCGGGCCGACCATCTGGACGCGGTGATCGACAAGCTGCGTGAAGCTGGCGCCCGGGTAGAGGCGGTGGACGGCGGCATTCGCATCCGCGCGCAGGGCCGGCTGAAGGCGCAGAGTTTCCGCACCACCGAGTACCCCGGTTTTCCCACCGACATGCAGGCCCAGTTCATGGCGCTCAATGCGGTGGCGCAGGGCACCAGCAAGGTGACCGAAACCATCTTCGAGAACCGCTTCATGCACGTCAACGAAATGGTGCGTCTCGGCGCTGCCATCCAGATCGACGGCAAGGTGGCCGTGGTGGAGGGTGTGCCCCGGCTGCAGGGCGCAGCCGTGATGGCGACCGACCTGCGCGCCTCGGCCAGCCTGGTGATCGCCGGACTGGTGGCCGAGGGTGAAACCGTGATCGACCGCATCTATCATCTGGACCGTGGCTACGACCAGATGGAAGCCAAACTGCGCGGCCTCGGCGCGGATATTGAACGCATCAAATGATCACACTCGCTCTTTCAAAAGGACGCATCTTTGACGAGACCCTGCCGCTGCTGCGCGCGGCCGGCATCGAAGTGCTGGAAGACCCGGAAAAATCCCGCAAGCTGATTCTGCCCACCAACCAGCCCGAGGTGCGGGTGGTGCTGGTGCGCGCCAGCGACGTGCCCACCTACGTGCAGTACGGCGGCGCCGACCTGGGCGTGACCGGCAGGGACACGCTGCTGGAGCACGGCAGCCAGGGGCTCTACCAGCCGCTGGATTTGCAGATAGCCAAGTGCCGCATGAGTGTGGCGGTGCGCGCCGATTTCGATTACGCCAATGCGGTGCGACAAGGCTCACGGCTGAAAGTGGCGACCAAGTATGTGGGCATTGCCCGCGAGTTTTTCGCCGCCAAGGGCGTGCATGTGGACTTGATCAAGCTCTACGGCAGCATGGAGCTGGCACCGCTGACCGGCCTGGC
>JAZKCX010000207.1:3974-8209 GCA_040387875.1 Pseudomonadota bacterium | reverse complement strand
CCGGCCGCTGCACCAACACGCTGGCCACATGGGGCAGCGCCCGGCCCTGGGTGTGCTCGGCATACGCCAAGAGGGCACTGGCAGCGGCATGGGCCTGCGGCAGACCTTCGGCATTCCAGGCAGCCAGGCTGGCGGCGCCGAGTTGCTCCAGCAGCTTGCGCTGGCCCAAGGCGGCGTCGAACTGCCAGCCGGGGCGCTGCGTCAGGCTGATGCTGCTGCCGTGGCGCAGGGCCCTGAGTTGCTGCTCAAAGGCGTTGGTCACTTCGGCGCTGAAAATCAGCTCGCTGGGGGCGATGCGCGCGACCCAGCCAGCCACTTCGTCGGCCGCGCATTCAGCCAGTTGCACCACGCCCTGGGTCACGCTGAACCAGGCCAGGCCGCAGCCGTTGTTTTTGGCGCTGCGCGGGCCCTGGTGCACGGCCAGCAGCACCGACTCAGCTTTGTCGTTCAGCAGCGCAGTGTCGGTCACGGTGCCGGGGGTGACGACCCGCATGACTTTGCGTTCCACCGGCCCCTTGCCACCGACTTCACCGACCTGCTCGCAAATGGCGACCGATTCGCCCAGCCGGATCAGCTTGGCCAGATAGCCTTCGAGTGCATGGAAGGGCACACCGCACATCACCACCGGTTCGCCGGCCGACTGGCCGCGCCGGGTCAGGGTAATGTCGAGCAGCCGCGCGGCTTTTTCGGCGTCGGCAAAAAACAGTTCGTAGAAATCCCCCATGCGGTAGAAAACCAATGTGCCGGGATGCTCCGCCTTGATGCCCAGGTACTGCTGCATCATGGGCGTGTGGCCGTCAAAGGCGCGCGCGGCGGGGAGGGGAGCGACTGGGGAGGCCTGCAAAACCGGTCCTGCAAATGGCTGTGACAACTGTGCAGTGTAGCCAGCGCGCAGACAAAAAAAGGCCGGACGGCATGGCTGCCGTCCGGCCGATCTGCACTACAGAATTTTTACAGGCTTACAGCGCCATGCCCACGCTGATCTGCAGCGTGCGCGGGTTGAGCACCAGATTCTGGGTCTGGCCGGTGGACAGGGTGGCGGTGGTCTTGAGGAAAGTCTTGGCGTACCAGATGTCCACAAAGTAGGGCTCGCTGAACATCCAGGTGGCGCCAATCTGCGGCGTCAGCGCAAACTTGGACTTGACCTTGAAGCGCGTGGTGCCGCCCGGGTTGGTCACGCCGCTGAAGGCGGCGCTGCCTTCTTCGTCAAAGAAGTAGGCATAGGTAATGCCCAGGCCGATGTAGGGGCGAAACGCGGCTTCGGGTTCGCGAAAGCGGTACTGGACAAACTGGGTTGCCGGCAAGGATTTGACGGTGCCCAGCTTGCCCACACCCTGGATGGCGCCGGTGCCATTGATGGGAAATTTGAACGGTGGTGCCAGCGGCAGGTCGATCGAGATGTGGTCGGTCATCATCAGCGTAACGCCGCCGCCAATCTTGGTGCTGGGGCCGTTGTCGATGGTCGAGTTCGACGGGGCCGGGCCGCTCAGGCTGCCGCTTTCCACCTTGGGTTTGACCTGCATCACGCCGCCGCGAATCAGGATGCTGCCTTCGTACTGTGCAAAAGCGCTGCTGCAGAACACGCCGGCAGCCAATAGCGCAACGGTGGCCAGTGAATTGCGTTTTTTCATCGATGTCTCCCCGTTGGTGTGGATTACAGAATACCAGCGCGAATCAGCTCAAGGTTCACGCCGCGCGCCAGCAGGTTGTGCAGATACGGCGTGGGGTGGGTGCTGTCGGCAAAGAAGTAGCGTGTCCACCAATCGGGGCTGGTCTGGCCTTCGGGCGGGTTGCTGCTGAGCATGCCCGAGGTGCACGACTTCAGATCGTAGGTGGGCAGCATGTCGAGTGTGCCGGTGCCGGTGGACGGGCAGGCCGGCGTGTCGGAGTTGGTCACCAGCAGGTTGGGGTCGGTGATGGCGTCGTTGATGAGTTTGCGGTAGTCGACCTGGACAAAACGTTTGTCGCCGCTGATGTTGGCGGCCAGCTTGTTGTTGTAGGTCTCAACCCACTCCACCAGCATGGGTACGGCGGCTTCGGCACCTTGAATGGTGGCACGCGCCTGCGAAAGGCGGGGCGTTTGCACCACATTGGGCATGTTCAGGATGGCGATTTTGGTCGCGCCCTTGGCCAACAGGTGGGTGTTGATGCTGGCGAAGTACTTGTCTGCGAGCTTCCCCATGTACTCGTTACCGGCGGCGCGGCGGTCGGTGTTGGTCACGCCCATGGAGCCCATCAGCGTGGTGAAGGCAATGCCCTGGTCGATGCTGGCCTGCAAAAAGGCAGTGGCCACGTCGGCGGCATCGTTGCTGCCGGCAATCAGGATCACCAGGTCCTGCGCGTTGACGCCCTGGGTTGCCATGGCCTTGAGCTGGTTGTCCACCAGCAGCGGCGTGGTGGCGGCAGTGGCGCCGGGGAGCTGGTCGGCGATGGGTTGCAGCACGCCCGCCAGCACCGCGCCCACCAGGGGCAGCGACGGCAGATTGGCCAGCACGCTGCCCAGGCCAGGCAACATGTTCAGTACCTGGTCGACCGGGCTGCCCACGGGAGCGGCGTTGTTGACCACCTCGCCAATCAGCGGCAGCGTGCGCAACTGGTTGGCCAGCGTGGGCTGGAAATTGATGCGGCTGCCGGCAATCGCCATGCTGGTGCAGCCGGTCTGGGTGGTGAACGACA
This sequence comes from Pseudomonadota bacterium, assembly GCA_040387875.1. Lineage (GTDB taxonomy): Bacteria > Pseudomonadota > Gammaproteobacteria > Burkholderiales > Burkholderiaceae_C > PCRC01. Next base: position 5,533 of record JAZKCX010000207.1, on the reverse strand, counting down.
CGCTGCCGTTAATGCCGCGGTAATGGTTGCAGAGGGCGGGCGCTTTCAGGCTGGCAGCCACCAGCTCGGTGAAGATGGGGAAGCCGTTGGGATTGGCCGAATCCTGTACCGTGAACTTGAAACCAAAAGTGCCGGCATCGCCCTGGTCGTCGCCGGCGACACGCACCACACGGGTGTCGGTTTTGGGGCCGGGGCCGTCGTCGCCGCCGCCGCAGGCCGAAAGCAGGGCGGCGATTGCCAGCGCCGTGCAGGTAAGGATGCGAATTGTCATGGTGGTATCGATTGGTTTATAGAAAAGAACGCCCGTTCTTTTCTGGTACCGAATCGTACCGGCAGATGCCCCTAGCCCAGCGCGGGTTACTACTAATAAGGCCTAGGCTTTACTGTCTAGCTGCCCGTTTTGTGAACTATTTGTCACCTGCATGACTGCCACTGTCGGGCAGGCCCAACGGGCCCTGGTCCGAGGCTTGGCGCACGCTGGCTTTTTCGCCAGCGGTGGCGAATTTGCTGTACTTGGACAGCAGCGGCACCAGTTGGGCATAGACCTTGGGGCTGGCCGCAAGGCATTCCTTGTGGTCCAGAAATTCGGCCTCGCCGGTGAAGTTGCCCACCAGGCCACCGGCCTCCTGCACCAAAAGCGAGCCGGCCGCCATGTCCCAGGGCGCCAGCCCGGTCTCGAAAAAGCCGTCGGTGAAGCCCGCCGCCACATAGGCCAGATCGAGCGCGGCGGCGCCAGGGCGGCGCAGGCCGGCGGTGCGCGGCATGATGTCGGCCATGATGGCGAGGTAGTTTTTGAAGTTGTCGCCCTGGCGGAACGGGAAGCCGGTGGACAGCAGGCAGTCGGCCAGGCGGATGCGTTTGGAAACCCGCAGCCGGCGGTCGTTCATGTAGGCGCCGCGGCCTTTGGTGGCGCTGAACAGGTCGTTGCGGCTGGGGTCGTAAATGACGGCCTGCTCGACTTTGCCGCGCACCGCCAGCGCAATGCTGACGCAGTAGACCGGAAAGCCGTGGATGAAGTTGGTGGTGCCGTCCAAGGGGTCGATGATCCAGACGAATTCGGAGTCTTTCGCGCCGTGCTCGGAGCCGGATTCTTCGGCCAGGATGCCGTGGCCGGGGTAGGCAGTGAGCAGGGTCTCGATGATGGCCTGCTCGCTGGCATGGTCGACTTCGGTAACGAAATCATTGACCTGCTTTTGCGAGATGCGCACGGCCTCCACATCAAGCGCGGCGCGGTTGATGATGGCGCCGGCAGCGCGGGCGGCCTTGATGGCCACGTTGAGCATCGGATGGATATTGGGCGACATAAATTTTTAAGCTTGGCGCCCGGCAGGGGCAGGGCGCACATCAGGAGCGGCAAAACTGCACGGCGATGCGGGCAGCGACAATGGCACATTTTACCTGCCGGCCTGCGCTGTAAAGCCGGCAGGGCAGCCTAAATTCGCCGCTCGCCCCGCCATGAAAACCCGCTTTGTCCTGATCCAGACCAGCCACGCCGGCAATGTGGGCGCCGTGGCCCGCGCCATGAAGGTGATGGGTTTTGACGACCTGGTGCTGGTGGC
>JAZKCX010000207.1:0-3874 GCA_040387875.1 Pseudomonadota bacterium | reverse complement strand
GCCGAAACTATTCATAAAACAGTAGGTGGAATGGCTTTTCTGTTCGGTTCCGAACGTTTTGGCATGGCCAACGACGACGTCTACCGCTGCCAGGTGGCGCTTTCCATTCCCACCAACCCGCAGTTCGGCTCGCTCAATTTGGCAGCGGCGCTGCAGGTGGTGGCGTATGAGTGGCGCATGGCGCTGGGCGGTTTTGCAGCGGCGGAGCCCGACGCGCCACCGCTACTCGCCGACGCGCAACAGGTCAGCGGCATGCTGGCGCACCTGCAGGAGGCGCTGGTCGCACTCGATTTTCTCGACCCCGACGCACCCAAAAAGCTGATGCCGCGCCTGAACCAGCTCTTTAACCGGGCCCAGCCCTCGCCAGAAGAAATTCACATTCTGCGCGGCATCGCCAAGGCCATGCTGCAGGCAGCCGCGCAGGCAAAACGCTAGACTTGGCTTATATGTTTTCGTCATATCTCCATGTTTGAACGCCTGAACGCCGACATCCGCTGCATCAAGGAGCGCGACCCCGCGGCCCGCAGTACCTGGGAGGTGCTGACCTGCTACCCCGGCCTGCATGCGCTGGTGCTGCACCGGCGCGCGCACTGGTGCTGGCACAACGGCTTCAAGTGGCTGGGGCGCTTCATCTCGCATTTTTCGCGCGGCTTTACCGGCATCGAAATCCACCCCGGCGCCAAAATCGCGCCCGGCGTGTTTTTTGACCACGGCATGGGCATCGTGATTGGCGAGACGGCAGAGATTGGCGAAGGCTGCACGATTTACCAGGGCGTGACCCTTGGCGGTACCTCCCTCACCAAAGGCGCCAAGCGGCACCCCACGCTGGGCCGCAATGTCGTCATTGGCGCCGGCGCCAAAGTAATTGGCAGCTTTACCGTGGGCGACAACGCCAAGGTCGGCTCCAACGCGGTGCTCACCAAGGAGCTGCCGCCCGGTGCCACGGCGGTAGGCAACCCGGCGCGCATCATCCAGGCCGAGCTGGACGTGCGGCGCGAAGAGGTCGCCTCAAAAATGGGTTTTTCTGCCTACGGCATTACCCAGAACGACGATCCTCTGAGCCAGGCCATGCGCGGCCTGATTGACAACGCCTCTTCGCAGGAGCACCAGATTGCGCTCTTGTGGGAAGCGATAGAAAAGCTCTCGGCCAACCGCAAGGAAGGCGATTGCGTGCCGAGCGATGCGGCGCGGGAAGAGTGTTTTGAAGCTGAAAAACTCAACCAGCTTGTAGGCAAGTAAGGCCTACGCCGCCGGCTTCACCGCAGTCTTCGGCCGCCAGGCCTTGCAGACCGCTTCGTCGGTTTCGATGTACGGGCCGCCAATCAGATCGATGCAATACGGCACTGCGCCAAAGATGCCGGCCATTCGCAAGCTGCCGTCGGCATTGCGTGCGCCTTCCAGGGTTTCCTGAATCGCCTTGGGCTGGCCGGGCAGGTTGATAATGAGGCTTTTGTCGCGGATCACCGCCACCTGCCGCGACAGGATGGCGGTGGGCACAAACTGCAGGCTGATCTGCCGCATCTGTTCGCCGAAACCCGGCATTTCCTTGTGCGCTACCGCCAGCGTGGCTTCGGGCGTGACGTCGCGCAGCGCGGGACCGGTGCCGCCGGTGGTCAGCACCAGCGCACAGCCGGCATCGACCAGCTCGATCAGCGTTTCGGAGATGCGGGCCTGCTCGTCGGGTATCAGCCGGGGTTCGAATTCAATCGGGTTGGTCAAAGCCCTGCCCAGCCACTCCTGCAGCGCGGGCAGGCCCTTGTCCACATATACACCGCTCGATGCGCGGTCGCTGATAGAAACGATGCCGATCTTGATAGTGTCAGACATTGCCGATGTGCTCTTTCACAAACTGGAAAACCTCGCGGTAGGCGCGGCCGTGGCGCGGAGCCTCGCCGGCGTGCGTCTTGGGTAGCGCGGTGGCGTCTTTGCGGGCCTGGCGCAGCAGGGCGCGCAGTTGCTGGGTGTCGGTATCGGGAAAACTCTGCAGCCACTGGGCCAGCGCGTCGTCCGAGGCCAGCAGCGCGTCGCGCCACTGCTCGGCCTGGTGCAGCGCCAGGGTTTCGCTGGCCGACGCGCCGTGCTCCACCTGCAGGGCTTCGCGCACGGCATCCAATTGCGCGTCTTCGAGCTTGCGCATCAGCTTGCCGACAAACTGCATCTGGCGGCGCTTGCCCTCGAAATTGGTAATCTTTTTGCCCTCGACCACCGCGTCGAAGAGCTTTTCGGGAAGATTCAGTTTGGCCAGCCGCTCGGCGTTCAGTGCCAGCAGGTCTTCACCGAGTTTCTGCAATTCGGTGCTTTCGCGCTTGAGGTCGGTTTTGCTGGACTCGGACGTACCCTTGAGCTCCTGCTTGAGTTCCAGGTCGAGCTCGCTGCCTTCGGCGACAAATTGCCCCTGGACGTAATAGCCCTTTTTCAGTTTTTTCGACATGGAGCAGCAATCTGGGTGGTGGGGTTGCACAAGCGGGCGCACGGCACGCGTGGCATCGGCAAGTATCATAGCTGCCGATATGAACACACCCGCACACACCCCTGCCGACGGTTTCAGCTACAGCCGCGCTTTTTTCGAAGAACTGGTCGACAGTGCCCTGGCGCATGCCAAAAAACTGGGCGCCACCGACGCCGGCGCCGAGGCGTCCGAGGGCTGTGGCCTGAGCGTATCGGTACGCAAGGGCGAGATCGAAACCGTGGAGCGCAACCGCGACAAATCGCTGGGCGTGTCGGTCTACCTCGGCAGCCGGCGCGGCAACGCCAGCACCTCGGATTTCTCCAAAGCCGCCATCGCGCAAACCGTGCAGGCCGCCTACGACATCGCCCGCTTTACCGCCGAAGACCCGGTGGCCGGCCTGCCCGACGAAGCCGATGTGGCCACCGAACACCGCGACCTCGATCTGTTCCATCCCTGGGCCATCGACAGCGAGAAGGCTGCGCTGCTGGCGATGGAATGCGAAGAGGCCGCGCTGAAAACCAGCAAGCGCATCACCAACAGCGAAGGTGCCGGTGTTTCGGCCCAGCAAAGCCATTTTTTCAGCGCCCACACGCATGGCTTCCGGGGCGGTTATGCCAGTTCGCGGCACTCAATTTCGGTGGCCCCCATCGCCGGCAAGGGCCGCGACATGCAGCGCGATGCCTGGTACAGCTCCATGCGCCATGCAGACGAACTCGCATCGCCGCAGGCGGTGGGCCGTTACGCCGCCGAACGTGCGCTGAGCCGTTTGAAGTCGCGCAAAATCGCCACCACCGAGTGCCCGGTGCTGTTCGAGTCGCCCATGGCCACCGGGCTTTTGGGCTCCTTCGTGCAGGCCATCAGCGGCGGCGCGCTGTACCGCAAAAGCTCGTTTCTGCTCGACTCGCTGGGTAAACAGGTGTTTCCCAAACACATCGACATTCTGGAAGACCCGTTCACGCTGCGTGGCAAGGGCAGCAGCCCGTTTGACGACGAGGGCGTGGTCGTGCGCAAGCGCAACGTGGTCAAGAACGGCAAGGTCGAAGGCTATTTTCTCGGCAGCTATTCAGCGCGCAAGCTGGGCATGAAGACGACCGGCAATGCCGGCGGCTCGCACAACCTGGTGCTGCGCTCGCGCCAGACCCAGGCGCAGGACGATCTGGACGCGATGCTGAAAAAGCTCGGCACCGGCCTGTTTGTCATTGAATTGATGGGCCAGGGCGTGAACCAGGTCACCGGCGACTATTCGCGCGGCGCCAGTGGCTTCTGGGTAGAGAACGGCGAGATTGCCTACCCGGTGGAAGAAATCACGATTGCCGGCAATCTGAAAGACATGCTGATGGGCATTACTGCCGTAGGCGCCGACGCCTACAACTATGGCGCCAAGACGACGGGATCGGTCTTGATCAACCGGATGAAGGTGGCTGG
>JAZKCX010000206.1:0-5341 GCA_040387875.1 Pseudomonadota bacterium | reverse complement strand
ATGTTCACGCCTTCGACCATGCGTGCGCGGGCTTCGCCGCCGAAAATGACGTCTTTAGCTGCCATGTTGATTCCTTAAATTACAAAAGAGGGGTTGACGGGATGGGCTGGCCAGAGGCTCAGGCAACCTTTTTCAGGGCGGCGGGAGCGCCTTCGACTACGGCAAACAGGTCGTCTTCCTTCATGACCAGCAGCTCTTCGCCATCGACCTTGACGGTCTGGCCGCTGTACTTGCCGAACAGCACGCGGTCGCCCACGGCCACGTTCAGGGCAATCACGTCGCCCTTGTCGGTCTTGCGGCCGGGGCCGACTGCCAGGATTTCGCCCTGATCAGGCTTTTCTGCGGCGTTGTCAGGAATCACAATGCCGGAAGCGGTTTTGGTTTCGCTTTCGATGCGCTTGACGATTACGCGGTCGTGCAGAGGACGAAGTTTCATGACATCTCCTTGTTTCTAGAACAAATGGGTTTCAAAATCAGCAGACACCGAAGAACCGGTGCCAGAGAACGGGCGGCGGGAGCTGTTAGCACTCCAACTGCGCGAGTGCTAATGATAAGGGGTTTTGCCGCGTTTTCAAGTCCCCGGGGCCGGCAATCGCACCGCCGGATGCGCGTTTTTGTTTGGTTTTGTCACCGCGCCGCAGTACAGTGCGGCCAGCATGCGCTTCCTCAAACGCTTTTTCCTGGTTCTGTTGCTCGTTCTGGTGCTGGCCGCCGGCGTGGCCTTCTGGTGGACACGCCAGCCGCCCCCCGATGCGCCCGGCGCCGATACCCGCTGGACGGCCCTGCCCGCCAACACACCTGCGCGCCTGAAAGTGAGTTTTCTGGGCGTGGCCACGGTGTTGCTGGACGACGGCGAAACCGCCATCCTGACCGACGGCTTTTTCTCGCGCCCCGACATGCTGCAAAGCCTGGTCGGCACGGTGCAGCCCGATCTGGCTGCCATTGGCCGGGGCATGGAACGCGCCGGCATTCCCGGGCGCACAGGCAAGCTGGCCGCGGTGATTCCGGTGCATTCGCACTACGACCACGCGATGGACGCACCCGAGGTGGCGCGGCGCACCGGTGCACTGCTGTTGGGCTCCGAGTCCACCGCCAACGTCGGGCGCGGCTGGCGTCTGCCGGAAATCCAGCTCAAGGTGGCCAAGCTGGGCGAGCCCATGCAGTTTGGCAAATTCACCGTCACGCTGTGGCCGGGCGCCCATGCGCCCACCGGCTTTACCGGGGGCGAAATCACCGAGCCGCTCAAACCGCCGGTGCGCGCCTTCGCCTACCGCGAAGGGCAGACCTATGCGGTGCACATCGTGCACGAAGGCCGTAGCCTGCTCATTAACGGGAGCGCCGGCTTTGCGCCGGGCGCGCTGCAGAAAGTGCAGGCCGATGTGGTTCTGCTCGGCATCGGTACGCTGGGCACACAGGATGCCGCCTACCACGACGCCTACTGGCGCGAGGTGGTGCAGGCCACCGGCGCCCGGCGTGTGGTGCCCATCCACTGGGACAATTTCTGGATTCCCTCGGAGCAACCCATGCGGCCCATGCCGGTACCCTTGGACCGGTTTGACCTGTCCATGGCATTTTTGCGCGCCCGGGGTACGCAGACGGGGGTGGATGTGCGCCTGCCGCTGCAGTGGCAGGCCATGGACCTCTGGCAGGATTTGCCGGTCCGCCCGGCGCAGTAAACCTTCCTCGGCAGTACCGCCCCGAAAAATGCCAAAAAATTCCGTACCGCAGCAAAAAGTTGTTATCTAGCGGCCTGAACGTCAGCTAGGTGACACCAAAAGTATGCACTAGCTGCGACCATCACGGCAGTTTTGGTACGTCTACGTACCGTTCCCGGTTTTTCAGGAGTAGCCCATGCGCCTCTTATCCGTTTTTGTACTTTGCGGCGTGCTGGCTGCCTGCGGTGGTGGCAGCGAATCGGCCAGCGGCAGTTCCGGCGGCAGCCTTTTCGCGCGCAGTGTGGAGGGCAGCAGTGGCAACACGGTATCGGGTTCTGCCAATGTGAATCCCGGCGCCAGTGGCAGCGTCAACGTCACGCCACCGCCCCTGCCTGCCCCCGGCCAGGCCCGCGCCGGCAAAAGCTATTCGGTGTTTCTCAAGGTACCTGCTACCGGCGACACGGTGGCCTTTACCGTGTTTGAGCCGGCCACCCTGACCGGCGGCCAGACCTACCCGTTGATTCTGCACAGCCACGGCTTTCAGGGCGCGCGCTACAAAAGCAAACCTATTCCGCTGCAGGCCATCAATGTCGATTTGGCCAATCCCCTGGGCTCGGACTTCACCGACATTGGCGTGTTCATCGACCAGGGCTACGGCGTCATCAGCATCGACGAACGCGCCCACGGCGACAGCAATGGGTCGGATCGCGTGATGGACCCCGACTTTGAGGGTAAAGACCTGCTGGCCGTCATCGACTGGGCCGAGGCCAACCTGCCCTGGCTCAAATACGGAATGAGCGCCGATGGGACCGACCCGCGCAATCTGGTGTTGGGCTCCATAGGCACTTCCTACGGCGGCATGTTCCAGTACCTGATTCACAACATCGACCCCAAAAAGCGGCTCGATGCCATGGTGCCGATGTGGGCACCCTATGACCTGACCTACAGCCTGGCGCCCGGCAATACGCCCAAAACCCTGTGGAACTTTGCGCTGTTCGGCATCGGCAACCTGACCGGCCTGAAAACACTTACCGGTTTTGACCCATTCATCTTCAACGGCTTCATTCAGGGTTTTGCCCAGAACGAGCTTTCGCCCGAGCTGAAAGACCTGCTGGTCTACCACAGCAACCGCTATTTCTGCGAAGGCAAACCGGTGGCCACCAATGGCGGCCCCGGCACCCGGCCAGAGCGTCCCCCGGTGCCGGGCGGCAAAGTCAATGCACTGATCGTGCAGGGCATACGCGACACCCTGTTCAACCTGAACGAGGGCTACCAGAACTACCAGTGCCTGAAGGCGCAGGGCGGCGACGTGCGCCTTTTGACCACCCAGGTGGGCCACAACACGCTGCAGACCGTGCCCGATTTCGACCAGGCGCTGTTCCATCCCAGCGACGTGCTCAACACCCAGTGCGGCACCATCGACCCGGCTGCGGGCGCGCTGGCATTCTTTAACCAGCATTTGAAGGGCATGGCGGGCGCTGCCGACGGCATTCCCAAAAAGCTCTGCCTGTCCATCAGCGGCAAAGACGCCGCCTTGGTAGACGACCTCACCGTGGGCCGTGCTGGCACCCAGGTGCGGGTGCCACCGTCCAGCGTACTGGCTGGCCTGCCGGAACTTGCCAACGCGGTGCCGCTGGGCATTACCGCCGGCGCGGGCGGCGAGGTGGTTGCCGGCATTCCCCGGCTGGAAGTGACCGTGGCGGCAACCAGCCCGCTGGCACGCGGCGAGCCCATTATTTTTGCCGGGCTGGGCATTGAACTGGCCGCTGGCGCACCGGTGTACGAGCTGCTGAACAACCAGGTGACGCCGCTCAAGGGCCTGGGTCGGCACGATATTGACCTGAGTGGCGTGGCCGCCCGCCTCAAGCCCGGGCAAAAGCTGGTGCTACTGCTGTACGGCGGCAAAGACCAGTACCTGGCCAGCGGATCGGTCAGCCTGAACGTGGCCAAAGCCACCATCATGCCGGTCACCGTGAGTGGCAACCTGTGGGTGCCGCGCATCGGCCTGCCGGCTAGCACGGCGCCCTGAACAAGGGCGGCCCTACTACCCTCAGCCCACAAGCGGGAGGGTGCCCTGTCCTACAGCCGGCAGGCCGTCCTGCTTGCACCGTTACAACAGCAGTCTTCTTAACATTGGGGCTCTTGCAACCAAAAGACTGCTTTCAAAATGCTCCGCGCCTACCTCGTTGAAGACAACGCAACCATTCGGGAGAACCTGATTGGGACTCTGGAAGAAATTGCCGGCGTCCAGACCGTGGGCTCTGCCGATACCGAAGCAGACAGCAAGGGCTGGCTGAACCGCAATATTGACGAATGGGATCTGGCCATTGTTGACCTGTTCCTGAAAGAAGGCAGCGGCCTGGGCGTACTGGAAGCCTGTGCCAAACGCAAACCCAAACAAAAGGTGGTGGTGCTGAGCAACTACGCCACCCAGGACATCCGTGAGCGCTGCCTGGCGCTGGGCGTGGATGCCGTGTTCGACAAATCCAACCAGATTGATGCGCTGCTGGACTTCTGCATCAACTGCAAAGACCAGGTGGTGTCTGCCCGCAACAGCGGCGACTGGAACCAGCAAGCCTGAGCCCCGCGCCGGGCACAAAAAAGCCACCTCGCGAGGTGGCTTTTTTACGGGTGCAGGGCTTCTACAAACCAGCGGCTGCGCGCAATGCAGCCGCTTTATCGGTGCGTTAGCTTCTGCCGGGCCTTCAGCCCTTCACATCGCTGCGCGATATGAGCCTGCGCTGAAACGTCGGCAAGTTCGCTGCGCGAGGGCCTTACAGGCCCGCAGCCGCACGCAGTGCTGCTGCCTTGTCGGTCTTTTCCCAGGTAAATTCCGGCTCCTCCCGGCCAAAGTGGCCGTAGGCAGCGGTCTTCTCGTAGATGGGACGCAGCAAATCCAGCATCTGGATAATGCCCTTGGGTCGCAGGTCAAAGTGCTCGTTGACCAGCGCCGCGATTTTCTCGTCGGAAATCACGCCCGTGCCTTCGGTGTAGACCGTGACGTTCATCGGTTTGGCCACGCCAATTGCGTAGGCCACCTGGATCTGGCACTGCTTGGCCAGGCCCGCCGCCACAATGTTTTTGGCAACATAGCGCGCAGCGTAGGCGGCCGAGCGGTCGACCTTGCTCGGGTCCTTGCCGCTGAAAGCGCCGCCGCCGTGCGGGCAGGCGCCGCCGTAGGTGTCCACAATGATCTTGCGGCCGGTCAAACCGCAGTCGCCCTGCGGGCCACCGACCACAAAACGGCCAGTCGGGTTGATCAGGTACTTGGTGTCCTTTAGCCACTCTTTCGGCAGCACCGGCTTGATGATTTCCTCGATGATGGCCTCAATAAAGCTGGCCTTCATCTTCTTGGGCGTCTCGCTTTGGTCGGGGCTGTGCTGGCTGGACAGCACCACGGTGTCGATGCTGTGCGGCTTGCCGTCCACATAGCGCATCGTCACCTGGCTCTTGGCGTCGGGGCGCAGGAAGGGCAGGCGGCCGTCCTTGCGCAACTGGGCCTGGCGCTCGACCAGACGGTGGGCGTAATAGATGGGCGCGGGCATCAGCTCGGGCGTTTCATTACAGGCATAGCCAAACATCAGGCCCTGGTCGCCAGCACCAGTGTTCAGGTGGTCGTCACTGGCATGGTCCACACCCTGGGCGATGTCGTTGCTCTGCTTGTCGTAGCAGACCATCACCGCGCA
>JAZKCX010000205.1:0-1638 GCA_040387875.1 Pseudomonadota bacterium | reverse complement strand
TGGTGATGGCCCAGACCACGTCGTAGCTGCCGGTGCGGTCGTACAGAAAACCGCCCAGCCAGACGCCCAAAAAGGAGCCGATCTGGTGCGCAAAAAACACAAATCCACCCAGCATCGACAAATGCTGGATGCCAAAAATCTGCGCCACCAGCCCGTTGGTGACTGGCACGGTCGAGAGCCACAGCAGGCCCATCACCGCCGAGAAAACATAGACCGACATGGGCGTGAGCGGCAGCAGCAAAAAGATGGCAATCACTACCGCCCGCGCAAAGTAGATGAAGGCCAGAATCTTGCGCTTGGCCAGCTTGGCTCCCATTACACCGGCTATGTAGGTGCCGAACACGTTGAACAGGCCAATCAGCGCCAGCGAATAACTCGCTACCTGCGGCGACAGGCCATGGTCGCGCAGATAGCTGGGCATGTGCACGCCGATAAACACCACCTGAAAGCCGCAGACAAAATAGCCCAGCATCAGCAACTGAAAGCTCGGGTATTTGAAAGCTTCGACCAACGCCTGAACAATGGTGTGTTCGCGCACCGGCGCAGCGCCGCCGGCAAACGACGGCTCGCGCAGGCCCCAGGCCAGTGGAATCATGATCAGTGCGGCAAAGCCCAGCAGCATCAGCGCCTGCTGCCAGCCAAAACCGCTGATGAGATAGCCCTCCACCGGCACCATCAGAAACTGGCCGAACGAGCCCGCCGCCGCCGTAATGCCCATGGCCCAGGTACGGCGCTCGGCCGGCACGTTGCGGCCCAGCACGCCGTAGACCACCGCATAGGTGGTGCCGGCCTGCGCAATGCCGATCATCACGCCGGCGGTCAGCGCAAACAGCAACGGAGTGGGCGACAGCGCCATGCCCACCAGGCCCAGCGCATACAGAATGGCGCCGCCCACAATCACGCGGAAGGCGCCAAAACGGTCGGCCAGCATGCCGGCAAAAATGCCGGCCAGGCCCCAGGCCAGGTTCTGGATGGCCAGCGCAAAAGCGAAGTTCTCGCGGGTCCAGCCCATGTCCTGGGTGATGGGTTGCAGCCACAGCCCAAAGCCGTGGCGTATGCCCATCGACAGGGTCACGATGGCGGCGCCGCAGACCAGTACGCGGGCCAGCGGCAGGGGTTGGTTGGCAGAAGTCATGCTTTGAATGTAGCCAGTTCGCAAAGAACCCGCTGACGCCCGCGTGTCCCGCCCCGCCGGCAAGGCTGTATCTGTATCCAGTGGTTTTTCGGGCGCCGGTCTACAATCTACCGCAATTCACATCTGCACCATGGCCGTCAAACCCCCCAGCGACTATTCCGAAGCCTCCATCCGCGTGCTCAAGGGCCTGGAGCCCGTCAAGCAGCGGCCGGGCATGTACACCCGCACCGACAACCCGCTGCACGTCATCCAGGAAGTGCTGGACAACGCTGCCGACGAGGCGCTGGCCGGCCACGGCAAGAAGATCAAGGTCACGCTGCACAGCGACGGTTCCATCAGCATCGACGACGATGGCCGCGGCATTCCCTTTGGCATGCATCCGGAAGAAAAGGCGCCGGTGATCGAGCTGGTCTTCACCCGCCTGCACGCCGGTGGCAAGTTCGACAAAGGCAAGGGCGGCGCCTACAGCTTTTCCGGCGGCCTGCACGGCGTGGGCGTGAGCG
>JAZKCX010000204.1:11003-12911 GCA_040387875.1 Pseudomonadota bacterium | reverse complement strand
GGCGGTTTTCTGTACGACCGCACCGGCAGCTACGACGTGGTCTGGGCCATCACCATTGCGCTGGGTATTCTGGCCGGCCTTTTGAACCTGCCGATCAAGGAAGTCGCCATCACCCGGCCCACCCTGCGGCCCGCAGGCTAGACTCCCGCCATGCCTCTGCCCCCACCCCCTACCCGCCCGTCCCGTATCAAGCCCCTGCACTGGGGCCTGGCGGGCGCGGCCGGCGCCGCCGCCCTGCTGGGCGTGTTCTGGCTCTACACCCGGCCGGACTTCATGGTGAGCATGGCCAACCAGGTTTGGGCCTGTTTTTAAGACTTGTTAGGCCACGGGTCGGCGTCGATATTCAATAGTTCGCTATGAAAATAATAGTTATCACCGGCGCATCGGATGGCATAGGCGCAGAAATCGCGCGCCAACTGGCGGCCACACACAAGGCCGATTGCGGGCTGGTGCTGGCTGCGCGCGGCGAAGCGGCACTGCAGGCGGTGGCCGCGCAGTGCCAGGCCAGCGGCGCGCAGACGCTGGTGGTGGCCACCGACGTGGCTGTTGAGGCGCAGTGCCGCGCGCTGATAGACGCCGCCCTCGCCCGCTTTGGCCGCATCGACGTGCTGGTCAACAACGCCGGCATGTCGGCGCAGGCGCTGCTGTCGGATGTGCAGGCGGCAGACCTCGCCTGGTACGAACAGCTCATGCGCATCAACCTGTGGGGCAGCGTCTGGTGCACCCACGCCGCGCTGCCGCATTTGAAGGCGTCGCGCGGCAGCATCGTGGCGGTGTCGTCACTGGCCGGGCTCATCGGTGTGCCGGGCCGCACCGCCTACAGCGCCACCAAGTTCGCGATGACCGGCTTTTTCGAGGCGCTGCGGGCCGAGCTGAAAACGGCTGGCGTCAGCGTGACCACCGCCTACCCCGGCGTGGTGGCCACCAACATCCGGCACCGCGGCTTCAACGCCGCCGGTAAAGCGGCCGGCGCGAGTGGATTGAAAGAAGACAAGGCCATGCCCGTGGACGTTTGCGCGCGCCTCATCATCGACGGCATGAATGCTCGCCAGCGCGAAGTGGTGATGACGGTGCAGGGCAAGGTCGGCCGCTGGCTGCGGCTGGCTTTTCCGGGGGTGGTGGAGAACATGGCGCTGGCCGCGCTAAAAGACGAAGTGAAGCCGAGATGAGCGGCCTTCACGGCACCGAACCGCCCTCAGCATGGATTCAGCGCTGGTCGCACCTCGTGCCGGTTGGCGGCGCGGTGCTCGATGCCGCCTGCGGCCACGGCCGCCACATGCGCTGGTTTGCGGGGCGCGGCCATGCTGTGACCGGCATTGACCGGTCGCCCGAAGCCATTGCGGCTGTGGCCAACATTGGCGAAGCCATCAACGCCGACATGGAAAACGGCCCCTGGCCTTTGCAGCACGACGGCGCGCCGCGCCAGTTTGCCGCGGTGGTCGTGACCAACTACCTCTGGCGCGCGCTGCTGCCCACGCTGGTGGCCAGCGTCGCGCCGGGCGGCGTGCTGCTCTACGAAACCTTTGCCAGCGGCAACGAGAGCGTCGGCAAGCCGTCGCGGCCCGATTTTTTGTTGCGGCCGGGCGAGTTGCTGCAGGTGTGCGCCGGCCTGCGCGTGGTGGCGTTTGAAGACGGTTTTCTGGAACAGCCCGACCGTTTTGTGCAACGCATTGCTGCAGTCCGCGAGACCGGCCAGCCCCCCCAAAAGCGTTACACGCTCTAGGTAGAATGCCGGTTTGGCACAAATACCGGCAACATGACCCCGATCACTGGCAGCATCGTCGCTCTGGCGACCCCCATGCACGAGGATGGCAGCGTGGATTACCCCACGCTGCGCAAACTCATTGACTGGCACATCGCTGAAGGCACGGACTGCATCGGCGTGGTTGGCACCACCGGCGAGTCGCC
>JAZKCX010000204.1:0-10903 GCA_040387875.1 Pseudomonadota bacterium | reverse complement strand
GGCTTTCAGATCTATTCCGGCGACGACCCCACGGCGGTGGCCCTGATGCTCTGCGGCGGCCACGGCAACATCAGCGTGACGGCCAACATCGCCCCGAAGCTGATGCACCAGCTGTGCGTAGCCGCGGTGGCCGGCGACGCCCGCACTGCCATGAAAATCCAGATGCAACTTTTGCCGCTGCACAAACATCTGTTTGTGGAAGCCAACCCGATTCCCGTGAAGTGGGCCATGGCCCGCATGGGCCTGTGCGGCGCAACGATGCGGCTGCCAATGACGCCGCTGACGCAGGGCAATGAAGCGGTAGTGGAAAATGCGCTCGCGCAGTGCGGACTGATCTGACAAAGGACAAGAACGTGAACCAACTGACAAAAATCGGCGGCCTCGTGCTGTTGCTGGCCCTCTCGGCCTGCTCCACGCTGGAAGGCGACCGGATTGACTACAAAAGCTCGGGCAAGGGCCCGTCGCTCGACGTACCGCCCGACCTGACGCAGTTGCAGCGCGACTCGCGCTATGTGGTGCCCGGCAGTGCCATAACGGCCAGCGGCTACCAGGCCGGCCAGGGCACCGTGGCGGTGCCTACTGCGGCACTGTCGGTGGGCGATGTGCGCATTGAGCGCGCTGGCACCCAGCGCTGGCTGGTGGTAAACCGCCCGGCCGAACAGATCTGGAGCCCGGTGCGCGACTTCTGGCAGGAGAACGGCTTTCTGCTGGCGCTGGACCAGCAGAACCTGGGCATCATGGAAACCGACTTTGCCGAGAATCGGGCCAAGCTGCCGCAGGATTTCATCCGCAACTCGATTGGCAAGATTTTCGAGAACCTGTACTCGACCGGCGAGCGCGACAAGTTCCGCACCCGCATTGAACGCAACGCCAACGGTGGCAGCGAGATCTACATCAGCCACCGCGGCATGATCGAGGTCTTCCGCCAGGACGGCCCGCAAAGGACCGATACCGTGTGGCAGCCCCGCCCGGCCGACCCGGAACTGGAGGCCGAATTCCTGCGCCGGCTGATGGTCAAGCTGGGCGTCAGCCAGGAGCAGTCGCGCGCCCTGGTCGCATCGGGTGGCGGCAGGACCACCTCGCGCGTGGCCAGCGTCAATAACCAGCCGGTAGTGCAGATCGATGAGGGCTTTGACCGCGCCTGGCGCCGGGTGGGTCTGGCGCTGGACCGTACCGGCTTTACCGTGGAAGACCGTGACCGCTCGCAGGGCACCTATTTTGTCCGCTATGTCGCGCCAACGGCCGACAAGAAGGAACCCGGCTTTTTCAGCAAGCTGTTCAGCGGCTCGTCGAACGCCGTCGCCCCGCTCAAGTACCGCATCAAGGTCAACAGCCAGGGCGAAGCCACCACCGTCTCGGTGCAAAACGCTACTGGCGCGCCCGAAACCTCGGCCAACGCCCAGCGCATCGTGCAGGTCATTGCCGACGACCTGAAATAAAGCCCATGCGCTTTCGCAGCCTGGGCAGCGGCAGCTCGGGCAACGCCACGCTGGTTGAAGCGACCAGCGGTGGCAGCACCACCCGCCTGCTGATTGACTGCGGTTTTGGCATCCGCCAGCTTGACCGCCGGCTGGCGCTGGCCGGCATCACGGCCGGCGACATCGACGCGGTTTTCATCACCCATGAACACGCAGACCACACCGGCTGCGTGCGCCAGCTCGCGCTGCGGGAGAAGTTGCCGGTCTGGATGAGCAGTGGCACCCAGCAGGCAGCTGGTTTTGACGACCTGGGCGGCTGGCTGCGGCTGGCACGCGACGAAGAAGCCATAACCGTGGGCGCGCTGCAGGTAAGGCCCTTCACTGTGCCACACGATGCGCGCGAGCCGCTGCAACTCCGCTGTACTGACGGCAAGGCGAGCCTGGGCGTGCTGACCGATCTGGGCCATATCACCAGCCATGTGCTGCAGCACCTGCAGGCCTGCACCGCGCTGCTGCTGGAGTGCAACCACGATGCGGAAATGATGGCGCAGTCAGCCTATCCGGAGTTTCTGAAACAGCGTATTGCCGGGCGCCATGGCCATCTGGCCAATCTGCAGGCGGCAGAGCTGCTAGCCGCCGTACAGCACGCCGCGCTGCGCACGGTGGTGGCGGCGCACCTGAGTGCCCAGAACAACCGCCCCGATTTGGCCCGGCAGGCGCTGGCCGCTGCCGCAGGCGCGAACCAAGAGGATATTCTGGTGGCCGATGCCGAGCGGGGCACCGATTGGCTGGACGCCTGAAAGCAACGGTGCAGCGCCCATAAAAAAAGCCACCCGAAGGTGGCTTTTTTCTGCGCGAAAGCGATTACTTGGCAGCGCTGGCAGCAGAAGCGGCCATTGCGGCGCCCGAGGCAGCCATTTCGGCGCCGGAAGCAGCCATGGCGGCGCCCGAAGCGGCCATCGAAGCAGCGTCGGCGGGAGCAGGTGCAGGAGCTGCCACGGGAGCAGGTGCAGGAGCGGGAGCTTCGGCTTTTTTGCCACAAGCGGACAGGGCCACGGCACCAACCAGGGTCGCCAAAACGAGCAGTTTGTTCATTTGAAAAGTCCTCAAAGGATTAAGAAAATTCTGGAAAATTGCTGAAACCGCCCTCATCACAGTTTCAGCAGAGTGTGAGTAAAAAGCACTCACTCCCTTTTCACTCAGCGCTGAATTATAGCCAGAACTTTGGGGGTTTGCGGGCAAACCCTTAGACCTGTTGGGGAAGCTGGCTGCTTACAACCCCAAGGTGCTGGCGGGAAAGCCCGGACGGCTCTGCGCGAGCACCCCATCGAGCTGCTCGCGCAGTAACACGCGTTGTGCGGCGGCCGCGCTGCAGGTGCCAAGCGAGCGCAGCGGGTCGTGCCGTTGCAAAACCCAGCCGGCGCTCCACCAGGCACTGGGCAACCGGGTGGCTGCCTGCCGGCTGGCGACCCGGCACTCCACCAGATGCGACCACTGGCGACGAAAACGCACAAAGCGGTGCTGACGCCGCTGCAGCGGCTCAAAGCCGGTGGCCAAAAGCGTCAGGCGCTGGCCCCGTTTTGCCCACTGCTGCAGAGAAGCCTCCACCGCACTGTCACCAAGCGGCCAGTCTTCAAAGTCGCTGTCGGACCAGATGAGTTCGGGCCAGGCATGGTGGGCGGCGTGGTCCAGCGCCAGCCGCAGGGCGTCGGTAAAAGCGGCCAGGCCCGCAAAAGCACCTTCGGGCAAGGGCGGCAAAGCGCGTTCAGTCGGCATGCAGCCAGCCTTCCTGCTGCCATTCGGCCAGCAGCTCTGCGGCTTGGCTACCGAGTTTGGCGGCCTGGGCTGGAGGCAAAAAGCGGGTATTGGCAAGCTGGCGCAGCAGGCGCGCATCGCGGCCGCCAGCCAGAAAACTCTCGCCGTTGATGAAAACATGGTCGGCGTCGTACAGCATGCGGCTGCGACGGTCGAGCCGGATGCCGGCGCCTGGGCCCAAAGGTTTTTCTGAGGCGTCAAACCAGACCCGCTGCGATGGCTCGGTCAGGTATTCGCCCAGCGCGCGGGCGCTGGCTTTGGGCGTCTGCAGGGCGCTGTGCAGGGCCTCCTGGGCAAACGCCAGCAGCGCGGGCGGTAAGGCAGCGCTGTGTTCGGCAGCGCTCTGGCCAGGATCGCGGTACAGGCGGCTGTCGTCCACCTCGTCGGCCAGCCGTTGCAGCAGCTCACGGGCCAGTTCGCCGCGCTGCGGCGCGCGAAAGCCAATGGAATACGTCATGCATTCGCCCACCGCCACACCGTCGTGGGCATAGCGCGGCGGCAGGTACAGCATGTCGCCGGGGTTGAGCAGCCATTCCTGTTCGGGCCGGAAGTCGGCCAGGATTTTGAGCGGAAGGTCGTCGCGCAGCGCCAGGTCTTTTTGTTTGCCAATGCGCCAGCGGCGCTGGCCGTGCACCTGCAGCAGAAATACGTCGTAGCTGTCGAAATGCGGACCCACACCGCCACTGTGGCTGGCGTAGCTCACCATCAAATCGTCAAGCCGGGCGTCGGGCACAAAACGAAACTGCTGCAGCAACTGGTGGGCGGCGTCCAGGTGCTGGTCCACGCTCTGCACCAGCAGCGTCCAGCCGGGTTGCGACAGCGCAGGCAGCGCGCGGCGGGCAAAGGGGCCGTTGCGCAGCCGCCATTTCTCGCCGTCCTGCAGCACCAGCCGCGACTGCACCTCTTCCTGTGCGGCCAGCGCAAACAGCGCACTGCGGTCCAGCAGCGGCCGCAAACCGGGCACGGCATTGCGCACCAGCAGCGGCTTTTTCTGCCAGTGGCGGCGCATGAATTGCTGCGGGCTCAGGCCGCCGAGCAGGGCTAAGGGGAGGGTCACGTCCATGGGACAATTGTCTTATGGAAACGATGCAGAACGTAACGGAACAATGTGTGGTCGCCCTGACCTGGACCCTGAAGGACACCCTGGGCGAGGAACTCGACGTGCTGGACGCGCCGGTGGAGTTTCTGGTGGGCGGCGACGATTTGCTGCCCAGGATCAACGAGGCGCTGCAGGGCTATGCCGTGGGCGACAAGGTCGATCTGCACCTGGAGCCCGAGCAGGCCTTTGGCGACTACGACGAAAACCTGGTGTTTCTGGAGGCGCGCAGCCTGTTCCCGAAAGCGCTGGAAGAAGGCATGACCTTTGAAGGCCTGCCGGCGGGCTGCAACCCCGATGCACCGCGCAACAAGCTGTTTGTGGTGACCGATATCTACCCCGAGCATGTGGTGCTGGACGGTAACCATCCGCTGGCCGGTATGGCGCTGCGGGTGCACCTGACGGTACGCGGAATCCGCCACGCCACCGAGCAGGAAATTGGCAGCGGAACGGCCGGCACCGGCTTTTTCAAGATCCAGCCGCCGGACAACCCGCTGCTGCACTGAGGCACAAAAACCGGCCTGAACCCCCTTTTCAGGCTGTTTTTAAAGCCAAATCGGCAGGTAGCCGTCACCGGTATTCAGAAGTTTGCTCTTAATACGGTAGCAATCAAAAAGTCATCGTTTTCACGCCATGGGCTGTGCCGAGCAGGCAGACAGCTGCTTTCTGGTGCGCAAACACGCCCACCGTCACCACGCCCGGCCACTGACTCACGTCCGATTCAAAGGCACGCGGATCGCTGATTTTCAGGCCGGTCACGTCGATGAGGTGCTGGCCGTTGTCGGTCACCAGCGGCGCGCCATTTTTCAGCCGCACTGCGCCCTGCCCGCCCAGCGCAGCAAACTGCCGCAGAAGGCGCTGCGTGGCCATGGGCACCACTTCCACCGGCAGCGGAAAGGCGCCCAGCGTGGTCACCAGCTTGCTTTCGTCGGCAATGCAGATGAACTGGCGCGACTGGGCCGCGACGATCTTCTCGCGCGTGAGCGCCGCACCGCCGCCCTTGACCATGTAGCCGGCGTGATCAATCTCATCGGCGCCGTCGATGTAGACCGCCAGTTGCTCCACATCGTTGCTGTCGAACACTTCAATGCCCAGGGCCTGCAGCCTCTCGGTAGACGCCACCGAGCTGCTCACCGCGCCGCGAATACGGCCCTTCATGTTGGCCAGCGCGTCGATGAATTTGTTCACCGTGGAGCCGGTGCCCACGCCCACAATGCCGCCCTCGGGTACGTAGTGCAGCGCGGCCTGGCCAACCAGGGTTTTGAGTTCGTCTTGGGTCATGGGTGCTTTTGCGACAATGGCGATGTTTTTCGGAAGCGCTGCTCTGTCTGCCACGCGCTGTAACCGCCAATTATCCCGCCTCTGCTTTCCATGTCCTTGCTGCCCTACGCCCTCGCCCGCCCCTTTCTGTTCGGCCTTGACCCCGAAGCCGCGCACGAACTCACCATGGGTCTGCTGGCGCGCACCCAGGGCACGCCACTGGCCTGGGCCATGGCCTCGGGCCTGGTGAAAGACCCCATCACGCTGGCTGGGTTGCAATTTCCCAACCGGGTGGGCCTGGCCGCCGGGCTGGACAAAAACGCCCGCTGCATTGACGGCCTGGGGGCGATGGGTTTTGGTTTTGTCGAGGTCGGCACCGTGACGCCGCTGGCCCAGCCCGGCAACCCCAAACCGCGCATGTTCCGGCTGCCGCAGGCCAACGCGCTGATCAACCGCCTGGGCTTCAACAACGACGGTCTGGATGCCTTTGTGGCCAACGTGCAGCGTTCCCGCTTTCGCCAGCGCGGCCGCATTCTGGGCCTGAACATCGGCAAAAACGCCTCAACACCGATAGAAAACGCCACCAGCGACTACCTGACCTGTCTGGACGGCGTCTACCCGCATGCCGACTATGTGACGGTCAACATCTCCAGTCCCAACACCAAAAACTTGCGGGCGCTGCAGAGCGATGCGGCACTGGACGCCTTGCTGGAAGCCCTGGCCGAACGCCGCGAACTGCTGGCAAAAAAACACCAGCGCCGCGTGCCGCTGTTTGTGAAAATTGCGCCGGATCTGGACGAGGCACAGGTTGAAGTGATCGCCGCCACGCTCAAGCGCCACGGCATGGACGGCGTGGTAGCCACCAACACCACCCTCAGCCGCGATGCGGTGAAAGGCCAGCTGCATGCCGACGAGGCCGGTGGCCTGAGCGGCGCACCGGTGTTGGCCGCCAGCAACCGCGTGATTGCGCAGTTGCGCGCGGCGCTGGGTACCGGCTTTCCCATCATCGGCGTGGGCGGCATCCTGTCGGCAAAAGACGCCCTTTCCAAAGTGGCGGCGGGCGCCGATATCGTGCAAATTTACACAGGATTGATCTACAAAGGGCCGGAACTTGTACGCGAAGTCGCCTTGGCGATTAAAAACCGCGCCAAGCCAGCCTAGACTGCGGGCAAGCAGCCCGGCGGCTGCAGGGGACTTGTGATGGCAAAGCATTTTTTCAAACTGGCCGTCGTGCCGGCAATTCTGGCCCTGGCCGCATGCAGCGACGGTGGCAGCAGCAGCGGTATTCTGGTCAGTACCAGCGAGCAAAACGCTGCCGCGGTGGCCGCCAAAGCCCGCCCGCTCACCGCCCAGTGCGCCACGCCCCTCCCGCCCAGCGTGGTGAACCAGACGCTCACGGTGAACATTCCCACCGACGTAGACCCCACGGCCAACCCGCAGCCGCAGAGCACCATCGCGTTTTCGCTGCTGCTGCCCAAACGCTGCCCCGGCGACCAGTTTCCGCTGGTGCTGCAAAGCCATGGCTACGGCGGCAACCGGCTCAAAACCATTGCGCCGAATGGCGAACTGCCCAGCAGCAGCCCGCATTTCCCGTCGATTGACGGGCTGGTGCAGGCGCTGCCGCACCACGGCTATGTGGTCATCAGTTTTGACGAGCGCGGCCACGGCGATTCGACCGGCGCGTCGGCCCGCATCATTGACCCCAATGCCGAGGTGCAGGACGCCCGCCGCATTCTGGACTGGGCCTTTGACAACGCCGCGCAGTACAACATCGAGACGCTGCCGAAATCGGGCATTGCCAAGGACCTGAATGTCGGCACCATAGGCTACAGCTACGGCGGCGGTTTCGAAATGCCGCTAGCCGCGCTGGATGCGCGCATCAAGACCATTGTGCCCAACGGCACCTGGAACGACCTGCTCTACAGCCTGCTGCCCGGCAATGGCGTCAAGCTCTCGTTCGACGGCCTGCTGTGCCTGCTGGCCACCACCGCCAGCACCTCGGCCATGCCCAACACCGGAGTCAACAATACGCCGCTGGTAGCTGCGCTTTGCAACACGGTGGGAGTACAGGGATTGTTTGCCTCGACCCTGCGCAGCCGCACCGAGCTGCAGGACGCGCTGGCATCGCCGCTGACGCTGCCGCGCCCGGTGCAGGCCAGCGAAATCGATCCCTTCTTTGGCAGCCACAGCACCTCGTATTTCGAGCGCCAGCAGGCGGCCAGCCAGCCCTGGGGGTTTGGCGAAACACAGGCCAAACTGCGGCCGGTGCCCGCGCTGTTTCTGCAGGGCAACCGCGACACGCTGTTTAACATGAACGACGCCTACTGGAACGCCCGCTACTTCAAATCCACGGGTGCTGATGTGCGTTTGCTCACCACCGAAGGGGGCCACATGAATCCGCTGGCCAACCAGCTGGAAGGCACGGCCAACTGCGGCGCGGTGAACGGCCTGGGCTCCATCCTGGCGTGGTTTGACAAGCAGCTCAAGCAGGTGGACTCGGCCAATTTCAATGCCATTCCCAAGGTCTGCATTTCGGTGGCCGACACGGTGGGCACACCCAAAGTCACGCCGGTGGGTCTGCGGCTGAACGACTACCCAGTAGGTTCCCTCAGCGGGCGCGGCGCGATCCCTACAAAGTTTGCGAGCCTGGGCGCCACCGTGGCGCTGACAGCCGTCAGCCCGGTCTTTCTGCCCGTCACCACCATCAGCGGCGACAACCAGGTGCTGGCCGGCTCACCACGCCTTTCCAAGATCACCGTCACGCCGGAATTCGGCGCCTTGCGCACCGCAGTGGCCTATGTGGGCGTAGGCATACACCGCGCCGGCAAACTGATTCTGGTGGACGACATGGTCACCGCATTCGCCGCTGGCGAACACACCACCAACCGCGCCGGCATAGACAACGCGGTGCTGCTGCCCGGCGTGGGCGAGCGGCTGCAAAAAGGCGATGTGGTGGGCTTGTTGCTGTACCAGCAGCATGTGCAGTATTCGGCCGTGGTCAGCGCCGCCAGCCTGCCCAATGCCACCAACTTGGCCAACACCGCGCTGGGCCTGCCGATTCCACCGGTGGCATCGGCCCTGGACACCTCGGCAATTGCGCTGCCGAATCCCTACTCCATCCGCCTGATCGGCGTGGAGCTGCCGATTCTGGTGCCAGGGCTGTACCCGGGCTCAAGCCTGAGTCAGTAACGCGGGTCGGTCTGCAGCAGCAGCTCGAGCAGCTCGCGTAAGGTCTCCTGCAGCGGCGCAAAACCGTCGCGCAGAACCAGGCTGTTTTCATCCATGTAGAGCCCACGGTTGATCTCCAGCTGGATGCTGTGCAGGTTCTCCGCCGGCTGGCCGTAGCGGCGTACCAGTTCCACGCCTTTGTAGGGGTGGTTGTAGCCCACGCTGTAGCCGCGCTGTTCCAGAAAACCATGCACCAACAAGGCCAGCGCACGGCTGGAGGTGGCGTCGTCGCGGTTACCAACCACAAAGTCGGGGTGCACCATGCCGGGCGTATCGGTGGCATGGCTGCCGGCAATGGCGGGCATGGAATGGCAGTTGAGGTGGATGCTGTAGCCATGGCGCGCGTGGGCCGCACCGATGGCTTGCGCTACGGCGGCGTGGTAGGGCTGCCAGCAGTTCTGAATGCGGGCCTGGACTTCGGCCACCGCAAGTTTGCGCTGGTAGATAGGCACGCCGTCGTCCGTAATGCGCCAGACCAGGCCTTTGCCCAGATGCACCTTGGTATCGTCTTCCAGCGGGCCAGGCCAGGGGCCGTCCAGCAGCTCTGGATCGATGGCTGTGAGCGCGCGGTTGGCATCAAGGTAGCTGCGCGGGAAATGCGCCTCTATCCAGGCCGCGCCCAGCGCCGGTGCAAAGTCGTAAAGCTTTTCCACGTGGGTGTCTTCGGCGCGGCGCAAGGTGGCCAGGTCGCAGGCGTAGTCGAAATCGGGCGGGTAGCAGGTGCCGCTGTGCGGTGAATCGAGAACCAGGGCGGTGCTGCCTGGCTGGGACGTTACGAACTGCATGCGGCCATTGTGACGCAGCGGTAAGTCACGGGCGCAGCGTCAAGCTGGCAGGCTGCGCCAGACCGTCTTGCCGCCGCTGGCCTTGTCAAGTTGTACCAGCACGTCGTCGTGCGCGGCCAACTCTTGCGTGCTGGCGGCCAGCACCGGCAGATCAAGGCCCGCCAGGCTGGCGCGCGGGGCCGCCACCTCGCCCTGCCCCACGCTGCCCAGGTCGATCAACAGCGCTTCCTGGCCGCGGGTCAGGTTGATGTAGACATCGGCCAGCAGCTCGGCATCCAGCAACGCGCCGTGCAGCGTGCGGCCGGAGTTGTCGACACCCAGCCGGTCGCACAGCGCGTCGAGCGAATTGCGCTTGCCGGGAAACATTTCCTTGGCCATCACCAGCGTGTCGGTCACGCTACCAGCCACGGTTCTGAAGCCGGGCCGGCCGATCAGCTCCAGTTCCTTGTTCAGAAAACCGACGTCAAAGGCCGCGTTGTGGATGATGATTTCTGCGCCCTGAAGGTAGTCCATCAAGTCGTCGGCGATGGCGGCGAACTTGGGTTTGTCGCGCAGGAATTCGTTGCTGATACCGTGCACCTTGAGCGCGTCTTCATGGCTGTCGCGCTCGGGGTTCAGGTAGAAATGCTTGTTGTTGCCAGTGAGTTTGCGGTTAAGCAGCTCGACGCAGCCGACCTCGATGATGCGGTCGCCGTTTTCGGCAGAAAGGCCAGTGGTTTCGGTGTCGAGGACGATCTGGCGTGTCATGGTGGCAAGTGGGTTTCGCCGCCGGTCCGCTCCCAAGGCGAACTGCGCCCCCTCGGGGGGCAGCGACCTGTGAAACGGCGGAGCGTGGGGGTCAATGGTTCTCTTTGGCGTGGTTGATAGAGTACTTCGGGATCTCTACCACGAGGTCTTTTTGCGCCACAAAAGCCTGGCAGCTCAGCCGCGAGTTCGGCTCCAGACCCCAAGCGCGGTCGAGCAGGTCTTCCTCGTTTTCATCCAGTTCGTTGAGCGACGCAAAACCTTCACGCACGATGATGTGGCAGGTGGTGCAGGCGCAGCTCATGTCGCAGGCATGCTCGATGTTGATGTGGTTGTCGAGCAGCGCCTCGCAGATCGACGTGCCGGCCGGCACGCTGACTTCTGCGCCCTGCGGACAGTATTCGGGGTGCGGCAAAATTTTGATGACGGGCATGGCGGAGCTACCTAAACGTTTTCGATGTTCTTGCCCGCAAGGGCCTTGTGGATGCCGCGGTTCATCCGCATGGCGGCGAAGGCCTCGGTGCCCTTGGCCAGCGCCTCGGTGGCGGCCTCGACCG
>JAZKCX010000203.1:0-5346 GCA_040387875.1 Pseudomonadota bacterium | reverse complement strand
GCGCCACCGCCGGATTTTTCGGCGCGGAACTGGATGGTGTCACCAGGTTTGACCTTGTCGAGCAGCGCGGCGTCTTCCACCTGGAACACCATGGTCATGGCGGGCATGTCCAGATTCTTGATTTCGCCGTGGCGTATGGTGATTTTTTTCGCGTCCCGGTCGATCTTGCGCACCACGCCATCGGCGCGCTCCGGTGCGGGCGGCGTTTGTGCCATCACGCTGCTGGCAAGCAGCACGAGCAGCGCAGAAACAATACGGTTTTTCATGGTGGGGCCTTTCAGGACGACGGTTGAACAACAATCTTGCCCACCATGCCGGCCTGGAAATGGCCGGCAATCAGACAGGCAAACTCAAAACTGCCGGGGCGGTTGAAGGTCCAGATCATTTCGCTGGCCTTGCCGGAAGAGACGTGCGCCATGTAGGGCTCGTCGTGCTCCATGGTGGGAAACTTCAGCATCAGCGCGGCATGGGCATCCAGCTCCTTGCGGGTGCCAATCACCATCTCGTGCAACAGCTTTCCGTGGTTGTGCAGTACAAAACGGATGGTCTCGCCCTGCTTGACCACAATCCGGTCGGGCGAAAAGCGCATCTCTTTCATGCGCAGGGTAATGGTGCGGTTCACCGCCCGGGCGTCGCCGGCAATGCCCCATTCCTTTTGCTCCTTGACGACTGCGGCTGGCGCCGCGCCGTGGGGTTTGTCGCTGTGGGCAAAAGCAGAGGTGGCCAGCACGGCTGCGGCCAGCGCTGCGGAAAATGCCAAAGTTTTCATGGTGTGTATTCCTGTGCAAAAGGGTCAATGGCCGGCATGGCCGGTGGGCTTGCGGGCATCGACTTCGATGTTGGGCAGCTTTTTCGCCAGCGGCATGGACGAGCCGCCCTCGGCCTTGAATCGCGCCGGGTTGGGCAGCGCACCCGTCCATTCAAAGGCTTGGGTGCCGGGCGGCTGCTGGTACCAGCCGGGGTCGGAATAGTCGCCCGCCTTCTGGTTTTTGCGCACCTTGACCATGCTGAACATACCGCCCATTTCCACCGGGCCGTAGGGACCGGCGCCGGTCATCATGGGGAAGGTGTTGTCGGGCAGTGGCATTTCCATCTCGCCCATGTCGGCCATGCCACGCTCGCCCATCACCATGTAGTCGGGCACCAGCTTCTGGATTTTTTTCACCAGGCCGCGGTGGTCCACACCAATCATTGTGGGGAAGTTGTGGCCCATCGCGCCCATGGTGTGGTGGCTCTTGTGGCAGTGAAAAGCCCAGTCGCCTTCCTCGTCGGCCAGAAACTCGATCTGCCGCATCTGGCCCACCGCAATGTCGGTCGTCACCTCGTACCAGCGTGTACTTCTGGGAGTGGGCCCGCCGTCGGTGCCGGTAATCTGGAACTCGTGGCCGTGCAGGTGAATCGGATGGTTGGTCATCGTCAGGTTACCGATACGGATGCGCACCTTGTCGTTCTTGCGCACATTGAGCGTGTCGATGCCGGGAAACACCCGGCTGTTCCAGCTCCAGATGTTGAAGTCCAGCATGGTCATGATCTTGGGCGTCTGGGTACCCGGGTCGACGTCAAAGGCGTTCAGCAGAAAACAGAAATCGCGGTCTACCGTGTCGATGTTGGGATGGCTGCCCTTGGGGTGCGTCACCCACATGCCCATCATGCCCATCGCCATCTGAATCGCTTCGTCGGCATGCGGGTGGTACATGAAGGTGCCAGGCCGGCGTGCGACAAACTCGTAGACAAAGGTTTTGCCCACCGGAATCTGCCGCTGGTTGACGCCGCCCACCCCGTCCATGCCGTTGGGCAGGCGCTGGCCGTGCCAGTGGATGGTGGTGTGCTCGGGCAGCTTGTTGGTGACGAAGATGCGCACGCGGTCGCCTTCCACCACCTCAATGGTCGGGCCGGGGCTTTGCCCGTTGTAGCCCCACATGTTGACCTTGAAGCCGGGCGCCATCTCGCGTACCACCGGCTCGGCCACCAGATGGAATTCCTTCACGCCTTGGTTCATGCGCCAGGGCAGGGTCCAGCCATTGAGCGTGACCACCGGGTTGTAGGGTCGGCCGGTATGGGGTACCAGCGGTGGCGCGGTGGCAAAGCCCGATTGCAGGACGGGCTCGGGCAGCGCGGCCATGGCGACGCGGCTGACCGCCGTGCTGGCCACGGTTGCAGCGACAGCCGTGCTGGCGCCTGCGAAAAACTTTCGTCGGTTCATTTTTTAATGTCCTTTGGAGTCGGCGGTGCCGCTGGCGGGTGCGCCCACCTGCAAGGCCTGCAGGCTGCCAGGCGAGGTGGCCGTCAGTGCGGTCTGCAAGTCGGTGTCGGCAATCCAGAAATCGCGCTGCGCCTCGATGGCGGCATTCACCGCCAGCACGCTTTTGGCGGTTTCCCCCAGCAGGTCCCAGACACTGGCAAACATGCCGTTGTAGCGCAGCACGGTTTCCTCGGTGATGAATTTGCGCAGTGGCACCACCTCGTCGCGGTAGGCCAGCGCCAGGTCGTAAGCAGTGCGGTAGCCAAAGTAGGCTTCACGCGCTTCGCTGCGGGCGCGGCCGGCGGCCTCACTCACCCGTGCGACCGACTGCATGTAAATCGCTTCGGCCTTGGCGTTGCGGGCGCTGCCCCAGTCGAAGATCGGCAATTCCAGCTCCAATTCAAACCCGCGTTCGGTGTCTTTGTCGCCGGTCGCATTGTTGAAGCTGGTATTGCGTTCGTAAGACAGCGTGAGCGCGTTAATGAATCCGCGCGCCTGGGTGTAGCCCAGCGACTGCGCCACGTAGCGCGATTCGTCCACTGCGCTTTTCACGTCCAGCCGCTGGGCAATGGCTTGCGCTTCCACATCGCTGATGTCGCGTGGCGCTTTGGGCAAATCGGGCAGGCGCTCAGCCAGGGTGAAATTGGTTTGTGCACCCCACAGGCCCATCAGACGTGTGAGTCGCTCGCGGCTGGTGCGGGCGGCCAGCTCGGCGCGGGCCAGTTGCGCGGTGGCGTCGGCCAGCGTGAGCTGCTCCTGCGCCTGCCGCAGCCGCGACCAGTTGCCCACCCGGGCCATGCGCCGCGCCAGCTCGCCGCCTGCCTCGGCGCCTTCTTTCACGTCGCGCATGTAGGCTGCGGTCTGCTGCGCCGCCACGGCGGTAAGCCAGGCCTTGCGGGTGTCGGCGGCCAGCCGCACCACGTCTTGTGCTGCCTTGAGTTTGGCCAGCGCGGTCTGCTGGCTCTGCCATTCGCTGCGCCAGGGCAGCGTAAGCAGGCCCAGCACATCAAAGCCCAGCGTGCGTTCAATGCTGCGCACCTGGCCTTCGCGGAAAGCGCCAATCGAGAAATGGGGATTTGGCAGACGGCCCGCCTGGGCGCGGTCGGCGTCGCTGATGGCGAGCTGTGCAAACGCGGCCTGCAAGCCAGGGTTGTTCAGCAGCGCAATCTGCACTGCCGACTCGCCCGTCAGCGGCTGGGCCAGCAACTCGGCCACCCGCGCTGCGCTCTGCGCGTTGGGCGCAGCCAGCGAGGCCTGCACACCGCCGGTTTTGTTGTGGGTGAGTTGTTCAATCTCGCTGCGGTGGCCGTCGGGTGAAACGCTGGCGCAGCCGGCCAGCAGCGCAACGGCTGCGAGCAAGGGGTAGGGCATTGGCATGACAGTCCCTAATGTTTGTGGACCGGCGCCGCAGGCGCGGCGGGCGCCGCCCCAGGGTTTTTAAGCGCCTCTTGCGCGGCCTCCCATTGCAGGATGTCGGCGAAGCCGTTACGGAACTGGCCTACATCGGCGTTGGCTTTTTTCCAGTCCAGACTGTCCTGCTCCACGCCGGTGGGGGTGTCGGCAAACACCGAGCGGTAGCGGGTGGGCGGCACAAAGCTGGCCGGGTTGTTGATGGCCGACGGCGCGCTGGGCACCACCGGGTTGGCGTGTACGTTCAGCGTTGCGGCCAGCGCGCACAGCGCAGGCACAAGAAGGCGAAATGCCATGAAAAATCTCCTGAAACAGACAGACTGCCGACCGCGCCGGCACAAAGCCGGAATTGCGGACGGACCTGGGGCCTGGGGATCAGGAAATGGGCGGCTTGAAACCAGCGGCGGCTACGGCGCTGGTAAAGCTGTGGGTGCCCGCGTAGGGCGGCGCGGTGGGGAGTGCTGCGGGCAGCAGGGTGGCGAAGAGGGGTGTGAACACAACCGAGTGGCAGAGGTTGCACGCGGTGCAGTTGTGCTGGGTGCTGTCGCTGCCACCCGTCTCGGTGCTGTCTGCTGCGGCCGGGTGACCGGGGCAATCGGCCATTTTTGGCTGCTTTTTATGCTCTAAAAGACCGCTAGCCGGCGCGCTGTCTGAATTGATTGCTACGTTTTGAATAGCGCTCAGCTGCTGAGCCAGCATGCCGGTGGCCATGGCGTCGCCGACCCAGCCGCGCAGGGGCAGCAGGGCAACGAGCAGGGCGAGCAGCAAATGGCGCATGGGCTGAATGATACGGGGCCTGCGCAAAAGTTCAATGCGGGCCGTGGTGGTGGCTGTGCGCAGCGGCTGGCTGCGCCAGCTCACGCCGCGCCTGCTGCAGCACCTGCGCACCGCCCCACAGCGCCAGGCCGGCCATCACTGCCGCCACCAGCAAATCGGGCCAGGCGCTGCCCGTGCCCAACACGCCGAGCGCGGCCAGCATCACCGCGACGTTGCCAATCGCGTCGTTGCGCGAACAGAGCCAGACGCTGCGCATGTTGGCGTCGCCTTCGCGCCAGGCGTACAACATCCAGGCCACACCGACGTTGGCTAGCAATGCCAGCGTGCCGATGGCGCCCATGGTCAGGGCCTCGGGGGCGGCACCTTGCTGCAGCGACCAGAGCACACGGCCGATCACAAACACCCCAAAGCCCAGCATGCACAGCGCCTTGAAAATCGCGGCGCGAGCGCGTGTGGCCAGCGACAGGCCCAGCACCAGCAGGCTCAGGCCGTAGTTGGCGGCATCACCGAAAAAGTCGATGGCGTCGGCCAGCAGTGAGACAGAGCCGGAGGTAAACCCTGCGCCCAGTTCGATGGCGAACATCAGCGCGTTAATGACCAACGCAATCCACAACACGCGGCGGTAGCGCGGGCTGCGGGCGGCGTCGGGTGCCGGGTCGTGTTGGCAGTGGGCTGACATGCAGCCATTGTGGCAACGCCGGTTTGGCCTTGCCGCGCACCGGTTACTGCGTCTGCAATTGGCCGCCGGCCTTGTCGAACCAGAGCTGCAGGCTGTCGAACAATTCCTTCTGGCTGAACGAGCAGCTTTCTTCCGAAAACAGCGCGGCCGACTCCAGCCGGTCCAGCAACTGCAGCAGCACCTCGGCATAACGCGGTGGCAGCGCAGCCAGCAGGGCGCTGTGCTGGCGCACGCCGTC
>JAZKCX010000202.1:0-5283 GCA_040387875.1 Pseudomonadota bacterium | reverse complement strand
GGCAAGCTGCGCGTGCTCACCACCTGGGGCGCCGAGCGGCTGGGCAAGTTTCCCGATGCGCCGACGCTCAAAGAGCTGGGGCTGGGCATTGTGCAGAACTCGCCGTTCGGCATAGGCGCACCCAAAGGCACGCCGCCAGCAGTAGTGAAGCGCCTGCACGACGCTTTCAAGCAGGCGATGGAGATGGAGAGCTACAAAACCGCGCTGGCCCGCTACGACATGGTGCCGATGTACATGGGCACGGCGCAGTACGGCAAGTTTGCCCAGGAGACTTTTGCCACCGAAAAAGCGCTGGTGGAAAAGCTGGGGCTGGCCAAGGCGCCTTGAGGCGCGATGGCCGGTCAGCCGGCGGTCTGCAGCGCCAGTCCGGCGTGTTCGCGCAGCGGGTGGAAATGGATCTTGGGATGACGTTCCTGCGCCAGCCGCAGGTCGTAAGCAGAGGTCAGCAAATAGGCCAGCGTGTCGGCAGCATCCAGTGCCAGCTTGCCCTGGTTGGCATCCATGAAAGCGCGCAACTCCTGCGGCGTGTCGGCCGTGACCCAGCGCGCGCCGACAAAACGGCTGGATTCAAGCTTCATGTCCACATCGTATTCGGCCTTGAGCCGGTGCTGCACCACCTCGAACTGCAACTGGCCTACCGCACCCAGTAGCACCGCGCCGCCCACCGTGGGGCGGAAGACCTGGATTGCGCCTTCCTCGCCCAGTTGCACCAGCCCGGCCTGCAACTGCTTGCTGCGCAGCGGGTTGGTCAGGATGGCGGTCTGGAACAGCTCAGGCGCGAAGAAGGGCAGGCCAGTGAACTGCAGGCTGGCACCGTCGGTAATGGTGTCGCCCAGCTGCACGCCGCCGTGGATGGTGAAGCCGATGATGTCGCCAGCATAGGCCTCGCTCACCGCCTCGCGGCGCTGGCTCATGAAGGTCACCACGCTGGTCGGCCGCAGCTCTTTGGACGTACGCTGGATCTTGAGTTTTTTGCCCGGCTCGTACTTGCCTGAGCAAACCCGCAGAAAGGCAATACGGTCGCGGTGCGAGGGGTCCATGTTGGCCTGCACCTTGAACACCACGCCCGAGAACATTTTGTCTTCGGGCGCGATGGCCTTGATCACCGGCTGGCCGCCGACCACCAGCGAGCTGGTGCGCGGCTGCGGCGACGGCGCCAGATCGACCAGGGCATCGAGCACCTCCATTACGCCGAAATTGTTGACGCCGGAGCCAAAAAATACTGGCGTCTGCTTGCCCGCCAGAAAGGCTTCATGGTCGTAGGCGGGCGAGGCACCGGTGGCCAGCTCCATGCTCTCTTCGGCCATCGCGAACTCGGCACCGAAGCGCTTGCGCAGGGCCTCGCGGTCGGAGAGCGGCATCGCGTCGAAATCCTGCGGCAGGCGCTCGCTGCCGGACTCGAATACCGTCATGGTGTCGGTGCGCAGGTTGATGATGCCGCCAAAACTTTTGCCCTGGCCCACCGGCCAGGTCATCGGCACGCAGGGCATGCCCAGCTCGCGCTCGACCTCGTCGAGGATGTCGAGCGGCTCGCGCACTTCGCGGTCCATCTTGTTGACGAAGGTGATGATGGGCGTGTTGCGCTGGCGGCAGACCTCGATCAGCCGGCGTGTCTGCGCCTCCACGCCGTTGGCTGCGTCAATCACCATCAGCGCCGAATCCACAGCCGTCAAAACCCGGTAGGTGTCTTCCGAAAAATCCTTGTGGCCGGGCGTGTCGAGCAGGTTGACTACATGGTCGCGGTAGGCCATCTGCATCACCGACGAAGCGACCGAAATGCCGCGCTGCTTCTCGATTTCCATCCAGTCGCTGGTGGCGTGCCGCGAGGCCTTACGCGCCTTTACCGAGCCGGCAATCTGGATCGCGCCCGAAAACAGCAGCAGCTTTTCGGTCAGTGTGGTCTTGCCGGCATCGGGGTGGGAAATGATGGCAAAGGTGCGGCGGCGGCGGGTTTCTTTTTCGAAAGTCACAAAGGGTCCAGATCGGTGTTCAGGGTGCGCTGACCGCGCGGCGCGGCGGCGGTGGCAGGCCCTGTGCGGGGAGCCGGTATTCTCGCGCAGAACGGCGCCGGCCTCCCGACTGACCGGCGCCATCGTCCAGATGGAAGCTTGAGATGCCGCCCGGTTGGACGGTTACCATGGCGGTCTGTAACTCGTTGTAGGCCCATGCCAGAGTTGAAAAATCCGGGTCTGTCGTCGTACGCCGACCGTCTGGCGACGCATATCGACCGGTATATCGAGACGGTGATCGCCGCGCCCCGGGTGCGGTTGAACGAGTTTGCTGTGCTGAGCGAATACGCCAGCCTGCACCAGCCGGTAGATCTGCTAGAAGTGCCCGCCGAAGGCCGCATGCTAGACGCCCTCTATCCCAACGCCACCATCTGCCGTGCCGATTTCCTGCGCCTGCAGGTGGACGGTTACGCCGATGAGGTTTCTGTCACCGACTGGACCCTCAAAGACCTGCCCGACAGCACCTTCGATGCGGTGCTGTCGGTCGTTCCCATGCACCATGCCAACGATCTGCAAAAGCAGCTCTACCTGGCGGGCGCCTTCCGGGTCCTGAAGCCCGGTGGCATGCTGGCTTTTGGCGAGGTCGAGGACGGCAGCCCAGAGCACGCATTTCTGGACGGCTTCATCGACCGCCACACCACCACTGGCCACCGTGGCATGTACCCGGACGCAGGTTTCACCCGGGCGTTGGAGCTTCAGGGTTTTGCGGCGGTCCGTACCGCTCTGCGCCCCTGCCCCTGGGTTTTTGAATCGCAGCAAGCGCTATACGACTACTTGACCCGCCTTTTCGCACTGCGGGGTGTGTCCATGGACGACCTGCTGAACGTGCTCCAGCGGCAACTCGGCCTGGAACCGCAGGGCTGCCAGATCGCCATGCGCTGGAATCTGCGGTATTTCCGGGGTGTCAAACCGCCATGAGCGCGCTGCAGGGGTTATTGGCGGGCGGCAACCGGGCACTGGTTGCGCTGATCCTGCTGCTGCCTGCCCGCCAGGGCGCCGTCTATCAGACCTTGACCCGGCTGTACCACGGCGCCACTTTTGTGTATTGCCACCGGCGGCTGCCCAGCGCACCCGGCGTACGCTTCAATGACTTTCTGTTCGCCCTGAAAACGGGCAATGGGCTGCGCGATCCGCTGCGCAAGAATGTCACGGACAAAGCGCTTGGCAAAGACTACATCGCTGCCCGCGTGGGCCCAGGTTGTACGGTCGCGACGCTGGCGGTGCTGCACGACGATGCTGAAATTGCCGCGTTTCGCCCCCCGGTGTTTCCCGTTGTGCTCAAGCCCACCCACTCTTCCGGAAAAATCCTGGTCGTGCAGGACGCAGCGGCCATGGAAGCGGCCCAGCCTACGCTGCGCGCATGGTTGCGGCACGATTACTTTCGCCAGACGCTGGAGGACAACTACGACGGCTTGGCAAAGAAGATCATCGTGGAGCCCTACATCGACGACGCTTTGTATCTGGAAGGCTCCATCCACTGCCGCGCCGGCCGCGCCAAAATCATTTCCATCATCGACCGCTTCGACACATCCAAAAAGCGGGCCTCGCTGACCTGCGACTGGCAGCACCTGCATGTGGCGCTGGGCCAGCCCTACCATCCGTTTGATTTGCCGCCGCCGGTGTTTCTGGCCGATCTGCTGGAAAAAACCGAGGCCATCGCGCGGGATTTCCCGTCGATCCGGGTCGATTTTTATGCGTCCGACACGGCTTTTGTCTTTGGCGAACTCACCAATCTGCCCGGCGGGGGGCTGGCCCGCTTCAGTTCAGCCGACGGAGAAGCACGGTTTTCTGCAGCCTTCTTCAGCTAGGTATTTCCCCGGCACCCTTATAATCACGGCTTCCGAGGAGCGTTGCAGCGCCATCAGGCGTGAGGCTCGGATTCAATCTGCAACGACGCTCGCCCACTGTCCTGTGAGGTGAGCGCTTCTTCCTGAAGCAAATTCCCCAGATGGTGGTTTTCTTCAATTTTTATTGGACCAAACCATGAACGCCATTCTCAAACCCGTTCCCGCGCACGATTACGCCATTGCCGACCTGTCGCTCGCCGACTGGGGCCGCAAGGAAATCCGCATTGCCGAAACCGAAATGCCCGGCCTGATGGCCATCCGCGAAGAGTTCACCAAGGCCCAGCCCTTGCATGGCGCGCGGATTACCGGCTCGCTGCACATGACCATCCAGACCGCCGTGCTGGTGGAAACGCTGCAGGCGCTGGGTGCCGATGTGCGCTGGGCTTCGTGCAACATCTTCTCCACACAAGACCACGCCGCCGCCGCGCTGGTGGCCAATGGCACGCCGGTCTTCGCGCACAAGGGCGAGAACCTCGACGACTACTGGAAGTTCACCCACAACATCTTCGAATTCAGCGGTGCCAAGGGCACGCCCGAAGAAGGCCCGAACATGATCTTGGACGACGGCGGCGACGCCACGCTACTGATGCACCTGGGCACCAAGGCCGAAAAAGACGCATCGGTCCTGGCCCACCCCGGCAGCGAAGAAGAAATCTGTTTGTTCAACAGCATCAAGGCCAAGCTGGCGCAAGACGGTACCTGGTACAGCCGCCGCCTGAAAAACATCATCGGCGTGACCGAAGAAACCACCACCGGCGTGCTGCGCCTCAACGAAATGAGCGCCAAGGGCACGCTGGCGCTGCGCGCCATCAACGTCAACGACTCGGTGACCAAGAGCAAGTTCGACAACCTGTACGGCTGCCGCGAGTCGCTGGTGGACGGCATCAAGCGCGCCACCGACGTGATGATCGCCGGCAAGGTGGCCGTGGTGGCCGGTTACGGCGACGTGGGCAAGGGTTCTGCCCAGGCCTTGCGCGCCCTGAGCGCCCAGGTGTGGGTGACCGAGATCGACCCCATCAACGCCCTGCAGGCCGCGATGGAAGGCTACAAGGTCGTGACCATGGACTACGCCGCCGACAAGTGCGACATCTTCGTGTCGGCCACCGGCAACAAAAACGTCATCACCTACGAGCACATGGCCAAGATGAAAGACCAGGCCATCGTCTGCAACATCGGCCATTTCGACAACGAAATCGACGTTGCCGCGCTGGAAAAGTGCACCTGGGAAGAGATCAAGCCCCAGGTCGACCACGTGATCTTCCCTGACGGCAAGCGCATCATCCTGTTGGCCAAGGGCCGCCTGGTGAATTTGGGCTGCGGCACCGGCCACCCCAGCTTCGTGATGTCGTCGAGCTTCGCCAACCAGACCATCGCGCAGATCGAGCTGTTCACCAAGCAGGCCGACTACGAAGTGGGCAAGGTCTATG
>JAZKCX010000201.1:0-2515 GCA_040387875.1 Pseudomonadota bacterium | reverse complement strand
GCAGGTGGTGGCGGGCTGGGCTGGGGGGTTCCTGCGCTGCTGCTGGCGGCCCTGTTGCCGGGCTTGGTGCTGGGGCAGGGCGGCGATTTTGTGGCGCTGCTGGCGGGGCTGGGTTGTATTGCGGCGGGCTATCTTTTTGCGTCGGCCAGCCGGGGTGCGGCGGCGAGCCCAATCGCCTGGGCCTGGCTGGCTGCGGCGGTGCTCAGCGCGCTGGTGGGGCTGCTGCAGTACTTTCAGCTGGCGTCGCATTTCAGCCCCTGGGTCAATGTGGCGGGCGCGGGCGAGGCCTATGGCAACCTGCGCCAGCGCAACCAGTTTGCGTCGCTCACCATGGTTGGGCTGGTGGCGCTGGCCTGGCTTGTGGCGCAGGGCCAGTTGCGTCGCAGCGCGGTGGTGCTGGCGGCGCTGCTGACGGCGGGTGCGGCGGCGTCGGCATCGCGCACCGGGCTTTTGCAACTGGTTGGTTTGCTTTTGTTGGCCTGGTGGTGGTCGGGCAGCCTGCGCGCTGCGGGCACGCGCATCTACCTGTGGGCGCTGGCGGCGTATTTACTGGCAGCGCTGGCCTTGCCGCACCTGGCTGGTGGAGAAAGCGCGCTGCTGCGGCTGGCACAAGACGATGGCTGCAGCAGCCGGCGCGTGTTGTGGTCCAACGTGCTCGACCTGATAACGCTGCGGCCCTGGGCCGGCTGGGGCTGGGGCGGGCTCGACTACGCCCACTACAGCACGCTGTACAGCGGCGCGCGCTTTTGCGACATTCTGGACAACGCACACAACCTGCCGCTGCACCTGGCGGTGGAGCTGGGCCTGCCGGCCGCCGTGCTGCTGCTGGGCGCGCTGCTCTGGTGGTTGCTGCGCGCGCGCCCCTGGGGCCCGCAAACGCCCACGCGGCAGATGGCCTGGGCGGTGCTGCTGGTGCTGGCGCTGCACAGCCTGCTCGAATACCCGCTGTGGTATTCGCCCTTTCAAATGGCCGCCGGGCTGGCGCTGGGCCTGCTGTGGCTGCCCGGTGCCGAAAAACCCCCGAAATATGAATCAAATAGCCCGCTAGCCGGTGTATTTAATGCATTGTTCGCTATGTTTATAGTAGCTGCTGTGGCCTATGCCGGCTGGGACTACCACCGCATTGGCCAGATTTACCTGGCCCCGGCCGAGCGCGCCGCCATCTACCGCGCCAACCCTCTGACCCATGCGCGCCAGTCCTGGCTGTTCCGGAATCAGGTCGATTTTGCCGAGCTCACCACCACCGATTTGCGGCGCAGCAATGCCGAGCGGGTGTACACGCTGGCGCAGCGCCTGCTGGTGTATTCGCCCGAGCCGCGGGTGGTAGAAAAGTTGATTGAAAGCGCCACCCTGCTGGGCCGCGAAGAAGAAGCGCTGGCGCACCTGCTGCGCTTCAAGGCGGCGTTTCCAGAAGCCTATGCGGAGTGGAGCGCCAGCAACAAGATGCCGGCCAAGCGCTAGGCGACGAAGCTGCCCGACTTGCCGCCGTGTTTTTCCATCAGGCGCACATCGCTCATGGTCATGCCACGGTCTACGGCTTTGCACATGTCATAAATGGTGAGCAGCGCGATGGACGCTGCCGTCAGCGCCTCCATCTCCACTCCGGTGGGGCCCACAGTTTCTACGGTGGCTTTGCAGTGCACCGCCGAATTCGGCTCGTCCAGCGTAAAGTCAATCGCCACGCGGGTCAGCGCCAGCGGGTGGCACAGCGGAATCAGATCGCTGGTTTTTTTGGCGGCCTGAATGCCGGCAATGCGGGCAATGCCCAGCACGTCGCCTTTTTTGGCGGTGCCGCCAGCGATGATGGCCAGCGTGGCGGGCAACATGCTGATGCGGCCGGTCACCACGGCAATGCGGTGGGTGGCGGCTTTGCTGCCGACGTCCACCATGTGGGCCAGACCCTGGCTGTCGAAATGTGTCAATTCACTCATGGCTTGAGAAATTTCAGGTAAAACCTATTTACCGAACGTTAACCGATTCCGGGGATCATAGAGCCATGTTCAACTGGAAAGAGCGGCTGCGCGCCGCCGCCATTCACCTTGCCATCAGCCTGGCGGTTGCCGGGTTGGCCGCCGCGCTGGTGTTTGGCCTGTGGTACCCCGGCGCCTACCGCGAGCTCTCGGGCGGGCGCGAGCTGTTTCTGCTGGTGGTGGCGGTCGATGTGGTCATGGGCCCGCTGATTACCTTCGCCATCTTCAACCGCAAAAAGCCGCGTACCGAGCTGCGGCGCGACCTGGCCATTGTGGGCCTGCTGCAGCTGGCGGCGCTCTGCTACGGTCTGTGGACGGTGTACATTGCGCGGCCGGTGCATCTGGTGTTTGAGTACAAGCTTTTTCGTGTGGTGCACGCCATTGAGGTGCCCGAAGAGCTGCTGTCCCGCACGCCGCCCGGCATCACCGCGCTGCCACTGCTCGGCCCCACCAACCTTTCGCTGCGGCCCTTTGCCAATGAAAAAGAGCAGTTCGATGCCACCATGGGCGCGCTGGGCGGCGTGAGCCTGAGCGCCCGGCCCGAC
>JAZKCX010000200.1:0-6763 GCA_040387875.1 Pseudomonadota bacterium | reverse complement strand
CGCCATCCGCAGCGCGGCGATCAGGCTGGACGGGTCGGCCTGGCCGGTACCAGCAATGTCAAACGCGGTGCCGTGGTCGGGGCTGGTGCGCACCAGCGGCAGGCCGAGGGTGACGTTGACGCCGCCCTCCAGCCCCAGGTACTTCACCGGTATCAACCCCTGGTCGTGGTACATCGCCACCACCACGTCAAATTCGCCTCTGCGGGCGCGCATGAACACGGTGTCGGGTGCAAATGGACCATCGACCGTGCAGCCCTGCGCGCGCGCCGCGGCGATAGCGGGAGCAATGCTCTCACGCTCCTCGCTGCCAAACAGCCCGCCCTCGCCCGCATGCGGGTTGAGTCCGGCCACCGCAATGCGCGGCGCGTGGCCGAGCGTGGCGCGCATTGCGGCATTGGTAATGCGGATGGTCTCCAGCACGTTGGGGAGCGTCACCGCAGCCAGTGCATCGCGCAGCGACACATGGATGCTGACCAGCACGGTGCGCAGCTCGTCGTTGGCCAGCATCATGCGCACCGGCACCTCGGCCAGCGGCTTGCCCAGAAACGCGGCGGCCTCGGCCTGCAGCAACTCGGTGTGGCCAGGAAAAGCCAGGCCGGCGGCGGCCAGTGCTTCCTTGTGCAGCGGCGCAGTGACCAGCGCGGCAATCTCGCCGCGCAGCGCGGCCTGCGCGGCCCAGATAACGCTGTTGGCCGCCAGCCGGCCGGCGGCAGCGCTGATCTGGCCGAAAGGAATGTCTGGCGTGGTGCCAGGCAGCGGCAGCACAGGCAGGCAGCGCGGCGGAACAGTTGCGAGTTGTTGCGGCGCGGTGATTTCTGCCACCGGCAGGCTGGTTTGCCCCGCACCGGTAATACAACGTACGGCGCGGCGCATCAGCGCGATATCGCCCACCACAAAGCAGCCCTGGGTTGCGTCTGGCGCATCGCGGAAAGCCTTGGCGACGATTTCCGGGCCAATGCCGGCGGCGTCGCCCATGGTGATGGCAATGCTCATGCGGGGTTGTCGATGTCGATGAACTGGTGCGCCAGCCCAAACTCACCGGCCACATGGCCTGCCACGGCCGGCGCCCCATAACGCTCGGTCGCATGGTGGCCGCAGGCGAAATAGGCCACGCCGCATTCGCGCGCGTAGTGGGCCTGCGGCTCGGAAATCTCGCCGGTGATGAAGGCATCGGCGCCTGCGGCAATCGCCGCCTCAAAATAGCTTTGCGCACCGCCAGTGCACCATGCTACTTTTTTGATAGCTTTATCACCAATATCGACGCCGGCTATCGGCCTGTTTAATGTCTTTTTCAGGTGTTCTGCGAGTGCCGGAGCGGTCCAGCTGCTGCCGTCGGCAAAGCCGCCCAGAAAACCCAGCGCCTGTTCGCCAAACTGGCTGTCGGTGCGCAGGCCCAGTTGCAGCGCCAGTTGCGCGTTGTTGCCCAGTTCGGGGTGGGCGTCCAGCGGCAGGTGGTAGGCAAACAGGTTGATGTCGTGCGCCAGCAGCAGGGCCAGCCTTTGCTTCATCCAGCCCACAACACGGCCGTCCTGGCCTTTCCAGAACAGGCCATGGTGGACAAAAATCGCGTCGGCTTTGGCGGCAATCGCGGCCTCAATCAGTGCCCGGCTGGCAGTAACGCCCGAGACGATGCGGCCGATCTGCGCTTTGCCCTCGACCTGCAGGCCGTTGGGCCCGTAGTCGCGAAAACGCTCGGGCTGCAAGAGCGCGTCAAAGTGTTGCAGCAGTTGCTGGCGGGAGATGGTGCGGGTCGGGTTCACGCCATGATTGTCGATCAAAACCCTTGCACGGCGCAGTCCCGCCTCCATCTGCGCTGGTGGCGGGTTGCCCCGCCCGCCTACAATTTGCCGGCCCGCCCGGTGCGGACGCATGAACGAGAAAAACACATGAAACGACTTTGGTTGCTGTTCGCCCAAACGGCCACGGTAGTGCTGGCGGCCTACTTCGTGGTGGCCACGCTCAAGCCGCAGTGGCTGGGGCCGCGCAACACCGTGTCGTCGGCGCTGGCGCTGGTAGAAGCACCCGCGGCGCCGGCTGGCAAGCTGGCACCGGGCAGCCTGGCGCAGGCGGCCCGCACTGCCGCGCCGGCGGTGGTGAGCATCAACACCAGCAAGGCGGCCGAGCGCACGCCGCAGTCCAACGACCCCTGGTTTCGTTTTTTCTTTGGTGAGCGCGGCAACGAGCCGCAGGGCGGTCTGGGCAGCGGCGTGATCGTCAGCACCAGCGGATACATCCTCACCAACAACCATGTGGTGGAGGGGGCGGACGCGATCGAGGTCATCCTCAACGATGCGCGGCGTACCCAGGCCAAGGTGATTGGCACCGACCCCGATACCGACCTGGCCATTCTGAAAATCGAGCTGGAAAAACTGCCGGTGATTGTGCTGGGCAATTCCGACGCGCTACAGGTAGGCGACCAGGTGCTGGCCATTGGCAACCCCTTTGGTGTGGGCCAGACGGTGACCAGCGGGATTGTGAGCGCGCTGGGCCGCAACCAGCTCGGCATCAACACGTTTGAGAACTTCATCCAGACCGACGCGGCCATCAACCCCGGCAATTCGGGCGGTGCGCTGGTGGACACTGCCGGCAACCTGCTGGGTATCAACACCGCCATCTACTCGCGTTCTGGCGGCAGCATGGGCATTGGTTTTGCCATTCCGGTGTCCACCGCCAAAACCGTGCTGGAAGGCATCGTGAAAGACGGCCAGATCACCCGCGGCTGGATTGGTGTAGAGCCGCAAGACCTCACCCCCGAGCTGGCCGAGACCTTTGGCGTGAAAGCCAAAGACGGCGTGATGATTACCGGGGTATTGCAGCGCGGGCCGGCAGCGCAAGCCGGCATCAAGCCCGGCGATGTAGTAATTCAGGTCGCCAGCACCACGGTGCGCGATGTGAATGCCCTGCTGAGCGCCGTGGCCGCATTGCCACCGGGTACGCCCGCAAAATTCACGCTGCAGCGCAAGGACGAACAGGTGGTGGTGGAAGTCACGCCTGGCGTGCGACCCAAACCGCGCATCCAGCGGCCACAATAAGCGCCTGGTGCGCCCTGGGGCACTCCTGAATAAGGAGCAACCTATTCAATAAGCACGCCGGCTAGCGTGCTTATTTACTTGATAAATCAGGGTTTAGCGCTCTCGGGGCCTTCTTCCGGTGCTTTGGTGTGCTTGATGAAGATTTGCGCCGCCCAGATGCCCACCTCATAAAGTATGCACATGGGGATGGCCAGCGCCAGTTGCGAGACCACATCGGGCGGCGTAATGATGGCGGCAATAATGAAGGCCAGCACCACAAAATAGCCCCGGAAATCGCGCAGCTTCTCGATGCTGACAATGTTCATGCGGGCCAGCACAATCACGACAATCGGCACCTCGAAGGCCAGCCCGAAGGCCAGAAACATGGTCAGCACAAAGCTCAGGTAGGCCTCAATGTCAGGTGCAGCAGTAATGCTCTTGGGCGCAAAACTCTGGATGAACGCAAACACCTGGCCAAAAACAAAGTAGTAGCAAAACAGCACGCCGGCAAAAAACAGCAGCGTGCTGGACACCACCAGGGGCAGCACCAGTTTTTTCTCGTGGGTGTACAGCCCTGGCGCCACAAAAGCCCAGAGCTGGTACAGCACATAGGGCAGCGACATCAGAAAAGCCGCCATCAGCAAAATCTTGAGCGGCACCACGAAGGGCGAGATGACCGAGGTGGCAATCAGCGTGGCGCCTTTGGGCAGGGTGGCAATGAGAGGTGACGCCAGGATGTCGTACAGAGCCGCCGGCCCGGGCCACAGCGCCAGCACCGCCGCACAGGCGCCAATGGCCAGCATGGCGCGGATCAGCCGGTCGCGCAACTCCACCAGATGCTGCACAAACGGTTGTTCAGAGCCGGCGAGTTCGTCTTTGCTGTTCGGGGTATCGGACATGGAATAAGGGCCTGGGGCTGGGGGTCACGCCCAAAAACCTTGGGATGCGCCGGAATTGCTAGTTAAATTTGGCAGGGCGAAAACGTGCCACCCGCGCCGCGCCAGAGAGCGCCTTGGTACGAATCCCGCTACGGGCCTTGTACCAGTTGGGCATGGCGCCCTGCTTGCTGCGCCACTTCTTGTTGGGATTTTTATACTCCGGAATCTTGGGTGCAGCAAACGCGATTTCGCCCGGCTCGGGCTCTTCCTCGTTGAAATACACACCGTCGGCCGCCTCGTTGACCTGCTTCTCGATCTCGTTGGCACCGGTTCGCACAGAGCTTTCCACGTCGCGCGCGGCACCCTCCATGGTTTCCTTCATTTTCTTGAGCTCGTCCAGCTCGATGGAGCGGTTCACCTCGGCCTTGACATCCGACACGTAACGCTGCGCCTTGCCCAGCAGCGCACCCACGGTGCGTGCCACGCGCGGCAGCTTTTCCGGCCCGATGACAATGAGTGCCACCGCGCCGATCAGCGCCATCTTGGATATGCCGAGATCGATCACGTGCGCTCTGCCACGTTCACGACTTGTTCTTCGCTTCGACGTCGATGGTGGTCTTGTCGGTAGCGCCTGCGTTGGTCACCTTGGCGGTTGGCTCGGCTGCCTTGTCGTCGGGCGTTGCCGAACCGTCCTTCATGCCGTCCTTGAAGCCCTTGACGGCGCCGCCCAGGTCCGAGCCCATGTTCTTGAGCTTGCGCGTGCCAAACACCATGACCACGATCAAAAGAACGATCAGCCAGTGCCAGATGGAAAATGAACCCATAAAAGTCTCCTAGAGAATGTTGGTGATTTTAGTTGGCAGAAAGTCTGCGCCGGAATATTTTGGCGGGATTAACCCTAGGGCCACCCCAAATAAGTCCGCGCCCCTTCAGCCCCTCAGCCAGGGCCGCGGGCCGCCCATCACATGAATGTGCAGGTGGTGTACTTCCTGCCCGCCCTCGCTGCCGGTGTTGGTGACGATGCGAAAACCACCTTCCGGGTAGGGCCGGCAGCCCTCCTGCAAAGCCAGCCTGGGGGCCAGCGCCATCATGCGGCCGATCAGGCCAGCGTGCTCATCGGTGACGGCGGCCATCGAGTGCAGGTGGTGCTTGGGCACCATCAGAAAATGCACCGGCGCCCAAGGGTGCAGGTCATGAAAGGCGAAAATCTCGTCGTCTTCGTAGACCTTGCGCGAAGGGATTTTGCCGGCGGCGATTTTGCAGAAAATGCAGTTCGGATCGGTATGCAGTGTCGGGTCGCTCACGCCAGTTTTCCCTTGTTGAAATACAGCCAGCCGCGAATGCAGCGGTACAAATACCAGAAGCCAATGACCGCATAGGCCAGCGGCCCCAGCGGCAAAAACACCGCCAGCAGAAACCACAGCGGCGACGTAATCACCAGCCAGAACACGGTCCACCAGAAAGTGCGGATCATGTAGTTGTGGTGGCTGAGGTACACCGCATCGGTCTCGTCACCACGCAGCACGTAATTGACGATCAGCGCAATCACCGCCAGCGTGCCCATGCTGGCCCAGGCCACGGTGTGCAACAGGTACAGCGCCTGCACGGCCAGGCGCTCGTTGGGGGTTTTGCCGGCGGCCGGCAGGATCAGGGCGTCACTCATGGTTGCTCCCGTTTTTCAGAGTTGTCGCGGTTTTCGGCCTTGCGCAGGGCTTTTTCCTCAATCCCGCTGGTGCCCTCGCGGCGCTCCAGCTCGGCCACCACGTCGGCCGGGCTCAGGCCATAGTGGGCCAGCGCAATCATGCTGTGAAACCACAGATCGGCGACTTCGTAGACCAGCTTGGACTTGTCGGCTCCGGCGTCCACGTCCTTGGCGGCCATCACGGTTTCGGTCGCTTCCTCGCCGATCTTCTTCAAAAAGGCGTCCGGCCCCTTGGCCAGCAGCCGTGCCACGTAGCTGGCCGACGCATCGCCGCCATTGGCAGGTTTGCGGCTTTCGATGATGGCGGCCAGGCGAGCCAGCGCGTCGGTGGAAGACATAGGCGTTATTTGTAGATGGATTCCGGGTCTTTCAAGACCGGCTCGGTGGTTTCCCAGACGCCGTCTTTGTAAAGACTGAAAAAACAGCTGTGGCGGCCGGTGTGGCAGGCAATGCCGGGAT
This sequence comes from Pseudomonadota bacterium, assembly GCA_040387875.1. Lineage (GTDB taxonomy): Bacteria > Pseudomonadota > Gammaproteobacteria > Burkholderiales > Burkholderiaceae_C > PCRC01. Next base: position 713 of record JAZKCX010000200.1, on the reverse strand, counting down.
CATGCCCCAGCTGTGTGACTTTCAGCAGCACCACATCGTTGTCGCAATCGAGCCGGATTTCGTGCACGGTTTGCACGTGGCCCGATTCCTCCCCCTTGAACCACAGCTTGCGGCGCGAGCGGCTGAAATACACGGCGCGGCCCAGTTCGGCGGTTTTCTGTAGCGCTTCGCGGTTCATCCAGGCGAACATCAGCACATCGTTGCTGCCGACTTCCTGCGCGATCACCGGCACCAGGCCGTTCGCATCCCATTGCACTGTATTGAGCCAATCCATACGAGGATTGTCCGCGAAATCTATGACCTCAGATCCGCACCGGAATGCCGCGCGCGGCCATGCAAGCCTTGGCCTCGCCCACGGTGTATTCGCCGTAGTGAAAGATGCTGGCGGCCAGCACCGCGTCGGCCCCGCCCTGCTGCACGCCGTCGGCCAGATGCTCCAGGTTGCCCACGCCGCCCGAGGCAATCACCGGCACACCTACCGCGTCGCTCACCGCGCGGGTCAGCGCCAGATCAAAGCCGGATTTGGTACCGTCGCGGTCCATGCTGGTGAGCAAAATCTCGCCGGCGCCGCGCTTCGCCATCTCGGCGGCCCAGGCCACTGCGTCCAGCCCGGTGTTCTTGCGGCCGCCGTGGCTGTAGACGTCCCAGCCGGCGCCACGGCTGGCGGCGTCTTCCGGCGTGCGGCGCTTGGCGTCGATCGCCACCACAATGCA
>JAZKCX010000199.1:0-8709 GCA_040387875.1 Pseudomonadota bacterium | reverse complement strand
TTTTAACGCCATTCGCACTGGCAAAAACAGTGTGAACAGGCCCTAGTCTATGCCGCTGGGAACGCTGGACCGGTCTCCGCCGCCCTTTTTCAAGCAGGGGCAGTCGGCACTGTCCAAGATGATTTTGTTCAGCGCGCTGGCCCTGTTCCTGATGGTGGCCGACACCCGCCTGAACATCACGCTGCCGCTGCGCTCCACGGTTGTTACGCTGCTGCAGCCGGCCGAGTGGCTGGTGCGCCAGCCGGTACTGGCCAGCCACAACGCCACCGAATACCTCGACAGCCTGATGGAGACCAAGGCCAGCGAAGACGCCACCCGCAAACGCATGGCCGGCATGTCGGAGCGGGCCAACCAGGTGGAGCAGCTCACGCTGGAGAACAGCCGCCTGCGCAAGCTGCTGGAATTGCGCGAACAGATTGCCACCCCCGGCGTGGCCGCCGAGGTGCTGTACGACGCCGCCGATCCCTATGCGCGCAAGGTCATCATCGACAAGGGCCTGGTGCACAACATCGAGGCCGGTGCGCCGGTGATTGACGAGTCGGGCGTGCTGGGCCAGGTCACGCGGGTCCATCCGCTGGTGAGTGAAGTGACGCTGGTGACCGACCGCGACCACGCCATTCCCGTGCTCAACACCCGCACCGGCGCCCGCAATGTGGTCTATGGCGACCCGGTGTCCTATGGCGGTACGCTGGAGCTGCGCTTCATGACCGGCAATGCCGACGTGAAGGAGGGCGACCTGCTCACCACCAGCGGCGTGGATGGCGTCTATCCCGCCGGCCTGCCGGTGGCCACGGTAGACCGCATTGAGCGGCGCGGTGAAACCGCGTTTGCGCGGATCTTCTGCACCCCCAAGGCCATGATTGGCGGCACCCGCCATGTGGTGGTGCTGCGGCCCACCTCGGCCCAGTTGCCGCCGCGCCCGGCGGAAGAGCCGGTACCAGTGGTGCGCAAGGGGGGCCGCAAATGATCATGCCGCAAGGCCAGCAACTGCTGCTGCCGGCCAACCCTGTTTTTGTCTGGAGCACCCTGGTGGGCGCGCTGCTTCTGAGCATGTTGCCGCTGGGCCGGGTGCCCTGGATGCCAGACTTTCTGGCGCTGGTGCTGCTGTTCTGGTGTGTGCACCAGCCGGCCCGGGTGGGCATAGGCACAGCCTTTGTTTTTGGCCTGATCATCGACGTGCACCAGACCGCGCTGCTGGGCCAGCACGCCTGGAGCTACACCACACTGGCGTTTTTTGCGGCACTGGTGCACCGGCGCATTTTGTGGTTCCGGGTGCCTTCGCAGACCATGCAGTTGTTTCCGCTGTTTGCCGGCGCTTTTGCGCTGGAGCTGCTGATCCGGCTGGTGAGCAACGGCGGCTGGCCGGGCTGGCTGATTCTGCTCAAACCGGTGCTGACCACCGCGCTGTGGCCGCTGGTCAATATCTTTCTGCTGGCGCCGCAGCGCCGCGCGCCCAACCCCGACGCCACCCGGCCGCTCTAGGGGTGTGACATGACGGCGATCCGCAACCTCAAGTTCGAACTGGCACGTTTTCACCGCCGGGTGCTGGTGATTGGTTTGGTGGTGGTGTTTGCGTTTTCGCTGGTGGCCGCCCGGCTGGTGTACCTGCAGATCGTTCGCCATGACGACCTGAACGAGCAGGCCGAGAGCAACCGCACCGCCATTTTGCCCATCGTGCCGAACCGCGGGCTGATCATGGACCGCAACGGCATTGTGCTGGCCAACAACTACTCGGCGTATACGCTGGAGATCACGCCGTCCAAGGTGGCAAGCCTGGAAGCCACCATCGACGCCATTGCCGAAGTGGTGCCGGTAGAGGCGCGCGACCGCCGCCGTTTCAAGAAGCTGCTGGAAGAATCCAAGAGCTTCGAGTCGCTGCCCATCCGCACCCGCCTGACCGACGAGGAAGTGGCCCGTTTTGCCGCGCAGCGCTACCGCTTTCCGGGCGTGGACATCAAGGCGCGGCTGTTCCGCAGCTACCCGTATGGCGAGCTGGCCAGCCACGTGATTGGCTATATCGGCCGCATCAACCAGGCCGAAAAAGAGCGCATCGAGGAAGAAGACGAAGAAGGCAACTACCGCGGCACCGACTACATCGGCAAGCTCGGGGTGGAGCAGAGCTTCGAGGCGCAACTGCACGGCGTCACCGGCGTGGACCAGGTGGAAACTTCGGCCGGCGGCCGGGCAGTGCGCAAGCTGGCCACCAGCCCGCCCACCTCGGGCAACTCGGTCAAGCTGTCGATCGACATCAAGCTGCAAAAACTGGTGGAAGACATGTTTGGCGACCGCCGTGGCGCGCTGGTGGCGATTGACCCGACCAACGGCGAGGTGCTGGCGTTTGTGAGCAAGCCCACCTTTGATCCCAACCTGTTTGTGGACGGCATCGACACCGAAAGCTGGCAGTCGCTGAGCGAGTCCATCGAAAAACCGCTGCTCAACCGGGCCCTGCGTGGCACTTACCCGCCCGGCTCCACCTACAAGCCTTTCATGGCGCTGGCGGCGCTGGAGTCGGGCAAACGCGGACCGGCCAGCATCACCAACGACCCCGGCTTCTGGATGTTTGGCGGCCACCGCTTTCGCAGCCATGGCGACGGCGGCCTGGGCGCGGTAGACATGTACCGCAGCATCGTGAAGTCGAGCAACGTGTACTACTACGCGCTGGCCAACGACCTGGGCGTGGACGCCATGCACGACTTCATGGCACCGCTGGGCCTGGGCCAGATTACCGGCATCGACATCAACGGCGAAGTGCGCGGCGTGCTGCCCAGCCAGGAATGGAAACGCAAGGCCTACAAGCGGCCCGAGCAGAAAAAATGGTACCCCGGCGAGACCATTTCGCTGGGCATAGGCCAGGGCTACAACACCTTCACCATGCTGCAGCTGGCGCAGGCCACGGCCATCCTGGCCAATGGCGGCATCAAACACAAGCCCCGGCTGGTGATCGGCACGCAAGACACCACCACCCGCGCCGAAGCGGTGGTGCCGCCGTCACCGGCGCAAGACCTGGGCTTCAAGCCGCAGAACGTGGACGTGGTGCGCCGGGCCATGGTGGGCGTTACCACCGAAGGCACATCGACCCGGGTGTTTGCCGGCGCGGGGTACCTGAGCGGTGGCAAAACCGGCACTGCGCAGGCGGTGACGATTGGCCAGAAAGACAAATACGACGCCCGCAAGATGGAAGAACACCAGCGTGACCATGCGCTGTACACCGCTTTTGCGCCGGCCGACAACCCGCGCATTGCGCTGGCGGTGATTGTGGAGAACGCCGGTTTTGGCGCCGAACATGCCGCACCGATTGCCCGGCGCGTGTTTGACTACTGGCTGATGGGCCAGTATCCCAACGAAGAAGACATGGCGGCCGTGCGCAAAGGCCAGGCCGCCGCGCCGATTGGCACACCGCGTGCCGTGGCCGATATGCCCTGGCCGCCCCTGGGCAGCAGTGCAGCGGCCGTGGCGGCGCGGGCCACGGTATCGGCACCGGTGGCGACGCTGCCGGCATCGGCCGCGTCGGCGCCAGCAGCAGTGGCTCCGGCACCCGCTGCTTCAGTGACCGCGCCTGCCTCGCGCCCGGCCCGGGTTGCATCGGTGCCACTGGTGGTCACCCAGGGCGCACTGCCCGCAGGCACCCGCTAGCGCAAAAACGCGTCGTAGCCGGTCTTGAGGATCAGCGCCGATACCACCAGAATAAAAACCACGCGCACAAAACCCGTGCCATGGCGCAGCGCCATGTGGGTGCCCAGCAGGCTGCCCACCACATTGGCCACCGCCATGGCCAGCGCAAAGTGCCACCAGACATGGCCCTTGGCGGCAAACAGCGCCAAGGCGGCCAAATTGGTGGCGGTGTTCAGCAGCTTGGACGCCGCCGAGGCATGCAGAAAGTCGTAGCCCAGCCAGCGCACAAACAGAAAGATGAAAAAGCTGCCGGTGCCGGGGCCAAAAAAGCCGTCGTAAAAACCGATGGTCAGGCCGATGGCGGTGGCGGCCCAGGCCTCGGCTGCGCCCTGCAGACGCGGCGTGTGGTGCCGGCCCAGCTCTTTTTTCGCCAGGGTGTAGGCCAGCACGCCCAGCAGAATGAGCGGCAGCACCTTGCGCAGAAAATCCGGCGAGACCACCGTGACGGCCCACGCGCCGCCAAAAGCGCCCACCAGTCCGGCCCCGGTGGCCGGCAGCAGGGCAGCCCAGCGCATCTCCACCCGCCGGCTGTACTGCAGGGCGGCAATGCCAGTGCCCCAGATCGATGCGCCCTTGTTGCTGCCAAACAGGGTGGCCGGGTGGGCGTTGGGGAAGGTGGCAAACAGGGCGGGCACCAGAATCAGGCCGCCGCCGCCCACTATGGCGTCCACAAAGCCGGCAAACAGCGATGCAACGCAGACAACCAGAAATTCCATGGGCAGATTCTCCCATGGGCTGCCGCAGGCACTCGGTCAAAAGCTATTATTTTTATAGCTACAAGCCAAGCATCCGCGCCGGCTAGCTGCCAATTTTATTATAAAAAGGCAACAAAAAGGCGCCGGGATCGCCAGCGCCTTGTGCAAAGTCGCACCCGAAGGTGCGCTGATTCTTGTGGTTGCTCTTTGAGTGTCTCCTCGGCTCCTCGCTGTTACAGGCGTTTGCTTTCCTGCAAGTCACCGGCGAATGTAGCCTGCCGCACTGCGATAGTGCATCCGGGCTTTCCCGGGCTGGCACGGCTTATGCGGAGCCTGCTGCACCGCACCAATAAGGATTTTCCATGGGGGCTACGATTTTTCGCACCTTCGCCGCGCTGGGATTGTTGCTGGCCCTGTTGCTACCGGCGCAGGCCCAAACCACCGCAGGCGCCAGTGCCCCCGCAAGTGCGCCTGCCAGTACGGCCCCCAGCGCTGCCTTGGTTGCCACGCCAGCACCTGCGGCCGCCGAGATCGCGGCGCCCGCCGCAGCGCCCACCCGGCCCAGCCTGGTGAAGCAGGACACCCTGAACGCCGCCGACACCGGCTGGATGATGACCTCTACCGCGCTGGTGCTGCTGATGACGCTGCCGGGCATTGCGCTGTTTTATGCCGGCATGGTGCGCCGCAAGAACGTACTCAACACCATGGCCAGCGTGGTGGCCATTGCGGCGCTGGTCAGCCTGCTGTGGTTTGCGCTGGGCTATTCCTGGGCCTTTACGCCCGGCAACGAATGGATAGGCGGCAACCAGCGGCTGTGGTTTGGCGGGCTCGACTACCGCAAGGAAACCGGCATGGTGGCCGTCAGCCACATTGCCACCAACATTCCCGAGTCGGTCTACGCCATGTTCCAGCTCAGCTTTGCCATCATCACCGCCGCGCTGGTGGTGGGCGCGTTTGTGGAACGCATGCGGTTTTCAGCCATGCTGGTGTTCATTGGCCTGTGGTCCATCTGTGTTTATGTGCCGATTGCGCACTGGGTCTGGGAGCCGGGCGGCTGGCTGGCCACCCGTGGCGTGCTCGACTTTGCCGGCGGCTCGGTGGTGCACATCAATGCCGGTGTGTCGGGCCTGGTCTGCGCTTATGTGCTGCGCTCCCGCAAGGGTTACGGCCGCGAGCCCTTCGAGCCCTTCAACCTGGGCCTGACCATGGCCGGCGCCGGCCTGCTGTGGGTAGGCTGGTTCGGTTTTAACGCCGGCTCGGCAGTGGCGGCCGATGGCCGGGCTGGCCTGGCGATGGCGGTCACCCACATTGCAGCCTCGGCCGGCGCCCTGACCTGGATGCTGGGCGAATGGATCGTGCGGCGCCGGCCCTCGCTGCTGGGCCTGTGCTCGGGGCTGGTGTCGGGGCTGGTGGCCATCACGCCGGCGGCGGGGTTTGTATCGCCCGGCGCTGCGCTGGCCATCGGCGCGATTGCCGGGCTGGTGTGTTACTGGGGCGCCACGGGCCTGAAACGCCTGCTCAAGGCCGACGACTCGCTCGATGTGTTTGGCGTCCATGGCGTGGGCGGCATTGTGGGCTCGCTGCTCACCGGCGTATTTGCCAGCAAGGCGATTGGCGGTGTCGAGGGCAACCTGCTGGCCCAGGCCATGGGCGTGGGTGCGGTGGTGCTCTACAGCGTGGTGGCCACCGGGCTGTTGTTGGCGTTTACTTCGCTGTTCGTCAAGCTGCGGGTGGACGAGGCCGACGAGCAGGCCGGGCTCGATTTGGCGCTGCACCGCGAGCGGCTGGGGACCTGAAATGCTGGCCAGCGAACGGGTTGCCATTGCCGCACACCTGCATGTGGTGCTGCGGCGCAAAACCGGCCGGGTGACCGACGTGGAATGGATGGCCGCGAACGCTGAATACGCCGCAGAAATCGTGCGCTACACCCGCACGCGCGCCGCCGAAGACAATATTCCCGAACTGCTGGAGTGGGCCGACAAGCTGGAGCGGGCCATGGCCACGCCGCTTGCCACACCGCGCCGCCCGCTGCTGCAGACACTGGCGGCGGCGCATGCCAGCCCCGCGGCGACTCCAGCGGCCATGCCGGAGCCCGCGAGCGGGCAACCACCAGAAGATGCGGCCAGCCGCTACGTAGGCGGCCTGCGCTAGAAAACGGGCTGCGCCAGAGGCAGCCCGCGCCCGATTTATTTGGCGGCCGACGCTGCCGATGCGGCAGCGGCTGCAGCAGCCACGGCCGATGCGGCGTTGGCAGAAGCCGATGCGGCCAGGGCGGCCGGTGCCGACGCGGCGCCCTTGGACTTCGCGTCTTCCATGTGCTGGGCTTCGGCGCCGTGCTTCTCACCGCCCATGTCAATGTCGCCGCCCTTGGACAGCACAAACAGGGCGATGCCCGCGAAAGCGATAAAACCCACAACAATTTTCCACATACAGTTTCTCCAGGCAAATACAGAACGTCTCAAAAAATTGCCCTTGCAGGTGATCCACCGCAAGGGCAATTTGTGGAAACGGCGCATTGTCTCCAATGCACCTTTGATTGTGCTTACGGCGTACCGAAAGCGGCATGGCGGGCAGGGGAATTAGCCCCTGCCCGCCATGTCATTTCAACTATCAGTCCTTGGCGTAGATGTCCACGTCTTTGGTCTCGCGGACGAACAGCATGCCGATGACAAAGGTCATACCGGCCACGATGATCGGGTACCACAGGCCGTTGTACATGTTGCCGGTCTGGGCCACGATGGCGAAGGCAGTGGTGGGCAGCAGACCGCCGAACCAGCCGTTACCAATGTGGTAGGGCAGCGACATCGAGGTGTAGCGGATGCGGGTGGGGAACATTTCCACCAGCATGGCTGCAATCGGGCCGTAGACCATGGTCACCAGAATCATCAGGTAGGACAGGATCACGATGATCATGACCTTGTCGACCTTGGCCGGGTCGGCCTTGGCAGGGTAGCCGGCGGTCTTCAGAGCGTCAGCAACACCCTTCTTGAAGGCAGCGTCCTTGGCCTTGGCTTCGTCAGCCGGCAGACCCTTGGACGAGTAGCCCTCGATCTTGGTATCGCCAATGGTGATGGTGGCAGGCGTACCCGGCGCACCCACGGCATTGTCGTAGCTCACCGAGCTGCCAGCCAGCACCTGCTTGGCGATGTCGCACGAGCTGGTGAACTTGACGGTACCGGTCGGGTTGAACTGGAACGAGCACTCTTTCGGGTCAGCAGTCACCACCACCTTGTTGGCCTTCTGGGCGGCGTAGAGGTCGGGGTTGGCGGCCTTGGTCAGCGCTTCGAAGACAGGGAAGTAGGTCAGCACGGCCAGCAGGCAACCGGCCATGATGATGGGCTTGCGACCAATCTTGTCAGACCAGGCACCGAACAGTATGAAGAACGGCGTACCGATGATCAGGCCGATGGCGATCAGGATGTTGGCGGTAGGACCGTCGACCTTGAGCGATTGCGTCAGGAAGAACAGCGCGTAGAACTGGCCGGTGTACCACACCACAGCCTGGCCGGCGGTCAGGCCGATCAGCGCCAGAATCACGATCTTCAGGTTTTTCCACTGGCCGAAAGACTCGGACAGGGGCGACTTGGAGGTCTTGCCTTCGGCTTTCATCTTGGCGAAAGCAGGCGACTCGTTCATCGACAGACGGATGTAGACCGAGATGCCCAGCAGCAGGATGGACAGCAGGAAAGGCACGCGCCAGCCCCAGTCAGCGAAAGCAGCTTCGCCGATGATGGTACGGGTACCCAGAATCACGATCAGCGACAGGAACAGGCCCAGCGTTGCGGTGGTCTGAATCCACGAGGTGTAGGCACCGCGCTTGCCCATGGGCGCATGCTCGGCCACATAGGTTGCCGCACCGCCGTACTCGCCGCCCAGTGCCAGACCCTGCAGCATGCGCAGCACGATCAGAATCACGGGAGCAGCCACACCAATGGTGGCGTAGTTGGGCAGCAGGCCCACGATGAAGGTCGACGCACCCATCAGCAAGATGGTGACCAGGAAGGTGTACTTGCGGCCGATCATGTCACCCAGGCGGCCGAAAACCAGCGCGCCGAACGGACGGACGATGAAACCTGCAGCAAATGCCAGCAGCGCGAAAATGAACGCCGAGCCGGCATCCAGTCCCGAGAAGAACTGCTTGGCAATAATGGCCGCGAGCGAGCCGTACAGATAGAAGTCATACCACTCAAACACCGTGCCCAGCGAGGACGCAAAGATCACCTTGCGTTCTTCGGGGGACATCGGGCGAGATTCATATTGCGCCATGGGGTCTCCTTCAACATTGGAAATTTTCACTCCGGCGGAGTGCAGGAGGCCGACTATGGGAGCGGGGTCTGACCCA
>JAZKCX010000198.1:0-2179 GCA_040387875.1 Pseudomonadota bacterium | reverse complement strand
TTCCTTCTCGGCGTCTTCCAGCACCGGCTGCACCGTGCGCACAACAAAAGGCAGGCCGATGAAGATCAGCGCAATCACCACGCCAGCCGGGGTGAACGCCAGCTTGATGCCCATGGGCTCCAGCACTTGGCCTATCCAGCCGTTGCCCGCCAAAAGCGCGGTGAGGGAAATGCCGGCTACCGCGGTAGGCAGTGCAAACGGCAGATCGACCAACGCATCCACAATCTTCTTGCCAGGAAACTTGTAGCGCACCAGCACCCAGGCCAGCAGCAGGCCGAACACCAGATTGACAAACGCCGCCAGCAGCGACGCGCCAAAGGTCAGCCGGTACGAGGCCATCACGCGCGGGCCGGTCACGGCGCTCCAGAACTGGTCCCAGGTCAGCGTGAAGGTCTTGAACAGCAGGGCCGACAGCGGAATCAGCACGATGATGCTGAGATAGAACAGCGTGTAGCCCAGCGTCAGGCCAAAGCCGGGCAGCACGCGGCGGATGGCGCTGTTGGGCGCACGGCTGGCTGGCGCTGCGCCGGGTAACGCAGCGGAAACGGTCGCGGAACTCATTTTTTCTTCTTAGTTGCCGGCGCCGTAGATCTTGTCGAACTGGCCGCCGTCGTTGAAATGCACTTTTTGCGCCTCGCCCAGCGAGCCGAAATACTTGGCCACGGTAAAAAGCTGGATGGGCTTGAAGACGCCTGCGTATTTCTTCAGCACCGCCGGGTTGCGCGGGCGGATGTTGTGTTTGGCCGCAATCTCCTGGCCTTCGTCGGAATAGAGGTAATTCAGGTAGGCCTTGGCCAGCTCGCCCGTGCCCTTTTTGGCCACGGTGCGCTCCACCACCGCCACCGGATTTTCGGCCACGATGCTGGACGACGGATAGACTGCGTCGACCTTGCCGGCGCCAAACTCGCGGTCGATGGATACGACCTCAGACTCGAAGGTAATCAGCACGTCGCCCACGTTGCGCTGCAGAAAGGTGGCGGTCGCGTCGCGGCCACCCTTGGCCAGCACGGGCACGTTCTTGTAGAGCTTGCCCACAAACTCTGCCGCCTGCGCTTCGGTGGCGCCCCTCTCGCGCGCCGCGCCCCAAGCCGCTAGGTAGGCGTAGCGGCCGTTGCCGCCGGTCTTGGGGTTGACCACCACCACCTGCACGCCGGGCTTGATGAGGTCGTCCCAGTCCTTGATGCCCTTGGGGTTACCGTTGCGCACCAGGAACAGCATGGTCGAGGTGGTGGGCGAGGCGTCGTTGGGGAAGCGCTTGGCCCAGTCTTTGGCTACCACGCCGGTGCCGGCGAGAAACTCGATGTCGGTGGTGGTGTTCATCGTCACCACGTCGGCATCCAGCCCGTCGTTCACTGCCCGCGCCTGCGCGCTGGAGCCGCCGTGGGCCTGGTCGATCTTGACGTCCTTGCCGGTGGTCTTCTTGTAGTTGGCCACAAAGGCGGCGTTGTAGTCCTTGTAGAACTCCCGCGCCACGTCGTACGAGGCATTCAGTAGCGTGCTGGTCTGGGCAGCGGCCCAACCGGTGCTGGCCAGGGCTAGCACCGCAATGGCGGTCTTGATTTTGATGGTCATGTGGTTTCCAGAGGTACAAAAGAATTCGGCGAATTTGGTGCAGGCGGCACAAAACCGGGCGTCTCGCCGGTCAGCGACTGCAGCAGTGCCTGGCCCAGCGGCCATTCTCCATGGCCCGACTCGGTGTTGATATGCCCCGCGTCCTGCAGCCGCACAAATTCACTGCCCCAGGCCCGCGCATAGGCGCCGGCCAGGCGGATAGGGCAATAGGGGTCGTTGGCGCTGGCCACCAGAACGCTGCGGTAGGGCAAGGGCTGGCAGGGCACCGGTGCAAAGTCGCTCAGCACCGCGCGCCGTTCGGGGTCGGCCGGGGCCACCAGCAGCGCGCCGGCAATACGCTCGGCCACCTCGGGCGCCAAATGGGTGGTAGCAATGCAGCCTAGGCTGTGCGCCACCACCACCACCCGCCCCGGCAGCGCGGTAATGGTCTTGCTGATGGAAGCCAGCCAGGCGCTGCGGGAAGGCGTAATCCAGTCGTCCTGCTGCACCCGCACCGCCGACGGCAGGCGCTCCGCCCAAAGGCTTTGCCAGTGGCCAGGACCAGAGTCGCGCCAGCCGGGAACGATGACGATGGTGGGAGTTTGGGACATCAGGCTGGCAGTGTGCC
>JAZKCX010000197.1:13791-18635 GCA_040387875.1 Pseudomonadota bacterium | reverse complement strand
GTGCGCTACGGCACCATGCGCGAAAACGTGCTGGCGCTGGAGGTGGTGACGGCCAGCGGCGAAGTGATCCGCACCGGCACCCGCGCCAAAAAAAGCAGCGCCGGCTACGACCTCACCCGGCTGCTGGTGGGCAGCGAAGGCACGCTGGGCATCCTGACCGAAATCACCGTGCGGCTCTACCCGCTGCCCGAAGCGGTGATGGCCGCCATCTGCTCTTTTCCCAGCATCCATGCGGCGGTGTTGACCACCATCCAGACTATCCAGCTGGGCGTGCCGATTGCGCGCTGCGAGCTGCTCGACCACCACACGGTGCGCATGGTGAACCAGCACTCCAAAACCACGCTGCGCGAGGAGCCCATGCTGCTGATGGAGTTTCACGGCTCGCCGGCCAGCGTGCAGGAGCAGATTGCATCGGTGCAGGCGATTGCGCTGGAGAACGGCGGCAATGCCTTTGAGTGGGCCAGCACGCCGGAAGAGCGCACCCGGCTGTGGACGGCGCGGCACAACGCCTATTTTGCCGGCGTGCAGTCGCGCCCCGGCTGCCGCGCCATCACCACCGACACCTGCGTGCCCATATCCAAACTGGCCGAATGCCTGCTGGATTCGGTGGCCGAGGCCGATGCGTCCGGCATTCCCTACTTTCTGGTCGGCCACGTTGGGGACGGCAATTTCCACTTTGGCTATTTGATCGACCCCGACAGCGCCACCGAACGTGCCACGGCCGAAGCGCTGAACCAGCAGCTGGTGGCGCGCGCCCTGCGGCTGGGCGGCACCTGTACCGGCGAACACGGCGTGGGCCTGCACAAGATGGATTTTTTGCTGGACGAGGCTGGCGATGGCGCGGTGGACATGATGCGCACTTTGAAGCGCGCGCTGGACCCGCTCAACATCCTGAATCCCGGCAAAATTTTCAGTCTTTAGGGTTGTAACGCTCCTTTTTCAGGAGCATACAACCCAATAAATACGCCGGCCAGAAGCACAAAAGGCCTCAAAAAGAGGCCTTTTGCAGTTGGCAACGCGCTTACTGCTTGCGCATCATCACGGCTTTCACCCAGCCGGTGCCGCTGGGTGTGGCCACCTTCATGAAGCCGTTGGTTTCTTCGCCTTCAAAAATCACCTCGTCGGTCTTTTGCAGCGTGGCCACGGTGGCGCCGCCTTCCGCCGGGCTGCGGAAGGCTTTGACGCCGGCAATTTTGGGCACGTAGACATCGCCCGCTGCACCGGCGCCGGCCTTCACACTGAGCGACGCGTTCTGCTGGCTGGCGGCGCTGCCGCGGGCTTGTACCAGCGAGGGCTGGTTGCGGATGGTGCGCACAATGTTGTTCCAGTTGTCCAGGAACGAAGCCGCCACAATTTTGCCCTCGGCGGTGTTGCCGTAGCCGCCCAGCGCCGCGCCACCGCCGCCGCCAAACAGCGCGCCGCCGATGTTGAAATCGGTCTTCTGCGCGCTGCCCTCGGCGGCCGCCACCTGAATGCCCGAGCGGGTGTCGGCCATCACCAGCGCGGTCTGCGCTTCCTTGAACTTCAGGCCACCGGCCAGCGCACCAAACACGCCGAGCTTGCCGCCAAAACCGGCCAGTGCACCGCCCACACCACCGGCGTTGTTGTTGGCAAACACCACGCTGGGCGTGAGGATGAAATCGGCCGCCACCATCTGGCCTTTGCCGATGTTCTGGCCGCCCTGCATCTGCCCGCCTTCGGCCAGCGCACGTTCCTGCATCATGTTCTGCATGCCCACGCCGCGCTCGACAATCTGGAAGCAGTTGGACTGTTGCACGATGATGCGGATCATCGCGGTGGGCGATTTCAGGCCCATGCCAAACAGCTGCTGAATAACCACGTCCTGCGGCTCCACCACCGCCAGCGTGCCTTTGGGCGCATCGCACTTCTCCACCTGGGTGGCGTCACCGGCCGGGCCGCCACCGCCGCCCAGCGTCTGGGCCGCAGCGCCCAGGCAAAAAAGGCTGGTGCCCAGCGCCAGAACAAGGGCGCGTGTGGTGGTGATGTTTGGCATGGCGGAAGGCTCCCTGGAAGTTGACGTGTTGCGTCAGATGGTCTGATGGAATCGCGGTGAATTGTCGCAAATAGTTACCGGCTTGAACAGTTAGCCGCCGCTGCCGCGCAGCCGGTCGATCAGGCCATTGAGCTCTTCGAGCGAGCCAAACTGGATGGCCATCTCGCCCAGCTCTTCCATGCGACCGTGGCGCTTGACGCGTTTTTTCACACGTACTTCCACGGCGGCGGCAAGCAGATCGGAAAGCTCTTCTTCCACCCGTTTCAGGTCGCGCGACTTTTCTTTTTTGGGCTTGGCTTGCGGCACGAGATTGAATTCGGCGCCCAGCTTTTTCACCAGGCTTTCGGCCTCGCGCACCGACAGCTTTTTGGCGCTGATCTGGTTGGCTGCGGTGATTTGTGTTGCCCGGTCCAGCGACAGCAGCGCGCGGGCGTGGCCCATGTCCAGATCGCCGGCCATCAGCATGGTCTGCACCGGATCGGCCAGGTTCAAGAGGCGCAGCAGGTTGCTGGCAGCGCTGCGCGAGCGGCCCACCGCCTGCGCGGTTTGTTCGTGGGTAAAACCAAATTCCTTGATCAGGCGCTGCAGGCCCTGCGCTTCTTCCAGTGGATTCAGGTCTTCGCGCTGGATGTTCTCGATCAGCGACATGGCCGCAGCGGCTTCGTCCGGCACATCGCGCACCAGCACCGGCACTTCGTCCAGGCCGGCGATTTTGGCGGCGCGAAAACGCCGCTCGCCGGCGATGATTTCGTACTGCCCCGCGTCACCCCGGCGCCGCACCAGAATCGGTTGCATGATGCCCTGGGCCTTGATGCTCTCGGCCAGCTCGTACAGAGCGCCCTCGTCCATGCGCGTGCGGGGCTGGTAGATGCCGGGCACCAGTACGTCCAAGGGCAGCGTGGTGGGCAGGCCGGCGGGTGGTGTGCCGTCGCCGGCTTCGTGGGCAGTGGGGCCGAGCAGGGCTTCGAGGCCGCGGCCCAGGCCCTTGGGTTTTTTGGTGACCATGGTTTCAGTCTTTCAGTAAATCAGTCAGCAGGGCGTGGCCGGCAGGCCAGTCGCCCAGGCCAGAGGCGGCGTTGAGATGCCCTGCCCGGCCAACGCTTACCGCGCGGGATTGCCAGGCAGTGGCAAGGTGTTGGCTGCGGGGAGGTGTGCAGTACGGGTCGTCGCTGCTGGCCACCAGCACGCTGGGGAACGGCAGGGCTAACAAGGGAATGGGCGACCAGCCGGGCAAGGCTTCTCGCAGGGCCGGGGTTTCGGTATCCGGCGGCACCACCAGCAGCGCAGCATGCACCCGCTGCGTGTTGCGCGAGTGCGCAGCCCAGGCCGCTACCGCAATACAGCCCAGGCTGTGCGCCACCAGCACCACCTGTCCCGCGCAGCCCAGTACCACTTCCTCGATGCGGGCAATCCAGTCGCCGCGCAGTGGGCGTTCCCAGTCGTGTTGCTCCACCCGCTGGTAGCCGTGCGCCTGCTCCCACCGCGTTTGCCAGTGATCGGGCCCGCTGTTGTGCCAGCCGGGCAGAAGAAGAACGGTAGACGGTGCCATGAACTACGAAATAAATAGCGGAAAATCGAGGCGGGGCGCCGGCTAGCGGCATATTTTGCTTAAAAATCAGAGCTTGGCGATGCGCTCGACCATTTCTTTGGCAAACGCCACATAGGCCTGGCTGCCCTTGGCGCCGGCATCGAATACCACGCCCGGCAAGCCGTAGCTCGGTGCCTCGGCCAGCCGCACATTGCGCGGGATGACGGTGTCAAACACCTTCTCGCCGAAATGCGCCTTGAGCTGGTCGCTCACCTGCTGTTGCAGCGTGATGCGGGGGTCAAACATCACCCGCAGCAGGCCGATGACCTGCAAATCCTTGTTCAGGTTGGCATGTACCTGCTTGATGGTGTTGACCAGATCGGTCAGGCCTTCGAGCGCGAAGTACTCGCACTGCATCGGCACCACCACGCCGTGCGCGGAGCACAGGCCGTTCAAGGTGAGCATGGAAAGCGATGGCGGGCAGTCGATCAGCACAAAGTCATATTCAGCGTCGACTGCGGCCAGTGCGGTTTTCAGGCGCCGCTCGCGCCGCTCTACTTCTACCAGCTCAACTTCGGCACCGGCCAGGTCGCGGTTGGCGCCCAGCACGTCGTAGCCGCACTTCTCGCTTTTGATGCGCGCCTCGGCAATCGAGGCCGATTCCAGCAGTACGTCGTAGACGGTGAGCGCCAGCTTGCGCTTGTCCACACCGGAACCCATGGTGGCATTGCCTTGCGGGTCGAGGTCAATCATCAGCACCCGCTGGCCCACTTTGGCCAGGCCGGCAGCGAGGTTGACGGTAGTGGTGGTTTTGCCGACGCCGCCCTTCTGGTTGGCAACGCAGAATATCTTGGCCATCAGATGTTGCGCTCCGCGCGTGCCAGCAGTAGACCGGGCCATCCTGCATTTTTGGCGCTGCACACGCCTGAATTTCCCCTGCCCGCCATCCCACACCCCCGGTTTTGTATGCCGCTGAGTTTACGATGGCTTTGCGCAGCGATTGGCTTTCAGGCGGGTTTTTTCCGCATCCAGACGATGCAGCGCTCGGCGTCCAGCCCCGGAACGGCCAGTTGTTCCACGTGAAACACGTCTATTTCGGGCGGAAGCAAAGCCAGCTCATCGCCGGGAAGCTTGCCTTTCATCGCCAGCCAGATGCCGGCGGGCGCCAGTGCGGCCTGCGACACGGTAATGAAATCGGGCAACGAAGCAAAGGCGCGGGAGCTGATGACATCGTGGGGCGCCGTCACCTTCTCTGCCCTGCCGTGCTGGCCGCGCAGATTCGGCAGCTTCAGCGCCACTGCC